>JAKPXO010000477.1 GCA_029567505.1 Acidobacteriota bacterium
CATCCGCGACATCACCGAACGGAAGGAATCGGACGAGCGGATCCGCCGGCTGAACCAGCTCTACGAGCTCCTCTCGCGGGCGAACGCGGCGATCGTGCGGACGCCCGAATCGGACCGTCTCGCCCGAAGGGTCTGCGAGATCGCGGTGGAGGTGGCCGACTTCCGTCTCGTATGGGTCTCGGAGGCGACCGCCGACGGGGAGCTCCGGGCGCTCGCCGTCGCCGGGCCGGCGGCGGCGATCATCGGGGAGGCCGCACTGACGCTCGACCCGGAGGCGCCCTCGGGCCACGGGCCGACCGTCGACGCCATTCGCGAAGGGCATCCCGTCGTCGCGAACGACTACCTCTCCGACGCCTCGACGACCGTCTGGCACGAGGCGGCGCGGCGCTTCGGGCTCGAGTCGCTCGCCGCGTTCCCGATCCCCGGAGCCGCGGGGCCGCGAGGCGCGCTCGCCGTCGGGGCGCATCGGAAGGGCTACTTCGACGACGAGATCGTCCGGCTTCTCGCGGGCCTCGCCGAAGACCTCGGCTTCGCCCTCGCGGCGCGCGACAGGGAGGTCGAGCGGCAGCGCGCCGAGGAGGCGCTGAAGGTGACGGCCCGCCGGCTTTCCGACGCGGAGACGATCGGGCGGACCGGGAGCTTCTACGGCGACCTCGAGACGCAGCAGCTCAGCTGGTCCGACGGGCACTACCGGCTCTTCGGCGTGACGCCGGAGACCTTCACCCCGTCGAACGAGTCGTTCCTCGAGCGGGTCCACCCGGACGACCGGGAGCGGATGCGCGCGCTCGCGGCGGCGAACTGGGACGGTCAGGCGGCCGGAGGCCACGAGTACCGCGTCCTCGACCCCTCCGGCGAGGTCCGCTGGCTGAACGCGACCTCGGAGCTCGTTCGCGACGACTCCGGCCGCCCCGTCGGCGTCTTCGGCGTCGTCCGGGACGTGACGGAGACGAAGCTCGCCGAGGAGCGACAGCGCCTCTGGTCGCACGTCCTCGAGGGGAGCGCCGACGGCGTCCTGCTGGCCGGGGCCGACCAGCGCATCCTGCTCGTGAACCGGGCCTTCGAGACGATGAGCGGATACGCGGCGGAGGAGGTGCTCGGGAGGACCCCCCGGTTCCTCGGGTCGGGACACCACGATCGGGCGTTCTACCGTCAGATGTGGGCGACGATCGCCCGGACGGGACGGTGGCGAGGAGAGATCCACAACCGGCGGAGCAACGGCGAGGTCTATCCGGTCCTCCTGTCGATCACGGCCGTGAAGGACGAGCGGGGATCGACGAGCCACTACGTCGCCCTCTATACCGACCTGACGGAGCGGGTCGCGGCGATCGAGAGGATCGAGTTCCTCTCCCAGCGGGACCCCCTCACCCACTTCGTGAACCGCCCGGGCCTCGAGACGCAGCTGGCGCGGGCGATCGCCTCGTCGCGGCTCGAGGGGCACGCGCTCGCCCTCGTCGCGCTCGACGTCGACCGCTTCTCGGCGATCAACGAGTCGCTCGGCGGCCCGGTCGGCGACGAGATCCTCCGTTCCATCGCGAGCCGGCTCGCCGGCGCGGTCCGGACGCGCGACGTCCTGGCCCGGATCGGACCCGACGAGTTCGCGGTCGCCTTCGTGAGCGTGAAGGGGACGGCCGGGTGCGAGATCGCGGCCCGGAAGGTCCAGGCGATTTTCGAGTCGCCGTTCGAGGTCGCCGGCCGGTCGATCCCGATCTCGGCGAGCTGCGGGGTCGCGGTCAGCCCGGAGGACGGCGAGGATGCACCGACGCTGATGCGGAACGCGGACGCGGCGCTCCGGCACGCGAAGTCGGGCGAAGGGGGAACGCTCGAGTACTTCCGCCGGGAGATGACGGCTCGGGCGATGGAGACCCTGGAGATCGAGACGAAGCTGCGGCAGGCGCTCGCGAAGGGCGAGCTCCTCCTCCACTACCAGCCTCAGGTGGAGGTGGAGACGGGGCGGATCGTCGGCGCGGAAGCGCTCGTCCGCTGGAAGGACCCCGACCGGGGCCTGATCCCGCCGGGCGTCTTCATCCCGGTGGCCGAGGAGCGTGGGCTGATCGTCCCGCTCGGCGAGTGGGTCCTCCGGGCCGCGGCGACGCAGCTGCGCCAGTGGCTCGACGCGGGGCTGCCCCGGATCGTCGTCGCGGTGAACGTCTCGGCGGCCCAGTTCCGATCGCCCGACTTCGAGACCCGCCTCGTCGAGGTCCTCGAGGCGAGCGGCGTCCCGCCCGAGCTGATCGAGCTCGAGCTGACCGAGTCCGTCCTGGCGCGCGACGTCGAGGCCGCGGCGGCGCTCCTCGGTCGGCTGCGCGCGCGTGGTGTCTCCATCGCGATCGACGACTTCGGGACCGGCTACTCCTCGCTCGGCTACCTGAGGAAGTTCCCGCTCCAGCGCCTGAAGATCGACCAGGGCTTCGTCCGCGAGATCTGGAACGACCCCTCGGCGGCGGCGATCGTGAGGACGGTCATCGGGATGTCGCGCGGCCTCGGGCTGAAGGTCGTCGCGGAAGGGGTCGAGGAGAAGAGGCAGTTCTCCTTCCTCCGTTTCCACGGCTGCGACGAAGCGCAGGGCTACTTCATCAAGCGCCCGGTCCCGCCCGAGGCGTTCCGGGAGTTCCTCGAGGCCGGAGACTTCGACCCCGATCCTCCCGCGGCCTGAGGCGCGGCCGGCTCAGGAGAGGATCGACCCGGGGGCGGGCGGCAGGTAGACGCGGAAGAGGTTCCCGCGCTCCGCCGGCACGGCGAAGAGGAATCCGCCCGCCTGCTTCACGGTTCCGAACGGCGCCGCCAGGCCGAGGCCGCCGCCGCGGCCGAGCGCCCGGGACGAGCCGAACGGGTCGAACAGGCGGCTGCGGGTCTCCTCGTCCATCGGCGTCCCGTCGTCCCCGACGGTCAGGATCACCCAGCTCTTCCCGGAGCCCAGAGCGAGAGCCTCCAGGCCCGGCTCCGAGAGCGGCCCCACGGTCGTCCCGAGCGTGAGGGTCCGGCCGGGAGGGAGCGACTCGAGGAGGAAGTCGGCGAGCTGCACGAGGGCGTAGGCGAGCTCCCGGCGGTCGACCGTCACCGCGACGGCCTCGGGCGAGAGGTCGAGGTGCAGCGAGATGCCGTGCCCGATCCTCCCGCGCAGCTGCGCGGCCGCGTCGCGCAGCAGGGCGTTCGCCCCGACGCGGGCGAGCTCCATCGGCGCGCCCCGGCCGAACGAGAGGAGCTCGCGTCCCAGCGCGGCGCCACGCACGGCGGCCGCCCGCGCCTCGGCCAGAAGCGGCTCGGCGGGGCTCCCGGCGGGGATCCGGCTCGCGGCCGCGTCGATCCCCGAGAGGACGCCGCTGAGGACGGCGTCGAGCTCGTGAGCCACCTCGCGTGCGAGGTGGCCGAGGGCCTCCATCTTCTGCGCGAGGCGGAGGCGCTCGTTCAGGACGTTCCGCTCGGTGATGTCGTCCTGCACGGCGAGGTAGCCGGTCACGGCGCTCCGGCGGTCCCGGATCGGGGTGATCGAGGCCCGGACGATGACGAGGCGTCCGTCCCGGGCCCGGTTCCAGATCTCCGTCTTCACCGTGTTCCCGGCTGCGAGCTCCGCCCAGAGATCGGCGTAGAACGCGTCGTCGTGCCGCCCGCTCCGGAGGAGCCGCGGGCTGGCGCCGATCGCCTCTTCTCGCGTGTAGCCGAAGGTCCTCGTGAAGGCGGGGTTGACGAAGGTGATCATCCCCGTCGCGTCCGTGAGGAAGATGATGCTGGCCGACTGCTCGACGGCGGCCTCGAGGCGCCGAAGGGTGTCCTCGGAGCGGTGGCGCTCCGTGACGTCGCGGGAGTTGACGACGAGACCGAGGACCCCGGGATCGTCGAGGAGGTTCGTCGTGAGGGCCTCGAGATGTCGGATGGCGCCGTCGGCACGGTGGACGCCGAACTCGACCGAGACGGTCGTCCCCGGGCTCTCGAGGCAGCGCCGGAGCGCGGCCTGGACGGCCGCCGTGTCCTCGGGGCAGACGACCTCGAGGACGTTCCGGGTGACGAGCGTCTCGACGCGGTGACCGAGGAGCTTCTCCGTCGAGGGGCTCGTGAAGAGGATGCGTCCCTCCCGGTCGAGGATCGAGACGATGTCGAGCGAGGAGGCGACGAGCGCCTCGGTCTGCCGCTCGGCCCGTCGGAGCGCCTGCTCCGTCTCCGCCTCCTTCCTCCGCGACTCCTCGAGCTGCGTCGCGAAGCGGATCGTGGCGGCGAGGCTCGCCGGCGTGAGGCTCGGCTTGACGAGGACCTCGGCCGCCCCGAGCCGGTGGGCGTGGAGCGCCGCCTCGGCGTTCGAGCGGCCCGTCAGGACGATCGCCGGGGTCGGGCTCCCTTCGTCCCTCATCTGCTCGAGGAGGCCGAGCGCCTCGGTGTCGTGCGCCCGGACGTCGAGGAGGAGGACGTCGGGAGGGTCCTCGGCGAGGATAGCCCGTGCCTCGGCGGCCGTCTGCGTCCGGCGCACCGGGAGGTCCGGCGCCCCGAGTCCCTCGCGGAGGTAGCCCTCCACGAGGAGCGCCTCGTCGGCGTCGGCGTCGACGACGAGGATCCGCGGGGGACGGTCGTCGGGGCTCACTCGGGCGTTCACTCCGGCCGGACGACGAGCTCGAACCAGTAGAGGCCGAGGATCCGGAGCGAGGCGACGAGTCCTGCAAAGGTGACCGGCTTGGCGATGTAGGAGTTGACGCCGAGGCGGTAGGCCTGCTGGACGTCCTCCGGCGCGGTGGACGACGTCAGGACGACGACGGGAATGTGGCAGAGCGCCGGGTCGTTCCGGATCTGCGAGAGCGCTTCGCGGCCGTCGATCTTCGGCATGTTCAGGTCGAGGAGAATGAGCGCCGGGAGCGGGTTGGCGTCCGCGTCCTCGTACGGCGGGCGGCGACGGAGGTAGTCGAGGAGCTCGACGCCGTCGCGCACCCGGCGCAGGTCGTTCAGCAGGCGGGCCTCCTCGAGGGCGCTCCGCGCCAGGAGGAAGTCGTCGTCGTTGTCCTCTGCCATCAGAAGGACGGCCTGGCGGCGTTTCTCGGTCGTCATTCCACCCCTCCCGGGGCCGGGGCCGGGGGGCGGGGGCCCGGCGGCTCGCGGCGTCCCATTGTCTCCTTTCGGCCCCGGAAGTCACGTCCCCGGCGGACCTCCCCCGATCGCGGGCGTATCCGGGTTCCCGGGCTCAGAACGGAGGCATGGGGACGGGAACCAGCCGGGTCTCTCCCTTCTCCGACAAGAGCAGCTCCTCCGTCTCCGGCGGTGGGCCGGCGTAGCCGAGCACCTCGG
>JAKPXO010000479.1 GCA_029567505.1 Acidobacteriota bacterium
CTCCGGGGCCGCCCCTCGGGGCGGCACCTCGAGCCCTCCAACCTCGAAGACCCACTCGCCCGCGACCGAGAGTCGCTCGCGCGACGAGACGAGGAAGGCGACGTCGCGCGCCTCGGCGAGGAGGCGGCCGAGGAACGTCGCTTCGGGGAGGCGAGACTCGAATCCGTCGAGGATGATCAGGAGCCGAAGGTCACGAAGGGCCGCGAACACTCTCGCTTCCGGGTCGTTCCGGTCACCACCCTCCAGGTCGAGCGCTCGGGCGAACGCGCCCGCGAGCCCCGATCCTTCCGGCGAAGAGGCCGGCCCGACGAAGACGACGCCGTCCGAGAAGGGACCGCCGGCCGCAGCGAGGCGGGAGGCGACCTGGACGGCGAGGCGTGTCTTCCCGACGCCCCCGGGCCCGAGCAGCGTCAGGAGCCGGCAGTCGGGATCGGCGAGCTGGCGCGTGATCACCTCGATCTCCCGCGCCCGCCCCACGAACGGAGCGACGGCGAGGGGGAGGTTGTTTCGGGGGGCCTCGAGGGTGCTCGACGAAGGCGCGCTCCGCCGTTCGCCCCGAAGCTCCTTCTCGAGAGCGACCGTCTCCTTGCCAGGCGCCGTCCCGAGCTCGTCGGCCAGGACGCGCCGGCACGCCTCGAGCTGGCGGATCGCGGCCCCCCTCCGGCCCGTCTCCGCGAGGAGCTCTGCGACGGAGCGGTGCCCCTCCTCCATCCAGGGATCGAGCGCGAGGAGGCGCCTCGCGTGGCCGAGGGCGCGCGTCGTTTCGCCGCTGCTTCGCAGCGCGGCCACGAGCCGGCGCAGGGCCGAGAGGACGAGGAGGCGCAGGCTCTCCCGCTCCCCGAGCAGCCACTCCTCGAATGCGGGCGCGTCCTCGACGGCGAGCCCCTCGAGGAGCTCGCCGCGATAGAGGGCGACGGCCGCCTCCAGCCGGGCCTCCTCCACGGCGCCGCCGGACGCTTTCCCCGAGGCCTCCACGAGCGAGCGGACGTCGAGGTCCGTCGCGACCTCCGGGTCGAGCTCGACGTCGCCCCGCGTGACGCGAAGCAGGAATCGGCCCCCTCCGGGAGCCAGCTTCCTCCGGAGGTCCCAGAGCGCCCTGCGGAGAGCGGCCGACGCGCGCCCCTCCGGGAGCTCCGGCCAGAGGAGCGCGACGAGGCGCGCGCGCGGGTGCGATCCGCGATTCAGGACGACCCAGGAGAGGAGCGCTTCGGTCTTCGCGGACTCCAGGTGGATCGGCGCGCCGCCGAGCCGGATCTCCCGACCGCCCAGCCAGCGGAGCTCGAGGAGCCGCGAATCCCCGCCCCCTCCGTTCGACCGACCGCCCGGAACCGACCCCGCGAGCATCCGCTCCCCCTCCAACGATCCTCCAACGGGCCTTCGGGATTCTACGTGTCGGCCGCGCGGGATCCGTCGGCGACGGCCGGGAGGATTCGATGAGCGAGAGGACGCCCGGGAACGACTCGAAGACCTTCGTCCTGAGGCTCTGGACCGAGACGGTCCGAAGCCGGCGCAGCTGGAGGTTCAGCCTCGAGGACCCGCTGAGCCGCGGCCGGCGCCGCTTCGGCTCCCTCCGTGAGCTCGTCGGCTTCCTCTCCGACCTCTGCCGGACGGACGACGGCGACGCCGGCTCGCCGGAGCCCGCGGCGCCGAAGCTCCGGCGCCGTGCCGCGATCCTCGCGCTCGCGGCCTTCCTCGGGTGCGCCGAGGCCCGGGCGGAGGCTCCGCGGCTCTCCCTCGGCCAGGCCGCCGGGGCACCGGGCAGTGTCGTCGTCCTGCCGCTCGTCCTCGCCTCGGGCGACGCGCTGCCGGTCGGATCGCTCTCCCTCCGCGTCCAGGTCGAGCCCGCGCCGGCGGCGGAGTCCGTCACGTTCCGCCGCGCCGGCGACTGGGCCCGCAGGAAGGCCGCCTTCGAGGCTCGCCCGCAGGGCGACGGCGGCTTCTCCTGGATCCTCTCCCTCTCCGAGCCGGCCGCCGCGTCCACCGACACCCTCGTCGGCGAGGTCGTCGTCCGCCTCGCGCGCGGCCTCCCTCCCGGCACGCAGGTCACCCTTCTCCTCGACCCGGCCGTGAGCGGCTTCGGCGACGCCGCCGGAACCCGCTTCGTCTCGCCCGGGTCCGGAGGGCTCCTCCTCGCGGACGGGACCGTCGACGTCGTCACCCGCATCGAGCCCGCCGAGAAGCGCTGAAGAGCGAGAAGCAGGAGCGAAACGTGAAACGCAGCCTCGTCCTCTTCGCCGCCTTCGTCGGGCTCGCCGCCCCGCGCGCCGCCGCGCAGTGCACGCCCGGTCCCCACTCCGGCACGATCACCGCCGACCAGACCTGGTGCGCCGCCGACAGCCCGCACGTCCTCACGGGCGACGTCACCGTCGCGCTGGGGGTCACGCTGACGATCGAGGCCGGCTCGACCGTCAAACCCGCGGTGATCACCGTCCAGGGACACCTCGCCGCCGTCGGGACCGCCGCGAACCCGATCACCTTCACCACAGACGGGTCGGGCTGGGAGAGCCTGAGGTTCTCCGGCGGGACCGGTCTCCTCCGCTACGTCGACGTCCTGAAGGCGGGCTGGAACGCCCCCGGCATCG
This sequence comes from Acidobacteriota bacterium, assembly GCA_029567505.1. Taxonomy (GTDB): domain Bacteria; phylum Acidobacteriota; class Thermoanaerobaculia; order UBA5066; family UBA5066; genus UBA5066. The sequence continues at coordinate 2,583 of JAKPXO010000479.1, forward strand.
TCGTGACGAACGTCGCCGCGCCCGGCGTCGCCTTCGAGCACTGCAACCTCGGGCCGGGGAACCGAGGGATGACGATCACCGAGAGCGTCGTGTCGATCACCGACTCGAAGCTCGAGGCGTTCGCCTCCTTCACCGGCGCCTATCCGATCGTCGTCGCCGGCGCGGCGTCGAGGCTGACGCTCGGAAACGACACGTTCCTCGGCAATGCGTGGAACCGGATCGTCCTCGAGTCCGGCGCCATGACGGGCGCCAACTTCACGCTCGCGTCGCAGGACGGCCTCGAGGCGTACGTCCTCGGCGGCGGCTACGAGATCCCCGCCGGGAGGGTCGCGACCTTTGGGCCGGGGACGACGGTCATTCCGTCCGGTCGCCTGACGGTGAGGGGTCGGCTCGTCACCTCCGGCTCGGAAGCAGCGCCCACAGTGATCGGGAGCGGCGGGGACTGGGAGGGGATCTTCTTCGAGGGCGGTACGGGGCTCCTCTCCCACGCCCGTCTCCTCAACGCCGGACACAACTCGCAGGGAATCACCGTGAGGAACGTCGCGGTCCCTGGCGTCGTCCTCGATCACGCCTCGCTCGAGCAGCAGAGCCAGGGGATCGCCGTCGTCGACAGCGCGCTCACGGTCCGCGACTCCTCGATCGAGACGACCGGCACCGGCGTCTTCGCCATCGCCGTCTCGGGTGCAACGTCGGTCCTCGCCGTTTCGGGCACCGCGTTCAGCGGCACCGACGACGTGGCGCGCCGGATCCTCATCGCCGCCGGGGCGATGACGAACGCCGACTTCACGCTCGCGTCGCAGGACGGCCTCGAGGCGTACGTCCTCGGCGGCGGCTACGAGATCCCCGCCGGGAGGGTCGCGACCTTTGGGCCGGGGACGACGGTCATTCCGTCCGGTCGC
>JAKPXO010000483.1 GCA_029567505.1 Acidobacteriota bacterium
GCGAGGTCCTCCTCCGGCGTCGCCCCGCGGCGGCGCGTCCCCGCGAGCGGGATCGTCTCGACGTCCTCCTCGCCGGCGCGGACCAGCCGCTCGGGCGAAGCTCCGAAGATCACCGCGTCGGGGGTCCGAAGGTAGTACTGGTAGGGCGACGGGCTGACACGCCGCAGGGCGCGGTAGATCGAGAAGGGGTCCCCCTCGATCGGCGCCGACCAGCGACGCGAGAGGACGACCTGGAAGACGTCGCCCGCGCGGATGTGCTCCTTCGCCCTCTCGACGCGGTCGACGTAGGCCTTCCGGGGGAGCGTCTCCTCCCACCCTCCCGCGAGGCGCGCGGGCCGCCCGCCGTGCGGCCGGCCGGCGTCGACGCGCGCGGCGAGCGTCGCGAGGCGGGTCCTCACCGCCGCCTCCTCGCCGAGCCGCGCGTTGCCGAGGAAGAGGAGCCGATGCCTCACGTGGTCGAACGCGAGGACCGTCTCGAAGACGCCGAACCAGGCGTCCGGCAGTCCGATGACGTCGGGGCTCGTCGACGGGAGGCGCTCGAGCCGCCGCACCGCGTCGTAGCCGGCGAAGCCGACCGCCCCGCCGATGAAGGGCGGGAGGTCGTCCCCGAAGCCGTCGGAGGCCGGGAGCGCGCGCGTCTCCGAGCGGACGACGCCCCGGAGGAGGGCGAACGGGTCCCCGTCGGCGCCGCTGAAGGAGCGCTCCGGGGCGGTCCCGAGGAACGACCAGCGCGCGACGCGCTCTCCCCCTTCGACCGACTCGAGGAGGAAGCAGGGCTCGTCGTCCGAGAGGAGCGTCCGCATGACGGCGACCGGGGTCGTCAGGTCGGCCGGCCTCTCGAGGACGACGAGCGTCCGGGCTTCGTTCTTCGCCATCACTTCTCCTCCCGGCGCGCGCCGCGCCGTGCCGCCAGCTCCGCCGCAACCGCGGAGGGCTCGAGCCCCCGGGCGGCCATCAGGACGACGACGTGATACATCAGGTCGGCCATTTCCGCCGCGAGCCCCGCGTCGTCGCGCGAGACTGCCGCGAGGGCCACCTCGACCCCCTCTTCCCCGACCTTCTGCGCGCACTTCCCGATTCCCTTCTCGAGGAGCCGGTTCGTGTACGAGCCCGGCTCGGGGCTCGCCTTCCGCGCCGCCACGACGTCGAAGAGGGGACCGAGGCCGAACGGGTCGGCGCTCTCGCGGGTCGCCGCGGGTGCGTGTCCCGCGGGGATCGCGTCGATCGGCGCGAAGCAGGTCGCGGCCCCCGTGTGGCAGGCCGGCCCCGAGGGCTCGACGTCGTAGAGGACGGCGTCGCGGTCGCAGTCGAGCGACACGCCGACGACCCGCTGGACGTTCCCCGAGGTCTCCCCCTTCTTCCAGAGCGCTTTCCGCGACCTGCTGAAGAGGTGCGTCTGGCGGGTCTCGACGGTGAGCGCGAGCGCCTCGTCGTTCGCCCAGGCGAGCGTCAGGACCTCGCCCGTCGTGGCGTCCCTCACGACGACGGGGACGAGCCCTCGGCCGTCGTACGCGACCTCCTCCAGGCCCGCGGGGATCGCGGGGCGGACCGGGACGCCGGCCTTCGCCATCGCCCGCTTCACCATCCCGACGCTGAAGATCCGGTCGTGGAAGACCGACGCCGCGAGGACGGCGTCGGCGCCCCCCTCGAGGACCGCCGGCGCGAAGTGCCCGGGCTCCCCCGCGCCGCCGGAGGCGACGATCGGGAGCGTCGTGACGGCGCGGGCCGCCTTCAGCATCGCGAGGTCGAAGCCCGCCTTCGTCCCGTCGGCGTCCATCGAGGTGAGGAGGATCTCCCCCGCCCCCCGCTCCGTCACGTCGGCGACCCAGTCGCCGAGCCCGATCCCCGTGAGCTTCCGCCCGCCGTGCGTCGAGACGACGAAGCCCTCGCCCGACCGCATCGCGTCGACGGCGACGACGACGCACTGCGCGCCGAAGCGCTCCGCGAGGCGCGTGACGAGCGAGGGCTCGAGGACCGCCGCGGTGTTCACGGTGATGCGGTCCGCTCCCGCTTCGAGGAGCGCGCCGGCGTCCTCGACGGAGCGGACGCCGCCGCCGACGGTGAACGGGATCGAGAGGACGTCGGCGACGCGCCTCACCAGGTCGACGAGCGTGCCGCGCCCCTCGTGCGAGGCGGCGACGTCGAGGAAGCAGAGCTCGTCGGCTCCTTCCGCCTCGTAGCGGCGTGCGGCCTCGACGGGGTCGCCCGCGTCGCGCAGGTTCTCGAACTTCAGCCCCTTGACGACGCGGCCTGCCGCCACGTCGAGGCACGGGATGACCCGGACGGCGAGGCTCATCGCGTTCCCCTTCCGAGAGCGACGCGGGCGGCCGCGAGGCGGGCGACCGCCGTCGCCCCTCCGTGCAGCGCCCGGCCGAAGATCGCCCCCGCGGGGCCGCCGGCGAGGGCGTCGGCCACGGGCGCGAGGTCTTCCTCGCCGCGCATCCCGCCCGAGGCGAGGACCTCGCCCGGGAAAACGGCGCGGACCGCGGCGAGGAGGTCGAGGTTCGGCCCCGTCATCGCGCCGTCGCGCGCGACGTCGGTGACAAGGAGCGCCTTCACGCCCTGGGCGGCGAGACGGCCCGCGACCGCGGCCGCGTCTCCCGCGCCCGCGTCCTCCACCCAGCCGTGGACCGTCGGTCGGCCGTCCCGGCAGTCGAGGGCGACGACGAGGCGCTCGCCGAAGTCGGCGAGGATCGCCGCGAAGAGGGCGGGATCGCGGAAAGGGAGGCTCCCGAGGACGACGCGCGCGACGGGTGTCGCGAGCGCGGCCTCGACGGAGGCCCGATCCCTCAGTCCCCCGCCGACCTCGACGGGAACGTTCGAGGCCGCGACGATCTCCGCGATCGCTCCGGCGTTCGACCCGGCGCCGAAGGCGGCGTCCAGGTCGACGACGTGGAGGCCGTCGGCCCCTTCGCGCGCGAAGCGGAGGGCGACCTCGACGGCGCGCTCCGGGTAGACGGTGCGCCGCGACGGGTCGCCGTGGAGGAGACGGACGACCTTCCCGCCCATCAGGTCGATTGCG
>JAKPXO010000496.1 GCA_029567505.1 Acidobacteriota bacterium
TCCAGGGGACGATCCGCTCGATCGGCGAGAAGTCGCTCGGGGTCGGGAAGATCGTGAAGGTCATCGAGGCGATCGCCGACCAGACGAACCTCCTCGCGCTGAACGCTGCGATCGAGGCGGCACGGGCCGGAGACGCCGGCCGCGGCTTCGCGGTCGTCGCGGACGAGGTGAAGAAGCTCGCGGAGCGCTCGGCCCGCGCGACGGAGGAGATCGCCGGAGTCATCGACGCGATGCAGCGGGACGTCCAGAGCGCCGTCGAGATGACGGGGAGCGTCCTCGGGAGCATCCTCGGCTCGGTCCAGAAGGCGTCGGGAATGGTCGCCGAGGTCCACCGCCTCACCCAGGAGCAGTCGAGCGGGGCCGTGAAGGTCCTCGCCGTCGCCGAGCGGATCAGCGACGTCTCGCGGCAGGTCTCGACGGCCGCGCAGGAGCAGGCCGCCTCGAGCCAGCAGATCCTGCGGGCGGTCGCGAGCATGAACAGCATGACCCAGCAGGTCGCGGACGCGACCGTCGAGCAGAAGAAGGGCGGCGACATGGTCGTGCGGGCCATGGAGACGATCGCGTCCGTGGCGCGGGCGAACCTCTCGGCCGTCGAGGAGCTGACGCGGGCTTCGACCGACCTCGCGAACGAGGCCGAGAGCCTCCGTCAGCAGCTCGAGACGTTCCGAGTCTGACCGGGAAGGACGGACGAATGGGAGCGACGAAAGCGAAGGAGACCCCGGCCGCGCACCGCCTCTCGGTCGCGCGCGAGTGGTGCCGCGACGCCGATCCGCTCGTGAGGAGCCGCGGGCTCGAGCTCGCCGCGCGCCTCGGCCGCGAGGGCCACGACCTCCTCTGGGCGGCCCTCGAGGACCGTGACGCCGCCACGCGGCAGGCCGCGATCGTCCTGGCGGCCCGGAAGCTCCCGGCCGGACGCCTGATGGAAGGGGTCGCGGTGGAGGCGAACGCGGTCCTGCGGACCGCCTGCATCGAGGCTCTCAAGCAGAAGGGCGCCCCGGCCCTCCCGGCGCTCCGGCGCGGGGTGGTCTCGGACGACCCCGACGTCGTCCTCTTCACGCTCCAGGTCCTCGGCTCGATGCCCGAGGAGCAGGCCGCGCCGATCCTCCTCCCGTTCCTCTCCCACGCGGACCTGAACATCGCGCAGGCCGCGGTCGAGAGCCTCGGGGACCTGAGGTGCCGAAGAGCGGTCGGGCCGCTCCTCTCGCTCCTCGAGGGGGAGCTCTGGCTCCGGTTCGCGGCGATCCTCGCGCTCGGCCGGATCGGCGACTCCCGCGCGACGCTCGAGCTCCTCAAGCTGGCGGACGACGAGTCGCTCGGCGCGACGGCCCTCGAGGCGCTCGGCCGGATCGGCGATCCGTCGGCGGTCGAGCCGCTCTGCCGAGAGCTCGTCCGCGAGGACCGATTCCCGCAGCGGGACGACTTCCTCGGCGCCGTCGGCGCCTGCCTCGCGAAGGCGGGCGCCGAGACGCCGGCGCTCCGCGACGCCCGGGTGACGACGGCCCTCCGCTCCGAGCCGTTCCGGAGGTACCTCCGGGAGTGCCTGGCGTCGGAGAGCAACGACCTCCGAGCCGCGGCGAACCGGGTCGTGAGGGCCTACGGCGAGCCGTCGCTCTACTCCGGGCTCGCCGAGCACCTCGACCAGCCCGCCCTCGCGCCGGAGACCGTGGCGTTCCTCTCGGACCTTCCGGAGTCGGCGGGCGCCGAGGCGATCCTCCGCGCGGCGGCGGCCCATCCGAGGGCCCCGGTTCGCGCCGCCGCCCTCCGCGTCCTCGGTGCTCGGGCCGAGCGATGGGCGGACGAGCTCGTGACGGCGGCCCTCGGGGACCCCGACGCCGAGGCCCTCGCGAGCGCCGTGCGCGCGCTCGGGAGGCGGCGTTCGCCGGGGACGTTCGAGAAGGTCCTCCCGCTCCTCTTCCACGAGTGCGAGACGGTTCGATCCCGCGCGCTGGAGTCGCTCCCGTACCTCGCCTTCCCGGCGGACGTCGAGCTCCTCGGCCGGCTCATCGAGACGTCGGAGCCCGGCGAGAGGCTCCTCGGGTACGTCGAGCTCTCACGCCGCCTCCCGCGCGAGCCGTTCGTCGAGAGGTGGCTCGCGCGGGTTCCCGGTGCCCCGACGGAGGTCCTCCGAAGCCTCCTCCGGGCGCTCAGCGACGTCACGGGGCCGGCGGTGACCGAGTCGCTGAGGCCGCTTCTCGACCACCCCGAGCCTGCGATCCGGACGCTCGCGATCGAATGCCTCGCGCATCCCGAGAACGCCACGGAGGTCGGGCCCGCGCTGAAGGCGCGGCTCCGCTCCGATCGCGACTGCGCCTACTACGTCGTCCGGGCGCTCGGACGGCTGCGCCTGCGGGAGGCCGTTCCGGACCTGCTGGCCTTCTTCGACGACGCCGCCCCTCTCGAGAAGGTCGCCGTCATCGAGGCGTTCGGCGCCATCGGGACCCCGGAGGCCGTTCGGTTCCTCGAGAGCGAGCTCAAGGGGCGGGACCGGGAGCGACGCCGCGCCGCTGCGGCCGCGCTCGCCAAGCACCACCGCGCCGGGCGGCTCGCGACCTTCCTCCGGCTCGCCCGGGCCGAGGACTGGTCTCTGCGGAACACCGCGGCCTGGGCGCTCGGGGAGCTCGGGTCGGAGGAGGCCGTCGGCGCGCTCCGCAAGCTGACCGCGGACCCGGAAGAGGTCGTCGGCCGCACGGCGCGGAGCGCCCTCGAGAAGCTGGGGGGCTGAGGGGTCCGGATGGACGGTGATCCCGTTCCCTTCGCGCACCGGTCCACGGGGGTTCCGGCGATGTCGGACGAGGAGTGCCGGCTCCTGTCCGGGTTCGTGCGCGAGAAGTTCGGGCTGGACGTCTTCGAGGCCCAGCGCGACCGGGTCCGCTACCGCCTCCGGGAACGCCTCGAGGCGCGGGCCATGACGTCGTTCCTCGAGTACTACCGCTTCCTCGTCCTCTCCTCCGACCCTTCCGAGGAGCTCCGCTATCTGGTCGAGGCGCTCACGAACAACGAGACCTACTTCTTCCGCGAGCGCTACCAGCTCGACTGGTACTTCGCCGAGGTCCTCCCGCGCCAGGTGAAGGGGCGGCCGACCGGCGCACCGGTCCGGGTCCTCTCCGCGGGCTGCTCTTCGGGCGAGGAGGCCTACTCGCTCGCGATCATCCATTACGAGAACCAGTTCCGGTGCCTCGGGCGCCCCGTCGAGATCCATGCGATCGACCTCAACCCGTCGCGGGTCCGGCAGGCGGAGGAGGCCGAGTACGAAGGTCTCTCGTTCCGCGCGGCGCCGGCCGAGGCGAAGGCGAAGTACTTCACGCCGACGCCGAAGGACGGACGGTTCCGGGTCAAGACCTGGCTCCGTGGCCCGGTCCTGTTCCGCGTCCTGAACATCCTGGAGCTCCCGACCGGCTTCCCGGAGAACCACTTCGACGCGGTCTTCTGCCGGAACGTCCTGATCTACTTCAACGAGGCGACGATGCAGCGGGCCTGCGTCCATTTCCACCGCGCGTTGAGGCCCGGCGCCCCCCTCTTCCTCGGCCATTCCGAGTCGCTCCTGGGGAAGACGCGGCTCTTCCGGCCCGAGCGCGCTCCCGACTTCATCTACTACGTCAAGGAGGGGGCGTGACCACGGACGCACGAGTCCTCGTCGTCGACGACTCGACTTTCGTGAGAAAGGCGCTTCGCCGCGTCCTCGAGGCGCGCCCGGGTCTGGTCGTCGTCGGTGAGGCGGGGGACGGGATCGAGGCGGTGAGGATGTGCGCGGTCCTCGCTCCCGACGTCGTCACCCTCGACATCCAGATGCCCGGGATGGACGGCCTCTCGGCGCTGCGCGAGATGAAGAAGCGCTGGCCGTCCGTGCCGGTCGTCGTCCTCGCGTCCGCCGCGAGCAACGGTCCGGAGATCGCCATGGAGGCGCTCTCCCTCGGGGCGTTCGAGTTCATCGACAAGGGGCGGTTCCGGTCGATGGACTTCCAGCTGATGGGCGCCGAGGTCGTGAGGAAGGTGCGCGCGAGCCTCGGGGCGACTCCGGTTCCTCACGCGTCGATCGAGCCGTCGCCGATCCCGCCTCCACGGCCGGAGGTCCTCCGCGTCTCGGAGGGCTTCGACCCCTTTCCGGCCCGAATCGAGGCCGTCTGTATCGGGGCCTCCACCGGAGGTCCGGCCGCCCTTCAGGTCATCCTCGACCGCCTCCCGGCCCGGTTTCCGTTTCCGATCGCGATCGTTCAACATATGCCGGTGGGATTCACCTCGGCGTTCGCCGAGAGGTTGAACCAGACGTCCCGTCTCGAGGTCCGGGAAGCCCGCGGAGGAGAGGAGTTCCAGCCTGGCTGGGCCTTCATCGCCCCAGCGGGGCGGCACCTCGTCTTCGAACGCGGGCCGCTCGGTCCTCGCCTCGCGCTCGTCTCGGAGCCTTCGGGCGGCTCCCATGTCCCGTCCGTCGACGTCCTCTTCTCCTCGGCGGCGCAGGTCTTCGGCGCCGGCACCGTCGGCGTGGTCCTCACGGGGATGGGGAGCGACGGCCGGGAGGGGGCACGAGAGATCGCGGCGCGCGGCGGGAGGCTCCTGGCGGAGTCGGAGTCGAGCTGCGCCGTCTACGGGATGCCCCGCATGATCGTCGAGGCCGGGATCGCGAGCGCCGTCTGGGGCGTCGAGGAGATCGCCAGCGGGCTCGCCCGGCTGGCGGAGGACGCGCCGGCGAGGCAGGGGGCCCCGCGATGACGGCGCCGAAGTCCGGCGGCCCCGACGCCCTGCGCTCGCTGTTCCGCTCGCTGGAGGAGCGGAGCCGGGTCATCGAGCAGGACGTCGTGACGTTGAACGAGCAGCTCCGGAAGCAGATCGACGACCTTCGGCAGGACCTCGCGAGCGCCGAATCGCTGCTCGCCTCGACGTACGAGTCGGCGGTACGCGACCGGGAGCGCCTCGAGAGGAAGGCCGAGCAGCTCGAGGCCGAGAACCGCGATTTCGCGCAGCGCTACGTCGACCTCGAGGACCACTCGACGAGCCTCACGAACCTCTACGCCGCGACGTTCCAGCTCCACTCCTCGCCCGATCCGGGCGCCGTCGTCCGGACGATCGTCGAGATCGCGGTGAACCTGATCGGGGCCGCGGAGTTCGTCCTCTGCCTCGCCGACGAGTCCAAGGGGGACTTCTCGGTCGTCGCGCGCGAGGGGGACCTGCCGCCCGCGGGGCCGCGCCGGGCCGCCCTCGAGCAGAGGGTCGAGAAGGAGGCGATCCGGTCCCGCCGCACGGTCTTCCTCGAGGAGATCGTGCCGGAGGGGGAGCGGCACTCGACGGACGCGATCTGCTGCGCGCCCCTCTTCTTCCGCGACCGGCTCGTCGGGGCCCTCACGATCCACGCCCTGCTCTCGCACAAGGCGAGCTTCTCGCAGCTCGACCGGGAGCTCTTCGACCTCCTCGGTGAACAGGCCGCTCTCGCGATGGTCTCCTCTCAGGCGTACGTGGCCGTCGAGAGGAAGCTGAAGACCGTCCAGAGGTTCATGGACCTGCTGAAGACCTGACCGTGTCCAGTCGCGCCCTGCACGCCGAAAAGGCGACGAGTCTCGAAGGACGGTTGGAGGACTTCCCCCTCACCGACATCCTCCAGGTCCTCCAGGTCAGCGGCAAGAGCGGGGCCCTCTTCCTGACTCGGTCCGACCCGGTCTCGGGCGTCGTCGTCTTCCGGAACGGGCAGATCGTCCAGGCCTACGCTTCGGACGCTCACCAGACGCTCGGCGATCGCCTCCTCGCGAAGGGAGACGTCGACCCCGCTCGTCTCGAGGAGGCCCTGTCCTACCGGGCCCGCTATCCCGGAATGCGGCTGGGGGACGCCCTCGTCGAGCTCGGCGTGACGACGCGCCGCCGGGTCGAGGACGAGGTCACCGAGCAGATGACCGAGGCGATCGAGCAGATGATGGCCTGGGAGGACGCCCAGTTCGTCTTCCGGGTCGATCTCGTCTCCCTCGGGCGTGCCGTACCCGACGCCACCTGGGACCTCGTCCTCGACGTCGGAGTCGAGCCGCGCCACATCCTCCTCGAGGCGAGCCTCCTGCAGGACAAGCGGTGCCGCGAGGCGGAGCGGATCCGGCGCTCGCTCGCGGAGACCGGCGCCGTGGGGCCGGACGACGGCGCGCCTGCGGAGGATCGGAAGCCCGTTCTCCGGAAGGACGACCCTCCCTCGGGCGGTGCCGAGGAGGACGCCCCGCTCCATCGGTGGTTCGACCCGACGGCGGTCCCGGCCCCCGATCCGACCGACGCGGAGAAGCTCAAGTCGGCCGTCACGTTCCTCTCCCTCACGGAGGAGCTCTTCGCCGCGCAGGGCCGCGGCGAGATGGGCCTCGTCCTTCTCCGGTACGCGAGCGAGCTCTACTCCGACGGCGGCCTCGTCATGCGCGACCGCGACGCGTTTCGACTGCTCGGCCAGTTCGGGAAGGGCGTCGGATGCGGGACGAGGTTCGACGAGGTGCCGAAGACCGTCTGGGTCGCCGGCGAGTCCCCGCTCTTCGACCTCATCGTCAAGGACGGCCGGGCCTACACGGGGTTCGTCGGCCCGACGCCGTACGGGGGGCTCGTTCCCGTTCCGGCCGAGGGCCACGGCGTCGTGCCCGTTCTCGCCGTCCCGCTCCTCGTCCTCGGGAACGTCTCGCTCATCCTCGTCTGCCAGGCGCCGCTCGAACGTAACGCGGAGGCCCGGGCGCTCCTGATCCTCGCGCGTCAGGTCTCGGTGTCGCTCGAGAACGCGACGCTTCGGGAGGTCGCACGGAGGATGCTGGGGTAGCGGGCCGCCGGGGAACGGCGGGGGCCGCGTGGTCGGCGCCGCCGGCCGGCCGCTTCAGCCGTTCGGGCCAGAGAGGAAATCGACGACGATCCGTCCGATCGTCGAGGCGCTCCAGGCGGCCTCGTCGTGCTTCACCCGGACCTCGAGCTTCTCCTCGGTCCGCGTGTCCGCCTGGAAGACGAGTCGCGCGGAGAACCGGGATCGTTCGGTCCTCCTCGAGTCGAGGCAACGGACGTTGACCGTCGCGAAGTGCGGCTCCTTGTCCGTGTTCGTGTAGCGGAACGTCCAGACGACGGAGACCACCCCCGGCTCGGGCCGTCCCTCCTCGCGCACCTCGAGAGCGGTCAGGACGATGCCCCAGTCCCGACCGGAGTAGGCGGCGTCCTCGATCGCGACGCTTCCGCCCTTCGGGATCTTCACCTGGACGTTCGCGCGGGACCAGACCGTGGCGAGGGATGGGGCGGTCGCCAGGATTGCGGCCGCGGCGATGGCCAGGAGGCGCCCCCTCGGGCGGCGGCGGCCGGCGGCCGAAGGCGTGCTCACTGCGTTCATCGCGGCGAAGAACTATACCGCACCGGCCTCGCCGGCCAGGCCGACGGGACGGAGCACCTTCACGACGACGACAGTCCGGTCGTCCTCGGGGTCGTCGCCGCCGGTGTGGGCCCGCCACGCGGCGAGGACGGCGTCGAGGACCTCACGGGCGCTCTTACCGCCGCAGGCGGCGAGCGTCGTCTCGAGCCGGTCGAACCCGAAGGCTTCGCTCCCGTCGGCGGCCATCGCCTCGACGACGCCGTCGGAGAGGAGGACCCAGATCTCGTCGTCGACGAGCGGGACGGAGACGGTGATCCGCTCGGCCGGGCGCCCGACGCCGAGCGGCTTCGCCGGGTTCTCCACCCAGGAGACCGCGCCGCTCGGAGCCACGCGATACGGGTAGAGATGCCCGGCGTTCGTGAACTCGGCGCGCCGGGCGGCGAGGTCGAGCCGCACGTGGGCGAGGGTGACGAACGCGCGCCGCTCCGTCGTCCGCCTCACCTCGTCGTCGAGGAGGCCGAGGAGCGTCGGCGTGTCGGCCCCCCCGCGGGAGAGGGCCGTGAGGCTCGCCAGGGCGGAGGCCATGACGATCCCGGCCGGGAGGCCGTGCCCGGCGACGTCGGCGATGACGACCGTCAGCGCGCTCTCCCCCTCGCCGAGGAAGTGGTAGAAGTCCCCCCCGATCGCGGCGGCGGGCCGGAAGTCGGCGGCGAGCTCCACCCCGGGGAAGGCGAAGTCGGGCGCGGGGAGGAGCCTCCGCTGGAGGTCCCGCGCGAGGGCGAGCTCGCGGCCGAGCGCCTCGGCCTCGGCGCGCGCGGCGACGCTCGCCTCGAGGTGGCCGGCCATCTCGTTGAAGCCGGAGACGAGACCCGCGAGCTGGTCGCGTCCGCGCAGCCGCTCCCGGACGGCGAAGTTGCCCTTCTCGATCTCGGCGAAGCCGTGCGAGAGGCGGCGCGCGGCGCGCGCGATGCGCGCGACGAGCAGGGCCGCCACGCCGAACGCGACGAGGTAGACGACGAGCGTCGCCGTGGCGAGCCCTTTGAGGAGGGCGAGCGCGATCGTCCCGGACGCCGCGCCGGAGTCGGCGAGCTTCGCCTCGCCGAAGAGGGCCCGGAACTCGGCGGTGAAGGAGGTCCGGAGGAGGAGCGCGCCCCCTTCGTCCTTCAGCCGAACTCCCGTCGCGGCGTCGAGGACGGGGAAGTCGAGCGCGAGGAACCAGACGACCCACCCTCCGTCGCCCGGACCCGGAGCCCGGGCGCCCTGCGCCTTCCGCTCCTCCTGGTTGACGGAGGCGACGCGGGTCCGCTGTCCCGGCGACTCGATCGTGAGGCTCCCTCCCGTCCCTTCGGCCTGCGTGGCGCCCGCCTGGCCGGTCGCCTCGGTCTTGCCGAGGCCGAAGCGGACGTTCAGTCCCGCCTCCGTCGAGAGCTCGTCCTCGAGGGTGGCGTCCGCCGTCCGGTAGAGGAAGAGCGTCCCCCCTTTCGTCCGCCGGCCGACGGCGAGGAAGGAGCGGTCGTCGCTCCGGAGGAGCGCGCGCAGGCCCGTCTCCGGGACGGCGACCTTCTCGAGTGCGGTCCCGAGCGGGCCGTCCCCTTCGGGGGAGCCCGAGGCCGGCAGGAGCGCCCAGCCGTCGAACGCGCCGCTGCCGCGGACGAGCTCGGGCCGGCGCGCCTTCTCGCGGGAGCCGAACTCCGAGGCCTTCGCCTCGAGCGCGTCGAGCCGGGCGACGAGGCGCGCCTCGGCGCGCCGCGCGCCCGTCTGGCCGGCGAGGATGAAGAGGGCCGCGGCGGCGAGGCCGGCGACGAGGACGAGTGGCAGGACCCCGATCAGGAGGTAGGAGACGAAGAGGCGGCTCCCGACGCGCCAGAGGAGGCCGCGCAGCAGGTGGCGGAGGAGGCTGACGCCGAAGACGGGGACCGAGACGACGAGAAGAAGGACGCCGACGACGCGCAGCGCTTCGGCGAAGCCGGCATCGCCGCCGAGGGCGGTGAGGAGGACCCCGGCGAGGAACGCGAGGCCCGAGACCCGGAACGTCCGTGTGAGGGTCAACGACGTACTCCCGCGGCGCGCGGCCGCCTCGAATGGTCCGGGCGAGATTACCTCGCCGCCGTGCGCGTGCGCCCCGGCCTAAGATGCCCCGGGACGCCGCGCCGTGAGCCTGACCCAGATCCTCGCCCTTCTCGTCGTCGTGGCCGACGTGCTCGCGCTCGTCCACGCGGTGACGCGACATCTCGGCGTCACGTCGACGCTCGCCTGGATCTTCTTCATCCTCTTCCTCCCGGGGATCGGGCCGCTCGCCTACTTCCTCCTCGCGAGCCCGCGCATCCGGACGACGCGTCGGCGCAAGCGGCTGGCGGGGGAGGCGGTCCGGACGGCGATCCGCAGGAACCTGGGGCGCGAGCCGCTCCCGGCGGAGATCGACCACGCCGCGCCGCTCGCCCGCTCCGTCCTTTACCTCGGCACCCGCCTGACCGGGCTCCCGCCCCGAGCCGGCAACCGCGTCGAGCTCCTCCTCGAGAACGAGGGCGCGTTCCGATCGAAGGCCGAGGCGATCCGCGGCGCGGCCCGCTCGGTCTGGGCCGAGTACTACATCGTCGAGGACGACGCGACCGGTCGGGCGTTCCTCGCCGACCTCGCCGAGAGGGCGCTCGCCGGGTGCGACGTGCGGCTCCTCTACGACGCCGTCGGCTCCTCGGACATCCCCGAAGAGGGGCTCGAGGCTCTCCGCGCGGTGGGCGGCAAGACCGCGGCGTTCCTCCCGCTCAACCCGCTCCGGAGGCGCTGGTCGGCTCACCTGCGCAACCACCGCAAGCTCCTCGTCGTCGACGAGGAGATCGCGTTCACCGGCGGGATGAACGTGGGCGACGAGTACGCCCGCGGCAGCCGGCTCGCCGGGGGCTCGGGCGGACCGCTCCGCAACCGCCCGTGGCGGGACGCCCACCTGCGGGTCGAAGGGCCGGCCGTCTTCGACCTCGCGACCGTCTTCGCCGAGGACTGGAGCTTCGCCACGGGGGAGCGCCTCGTCCCCGGGAGGATCCCGATGCCGACCGCGGACGGCTCCGTCGTGGCCGTCCTCCCGAGCGGGCCGGACCAGACGGCGAACGCGAACGCCCACGTCTACTTCTCGGCCCTTTCCGGCGCCCTCGAGCGCTGCTGGCTGACGACCCCCTACTTCGTCCCCGACGAGCCGGCGGCCCGCGCCCTCGCGAACGCGGCGCTCCGGGGCATCGACGTCCGCGTCCTCGTCCCGGCCGAGAGCGACGTCCCGGTGGCCCGCGCGGCGGGCCGTTTCTTCTACGGCTCGCTCCTCCGCGCCGGGGTCCGCATCTTCGAGTACGTGCCCGCCGTCCTCCACGCCAAGACCGTCGTCGTCGACGGCTCGTGGGCGCTCGTGGGCTCGGCGAACTTCGACTTCCGCAGCTTCGCGCTCAACTTCGAGCTCGGCGCCGTCGTCTACGACCGGGCCTTCGCCGCGCTCCTCGAGGAGCGCTTCATCCGGGACCTCGCCGAATCCCGCGAGGTGACGCTCGCCGCCGTGGAGCGGCGCGGCTTCGCCGAGCGGGCCCGGCTGGGCCTCGCGCGCCTCGCCGCGCCGCTCCTCTGAGGACCTCCCACCCATGCGACTCCGGTCCGCGCCGTCCGCCCTCCTCGCCCTCCTCCTCGCCGCGACTCCGCTCGCCGCGGCCGACCTCCCGATCCACGAGATCCAGGGCGCGGGGGCGTCGAGCCCGCGCGTCGGGCAATCCGTCACGACGACCGGCGTCGTGACCGCCCTCCGGACGAACGGCTTCTACCTGCAGGCCCCCGACGCCGAGGCCGACGCCGACCCGGCGACCTCGGAAGGCGTCCTCGTCTTCACCTCGTCCGCCCCTCCCGCCGCCGCGGCCGTCGGCAACCACGTCCGCGTGACCGGCAGCGTCGTCGAGTACCGTCCCTCGGCCGACCCCGCCAGCCCGTCTCTCACGGAGGTCGGCGGGAACGTCTCGGTCGCCCTTCTCTCCTCCGGCAACCCGCTTCCCGCTCCGGTCCTCCTCACCACCGCGGACCTCTCGCCCGCAGGCCCCGCCGACCGCCTCGAACGGTACGAGGGGATGCGCGTCCGCGTCCCGCAGCTCCTCGTCGTCGCCCCGACGGGCGGCTCCGTCAACGAGGAAGCGGCGACGGGACGGACGAACGGCGTCCTCGTCGGCGTCCTGCCCGGCACGCCGCGGCCGTTCCGCGAGGCGGGCGCCGACCCGCTGACGCCGCTCCCCGCGGGGAGCCCCTGCTGTGTCCCGCGCTTCGACGGGAACCCCGAGCGGCTCCGGGTCGACACCGACGGCCTCGTCGGCGTCGCCCCGCTCGACGTCGCCTCCGGGACGACGCTCCACGACGTCGTCGGACCGCTCGACTACGCGTTTCGCACCTGGACGCTCCTCCCGGAGAGCGTTCCCGACGCCACCGGTTCTCCCGCCGCACGCCCCGTCCCCGTGCCGTCGTCCGACGAGCTGACGGTCGGCTCCCTGAACCTCGAGCGCTTCTTCGACGCGGAGGACGACGGCGAGGGGCCGACCCTCAACGCGGCCGCCTTCTCGATGCGCCTCGCGAAGGCCTCCCTCGCGGTCCGTGCCCTCCTGCGCACCCCCGACGTCCTCGCCGTCGTCGAGGTCGAGGACCTCTCGACGCTCCGCGCGCTCGCGGCGCGCCTCTCGGCCGACGCCCTCGCGGCGGGCGCTCCCGACCCGGCGTACCAGGCGTTCCTCGAGGGAGGCAACGACCCGGGCGGCATCGAC
>JAKPXO010000505.1 GCA_029567505.1 Acidobacteriota bacterium
GACAATGCGGAGCTGCTCGCCGGACGGAGCCAGCCGGAGGGGCCACTCTTCCATCGCCTTGGCGCCGAGGTGGTGAATCCCGACCCCACGAGCCGCCTTTGAGAACCGACCGAGTTCCGCGTCGGCCTTGAAGTGGAGGAGCAGATATCGCGGATCCGGGCCATAGGAGCGGACTCGGATGAGGGTGTTCTGGAAACAGCAGTCCTCGATCTGACCGCTCCAGAGCGCCGGCTTGCCGACCTCGCCGGCGCTCCCGGACGCCTCCGAAAGGAGGATGTCCTCGGCCTGCAACCGGAAGGTCTCCAGCTGCTCGGGCGGGAAGTTCATTTCGTTTACGTCGCTGAGGTCGAGCCCATCCCAGGTGACGTTCGCAGCACGGAGATATGGGCGCATGTTCGGTCCGCTGTGATTGTCAGGAGAACGCTGACGCCCCAGCCGGACATCAGCTGCATCCGCGAGCCGAACCGCGCACCAGCCCGGCGGGAGCGATGCGGCGGCTGCGAGAACGGATTCAGCCCCCAGGTCCGTTTGCCGTCTCACGCCGCCAGCACCTCATTCAACTCATTGAGCAGCCAGCCGCTCCTCACCGCACCGTCTTCCATAGCTTCAGCCCGCAAACCGGCGCCATCCGCTCGAAGTCCTTGTCGAGCGTGAAGAGGAACCCGTCGGCGGCGAGCGTCTGGGCTGCGATGAGGCAGTCCGCGGACCCAGCGGTGACCCCGTTCCAACGGCACTCGTTCGAGATCCGCGCGGCGATCCGATACTCCTGGACCGTCGCGGACCGAATCGGGAGCTTCTCGATCAGGGCGTCGAGGTGGCTCTCCTGCTCCGGGCCCTGCGCGCCCGAGAGGAACTCCTGCGCCGCGATTCCCGGCACGAAGCAGGGCTCGGCCGACCCGAGAATTCGCGAAACCTCTTTTGCGATCGGCTCGTCACGGCCGACGAGGCGGGGCCGTCTCCCGAGGGCAGCGGAGATGACGGATGCGTCGAGGACGATCACCGGCGGCTGGACCGTTTCGTGGTCTTCTGTGTCGGAGCCGGGAGGAGCGCGTCTTTCGGCCAGACCCCGAGGCGGACCATCTTCTCGGCGTGGCGAGCGGCATCAGCCTTCCGGTCGTACGCCGGACCGAGATCCACCGCCCCGATCGCCGAAAGAAGCCCCTGACGGTTGAGAAGCTCGATCTTCGACCGGAGCGCATCCTCCACGGCCTCGCGCTTCGTCTTGAAGCGACCCAGCTCCATCACCCGGGTCAGCAGCGCGTCGTCGATGTGGAGATTCGTCGGCATGGTCCACCTCCGGCGTCCCCGGCCGGGAGCCTCACACATTCTTCCACACATCGCCCGCGGAGGGCGACGACGTCAGGCCGCGAGGACCTCGTTCAGCTCCTCGAGCAACCCCGGCAGCTTCTCCCCGAACAGCTGGTAGACCCTCCCGACCCCACCCCTTTGCGCGAACGGGGCGAGATCGAAGTCGTCCATCTCGATGACGAGGTTCGCGGCGATATGGTCCCGGATGTCGTCGAGCCAGCGGCGCTGGTCGGAGGTGAAGACGACGCCTTGTGTCTCCTGCGCCGCGATCCAGGCGGCGTACTTCGCGTCGACCCTGTCATGGAACGGGACGAGCTCGCCTTCCTGGTGGAACGCGAAACGGACGAGCGAGACGACGTCGGTCAGGAGGCGGCGGGCCTGGGCTCCGCGGACCTTGTCCTTCTCGAGGGTCTCGTAGGCGCGCCAGAGGAGCTCCGGCGTCCAGGCCCGCGGCGGAGCCTTGAGCTTCTCGACGAGCGCCTTGACGTCTTCAGGCTTCAGCCTCATCCGGTACGGCCGGCTGTAGAGGACCTGGAGCGCGGTGATCTCGTCCCGGTTCTCGGCGAGGAACTCCTCGAACGACGTGACGAGGGCATGGGCCTTCTCCCGTGCCGCCTCCGAGTACCCCGCCTCGAGAACCTCGTCCTTCGAGACGTGGTCGATCGTCTGGTCGAGCGACTTCTGGACGGCGAGGAGGGTGTTTCTGAGAGCGGGATTGCCGGCAACGGGCTTCGCCGCCTCGACGAGGAGAGCCGTGGCGGCCTTCTGCACCTGCTCCGTCGTCGGCTCCGCCCCCGGCGGGAGCCCGCTGGCCACCCGGGCCGCCTCGACCTGCCGGTCGGGGTCGAGGGCTTCCACGAGGCTTCCGGCGAGGTGCCCGAGGCACACGCCCCCCGCCGCCATCTTCAACGCCTCCCGGTCGGGTTCGCCGATGCGGTGGTCGATGCGGGCGAGCCGGCTCGCGAGGGAGGAGAGGAGGGCCGGGTCGGTGCTCCCGAAGGCCACCTGCTGGAGGAGCTTCTCGAACGAGAGCGACCGCTTCTTCTCGAGCGGCTGGGTGTCGACGAGGTCGCTTTCGCAGATTCCGACGCAGTCGACGAGGACGAACCGGTCCTTGTTCGAGGCGTCGGGGGTCACCT
>JAKPXO010000506.1 GCA_029567505.1 Acidobacteriota bacterium
GCGAGGCGTTCCTGGAGGTGCTCGGACGGGTCGTGGCGGCGACGCGCTGGCGGGTGCACGCGTTCGTCCTGATGCCGAACCACTATCACCTCCTCGTGGAGACCCCCGAGCCGAACCTCTCGCGCGGGATGCGGCAGCTGAACGGCGTCTACACGCAGCGGGTCAACGTGCGGCACGGCCGGACGGGACACGTCTTCCAGGGGAGGTTCAAGGGGGTCCTCGTGGAGCGCGACGCCCACCTCCTCGAGCTCTGCCGGTACCTCGTCCTGAATCCGGTGCGGGCCGGGCTCGTCTCCGGCCCGGGGGACTGGGTCTTCAGCAGCTACCGGGCGACGGCTGGTCTCGCCCCGCCGCCGGCATGGCTGGAGACGGCCTGGACCCTCGACCAGCTCGAGTCGGCCCGCGGCTCCCGAACGCAGGCCTTTCGCGCGTTCGTGGCGGCAGGCGTCGGCTCGGGGTACTCCCCGTGGGAGGAGGTGGAGGACCAGCTCTACCTCGGAGGAGCCGCGTTCCGGGCCCGGCTCCAGGCGATCCGGCCCGACCTCGCCCGGGCTCCGGAGATCTCCCGGGCGCAGAGAGCCCTCGCCCGGCCGACGCTCGAGGCCGTCGTGAAGGAGGTCTGCGCCGCCTCCGAGCTCAGCCCGGGCGCGCTCCTCCGGCGGAACGCCTCCGCGGGACGGATGCAGGTCGCCTGGCTCGGCCGGAACGAGGCCGGGCTCCCGCTCGGGGAGATCGCTCCGTGCCTGGGCGCGACGGTCTGGACGGTCTCCCGCCTGGAGTCGCGAGCGGAGGCCCTCCGGCTTTCGGACGCCGGATTTCGACGGACGCTCGAGGCGCTCCGCGCCCGCTTGCGCGCGCCACGCGCCGCGTCGACGGACTCGGTCGCTCGCCGGGCGACGCGAAAGTCACAATACAAGACCTGACCCCAGGCTCGGGCTAGAATCCAGGGTCTGTCGTGATTACGGGCTTCAACACCGACATCAAGCATGGAGACCGGGTCTTCCACGTCCAGACGGAGGACCGGGGGGCCGGGAACCCGATCGTGGAGTCGCTCGTCTACGTCGGGGGGCAGATCCTGCTGTCGAAGAGGAGCCCCTACGCCGACCTGATCACGGACGGAAAAGTCGACGAGCCCGCGGTCCGCCAGCTGATGGACCTCCAGCACCGGAGGATCATCGAGGCGATTCGGCGGGGTCGCTTCGACGGGGCCGTGGTGGGAGCCCCGGAGACCGCGCCGGTCCCGGGCGGCGCCGCGCTCTCCCCGGCCGCCGCGGCCGCGGCGGCCGCGATCCTGGCCGGTGGTCCCGCCTCGGGCGCGATCCCGGTCGCGCCGGCGGCCCGACCGCCCGCATCGGCGGCGCTCCCGAAGCCCGCGGCCTCGCAGCCTCCGAGGTCGGGGGTCATCTCGACGAACGCGCCGGGGGCGGAGCGGTCGCTCGACCAGGTCATCATCGAGTACCTCGCGGCCGAGGCGGCGTCGGAGCGCCTCGAGCTGAACCTCGTGAAGGGGGGCGAGCTCGTCTCGGGCGAGCCGGTGGCGCTCACGGTGAGGGCCTCGACGTCCCTCACCGACCGGCCCGTCGCCGGAGCGCAGGTGACGCTCCGGATCGTCTCGAGCATCGCCCCGACGCAGGTCCTCTACCGCGGCGCGAGCGGCGCCGACGGCCTCGTGAAGGTGACGGCGGCCCTCCCCGACATCGGGAGCGGGAACGCGGCCCTGATCATCTCGGCCACCTCGGCGCTCGGGACGCAGGAGATCAAGCAGCTGATCCGCCGGAAGGCGGGCTGACCCTTTCCGGGGCGCCGGCGTCGCCGCACTTGAACTTCCGAACGCTCTCCGTATAATCCCCTTCCCGCGTCCGGGTCGGCCGGCCGCACGCCACGGGCCGTTAGCTCAATTGGTAGAGCAAGAGACTCTTAATCTCTGGGTTCGGGGTTCGAGTCCCTGACGGCTCACCAGCACCTTCCGGGGGTCGGCGGAGACGCCGGCCCCCGATTCGTATTCGGGGGCGCCGCGAGGGCTCACGGCCCCTTCCGGTGGCGAGAGGCCCCTGTGGTAACGTCGCCGTCCCCGTCCGCTCCGCGGGAGTGGCGGAATGGCATACGCGCCGGACTTAGGATCCGGTGGGGCGACCCGTGAGGGTTCGAGTCCCTCCTCCCGCACCAAGCCGAAACGAGAGATTCCGATGAACATCACGTCGTACGTTGAAGAGTCCCCGACGAAGAGGTCGCTGTCGCTGGAGGTCCCCCTCGAGGAGGTCCGCGAGGCGACGGAGAAGGCCGCCCGGACCCTGGCCCGGCAGATCCGCCTCCCCGGCTTCCGCCCCGGCAAGGTGCCGCCGGAGATCGTGAAGAAGCGGTTCGCCGAGGAGCTGAAGAGCGAGGTGCTGGAGCAGCTCGTGCGCGAGACGCTCCACGAGGCGTTCCACGAGAAGGGGATCTCGCCGGTCGGCGAGCCGAAGATCGACGACCTGAAGTTCGAGGCCGACGCCCCGCTCACCTTCAAGGTCGAGGTGGAGCACCGCCCGGCCGTCACGCCGAAGGACTACCGGGGTCTGAAGGTCCCGACGGAGCCGACGGAACCCTCCGAGGAGGAGGTCGGCGTCGCCCTGGAGCGGATCCGCGAGGGGCGCGCCGCGTTCGAGCCGATCGAGGACCGCCCGGCGATGGACGGCGACTTCGCCCTCGTCGACATCAAGGGGACGTTCCCCGGCGGCGACGGGAAGGACTTCGACCGGTCGAAGGTCCTCGTCGAGGTCGGCGGGGAGGAGACGCTTCCCGAGATGTCGGCCCACCTGCGGAACGCGGAGGCCGGCGTCACCGTCAGCTTCCAGAAGGACTTCCCCGAGGAGGGGGTCGACCCGGAGTTCGCCGGCAAGTCGGTCCTCTACCACGTGCAGCTCCACGCCCTGAAGAAGCGCGTCCTCCCCGAGTGGGACGACGAGCTCGCCCGCCGCGTCCTGACGCCGCGCGAGGGCGAGGCGCCGGAAGGGGCCGGGATGGAGATGCTGAAGGCCGAGGTCGCCCGGAGCCTCGCGCGGGAGAAGGAGCAGGCGCTGAAGGAGAAGCGGCGCCGCGCCGTCCTCGACGCGCTCCTCGCCCTGAACCCCGTCGACGCCCCGGAGACGATGGTCACGGCCGAGGTCGACTCGTCGCTCCAGCAGTACGCGCGCTTCCTCGCCTCCCAGGGGATGGACCTGAAGGAGACGAAGCTCGACTGGAACAAGCTTCGCGAGGAGGCCCGCCCGGCGGCCCTCCGGCGCGTGAAGGAGTACCTCCTCCTGGACGCGATCGCCGACGCGGAGAAGCTCTCCGTCTCCGACACGGAGCTCGACGCCGACCTGAAGCGCCGCGCCCGGTCGATGGGGGTCGCCTTCGGCGAGCTGAAGTCGCAGCTCGCGAAGAACGACCGCCTCGACGGGATCCGCGAGGAGCTCCGGATCGACAAGGCCCTCGAGCTGCTGCTGACGGAAGCCGTCGCGGCGTCGTGACCGTATAAGAGAGGAGAGGAGGAGACCGATGCTGGTCCCGATGGTCATCGAGCAGACGAACCGGGGGGAGCGGGCGTACGACATCTACTCCCGCCTCCTGAAGGACAACGTCATCTTCCTCGGCACGGCGATCAACGACGAGGTGGCGAACCTCGTCATCGCGCAGATGCTCTTCCTCGAGGCGGAGAACCCCGAGAAGGACATCACGCTCTACGTGAACAGCCCGGGCGGCTCCGTGACGGCCGGCCTCGCGATCTACGACACGATGCAGTACGTGAAGCCCGACGTGGCGACCTACTGCATCGGGCAGGCCGCCTCGATGGGGGCGGTCCTCCTCGCCGGCGGCGCGAAGGGGAAGCGGGCCGCCCTCCCGAACGCCCGCGTCCTGATCCACCAGCCGCTCGCCTACGGCCTCGAGGGGCAGGCGTCCGACATCGAGATCGCCGCCCGCGACCTCGTCCGGATGAAGAAGCGTCTGAACGAGATCCTCGCCCACCACACGGGCCAGCCGTTCGAGCGCATCGAGCAGGACACCGACCGCGACAACATCTTCGAGGCGCAGGCCGCGAAGGAGTACGGGCTCATCGACAACGTGCTCCGGAACAGGGACTGATCCCGGTTCCCGAGACGGCCCCCGGTCTGCCGGGGCGCTAGAATTCCCCCGGAAAGGGTCTACTCAGGGATGACGAAGAAAGCGGGTCCCGGCGAAGTCCTCCGTTGCAGCTTCTGCAACAAGTCGCAGCGCGACGTGAAGAAGCTCATCGCGGGGCCGACGGTCTACATCTGCGACGAGTGCGTCGACATCTGCCTCGACATCATCGCGGAAGACCGGGTCCTCGACCAGGCCAAGCCCGAGTCGAAGCTGCCGAAGCCGCGCGAGATCAAGGAGTTCCTCGACGAGTACGTCGTCGGCCAGGAGCAGGCGAAGAAGAAGCTCGCGGTCGCGGTCTACAACCACTACAAGCGGATCGACTACTTCGAGCGGAACCGCAAGCTCGACGTCGAGCTCCAGAAGTCGAACATCCTCCTGATCGGGCCGACGGGCACGGGCAAGACGCTCCTCGCCCAGACGCTCGCGAAGATGCTCTCGGTGCCGTTCACGATCGCCGACGCGACGACGCTCACCGAGGCGGGCTACGTCGGCGAGGACGTCGAGAACATCATCCTGAAGCTCTACCAGGCGGCGGGGCAGGACAAGGAGAAGACCGAGCGCGGCATCGTCTACATCGACGAGATCGACAAGATCGCCCGCAAGGGGGAGAACCCGTCGATCACGCGCGACGTCTCCGGCGAGGGGGTCCAGCAGGCGCTCCTGAAGATCCTCGAGGGGACGGTCACGAACGTCCCGCCGCAGGGCGGCCGGAAGCACCCGCACCAGGAGTTCATCCAGATCGACACGACGAACATCCTCTTCATCTGCGGGGGGGCGTTCGTCGGCCTCGAGGACCTCATCGCCCGCCGGCTGACCGAGAAGCAGATGGGCTTCGGCGCGAAGATCGAGTCGAAGAAGCAGAAGCGCTCGGGGGCCACGCTCGAGAAGGTCCACCCGGAGGACCTGATCAAGTTCGGGATGATCCCGGAGTTCATCGGCCGCGTCCCCGTGACGGCCACGCTCCACGACCTCGACAAGGCCGCCCTCGTGGCCATCCTGAAGGAGCCGAAGAACTCCCTCCTGAAGCAGTACCAGACGCTCCTCGAGTTCGAGAACGTCGGCCTCCGGTTCACCGACGACGCCGTGGAGGAGGTCGCCGACGAGGCGATGAAGCGCACGCTCGGCGCGCGCGGCCTCAAGGTGATCCTCGAGGAGCTCATGCTCGACGTGATGTACCGCGTCCCCTCCGAGGAGGAGATCGAGGAGTGCGTCATCACGAAGGACGTCGTCCAGCGGCGCGCCGCGCCGATCCTGTCGCTCCGGAAGGTCGGTTGACGGCCCATTCCGGAGCGGCGACGAGCGGCCCCGCGCCCGCCGCGCGGGACCCGCAGCCCCGACCCACGAGGTAGACCCGAATGACGAACCCCGCGACAGTGCCCCACAGGTCCGCGACGCGGACGCTGCCGCTCGTACCGCTCCGGGACATGGTCGTCTTCCCTCGGATGATGGCGCCCTTCGTCGTCGGCCGCGCCTCCTCGATCGCCGCGCTGGAGGCGGCGCTCCTGACGACCGACAAGCAGATCTTCCTCGCCGCCCAGCGCGACCCGAAGATCGACGAGCCCGCCGCGGGCGACATCCACGACGTCGGCGTCGTGGCGACGGTGGTGCAGTCGCTCAAGCTCCCGAACGGCCACATCAAGGTGATGGTCGAGGGGGTCTCGCGCGGCGTCATCCGCTCCTTCGTGGCGTCGGGCGGCCACAAGGAGGTCGAGGTCGCCGCGGCGGAGGCGAAGCCTCTCCCGGGCGGCGCGGCCGAGCTCGGCCCGTACATGCAGAAGGTGCTCGGCGTCTTCGAGCAGTACGCGAAGCTCTCGCACCAGCTCGCCTACGAGGGGCTCCTCGCCTCGCTCACCCTCGACGACCCCGACGTCTTCGCCGACATGCTCGCGGGGCACCTCCCGGCGTCGATCGCCACGCCGGAGAAGCAGGGGCTCCTCGAGACGGTGAACCCCCTGGAACGGCTGCAGAAGCTTCAGGACCTGCTGGAGATCGAGATCGAGAAGATCAACATCGATCGCCGGATCAACAACAAGGTCAAGAAGCAGATGGAGCGGGCCCAGAAGGAGTATTACCTCAACGAGAAAATCAAGGCGATCCACCAGGAGCTCGGGCGGAAGGACGACCGCTCCGACGAGCTGGAGGAGCTGCGGCAGAAGATCGACGCCGCCGGGATGCCGAAGGACGTCAAGGAGAAGGCGATCGCCGAGCTGAAGCGGCTCGAGGCGATGCCGAACGTCTCGGCCGAGGCGACGGTCTCGAGGAACTACATCGACTGGCTCGTGAACGTGCCCTGGAAGAAGGCGTCGCGCGAGTCGAAGGACATCAAGAACGCCGAGAAGGTCCTGAACGAGGACCACTACGGCCTCGACAAGGTGAAGGAGCGGATCCTCGAGTTCCTCGCGGTCCGCCAGCTCGTCACCGAGACGAAGGGGTCGATCCTCTGCTTCGCCGGGCCCCCGGGCGTCGGCAAGACCTCGCTCGCGAAGTCGATCGCCCGCTCGCTGAACCGCAAGTTCGTCCGCCTCAGCCTCGGCGGCGTGCGCGACGAGGCCGAGGTCCGCGGCCACCGCCGGACGTACATCGGCGCCTTCCCGGGCCAGATCATCCAGCTGATGAAGAAGGCGGGGACGGTGAACCCGGTCTTCCTGCTGGACGAGGTCGACAAGATGTCGATGGACTTCCGCGGCGACCCGTCCGCGGCGCTCCTCGAGGTCCTCGACCCCGAGCAGAACCACGCGTTCGTCGACCACTACCTCGACGTCGAGTACGACCTCTCGAAGGTCATGTTCATCGCGACGGCGAACGTGATCCACCCGATCCCGCCCGCCCTGAAGGACCGGATGGAGATCATCAGCCTCTCGGGCTACACGCCGAACGAAAAGCTCGCGATCGCGAAGCAGTTCCTCGTCCCGAAGCAGGTCAAGGAGAACGGGCTGACGCCCGAGCAGGCCCGCTTCGACGACTCCGGGATCTACGGCCTCGTCGAGAAGTACACCCGCGAGGCGGGCGTGCGGAACCTCGAGCGGGAGATCGCCTCGGTGTGCCGGAAGATCGCCCGCAAGGTCGTCGCGGACGACTCCGGCGCGGCGAAGGAGGGGATCACCGTCACGGCGGAGAACCTCCCCGACTTCCTCGGCAAGCCGAAGCACCGCCCGGCGAAGAAGGGGGAGAAGGCCGAGGTCGGCCTCTCCACCGGGCTCGCCTGGACCGAGGCCGGCGGCGACGTCCTCCACATCGAGACGACGCTCATGCGCGGCAAGGGGAACCTCGTCCTGACGGGCCAGCTCGGCGACGTCATGCAGGAGTCGGCCCGCGCGGCCCTCTCGTACGTGAGGAGCCGCGCCGAGATGTACGGGGCCGACGCGGATTTCTACGAGAAGAAAGACATCCACGTCCACATCCCGGAGGGGGCGATCCCGAAGGACGGCCCGTCGGCCGGGATCACGATGGCCACGTCGATCCTCTCCGCCGTCACGAACATCGCCTGCCGCAAGGACCTCGCCATGACGGGCGAGATCACGCTCCGGGGGAAGGTCCTCCCCGTGGGCGGCATCAAGGAGAAGCTCCTCGCCGCCTATCGCGCGGGGATCACGACGATCGTCCTCCCCCGGGAGAACGAGAAGGACCTCGACGACCTCCCGGAGGAGATCCGGAACGTCCTCGAAACGCACCTCGTCGACGACGTCGACGAGGTCGTCCGCCTCGCGCTCGAGGGCTCCCCGGTCGCAACCCCGCCGAAGCCGGTCACGGCCGAGACGGGGACGACGCCCCCCGCCACACTCGCTCACTGATCCGCCGGCCGGCTCCCGTCCGGGGGCCGGCCGGTGAGGCGCCCCTTTTCCTTCAACTCGAATATGACCCGGAAAGTAAGCCTCGCTCCCCGCACGCCCAAGGCCGCGCGGGCGGTCTCCGTGAGGAGTCCGCTCGGGAAGTCGGTCCGCCTCGAGCTCCCGGCCCACAGCGCCGGCGAGCGGCCGCGCGGCCTGCCGATCCCGGCCGTCGCCGTCCTCGGCCGCTCGAACGTCGGGAAGTCGAGCCTCCTGAACGCCCTGCTCGCCACGAAGGTGGCCCGCGTCTCGCAGACCCCCGGGCGGACGCAGGCGCTCCACTGGTACCGGGTCGACGACGCCTTCCACGTCGTCGACTGCCCCGGCTACGGCTGGGCGAAGACGGCCCGCGCCTCGCGCGAGCGCTTCTCGGGGCTCATCGAGGAGCTCCTCACGGGCGAGCGGGCGCCCAACCTCGCCCTCCTCCTCGTCGACGGCCGGCTCCCCCCGCAGGCGTCGGACGTCTCGATGGCTCTCTTCCTCCGGCACGCCGGCGTCGCGACCGTCGTCGCCGTGACGAAGTGGGACGCCGTGAAGCCGTCGCAGAGGGTGCGGCACCTGCGGGCTCTCGCCGCCGAGCTGGAAGATTCCGAACGCCCCCTCCTGCCCGTTTCGTCCGAAACGGGCGAAAATCTGCCCACCCTCGGCCGTCTTCTCAAGGACCGGCTCACCGGAAGGACCAGGGACGGCGCCGCGCCCGCGGCGCCGCAGGGTCCGACACAGAAGGAGTCCTGATGCCCCGCCGCAAGGTACCCGGTACCGACTACGTCAGCCCGACGATCGACCCGAACGACCTCCCGCACGACCTCGAGGAGCCGGCCTCGCCCGGCCTCGAGGACGCGCCGATGCTCGACATCCGGACGCTGCACAACACCCCGATGCCGCAGCTCCTGAAGATCGCGCAGGAGCTGGAGGTCGAAGGGGCCGCGGCGCTCCGGAAGCAGGAGCTCATCTTCAAGGTCCTGCAGGCGCAGACGGAACGGATGGGCCTCATCTTCTCGGAAGGGGTCCTCGAGGTGCTGCCGGACGGCTTCGGCTTCCTGCGCGCCCCCGAGTACAACTACCTCGCCGGGCCCGACGACATCTACGTCTCGCCCTCCCAGATCCGGAAGTTCGGCCTGCGGACGGGGGACACGATCTCGGGGCAGATCCGCCCGCCGAAGGAAGGCGAGCGCTACTTCGCCCTCATCAAGGTCGAGGCGGTGAACTTCGAGCACCCCGACGTGGCGCGCGAGAAGATCCTCTTCGACAACCTGACGCCGCTCTACCCGCAGGAGCGGATCCGGCTCGAGACGCCGAACATGTCGTCGCGCGTCCTCGACCTGATCGCCCCGGTCGGCAAGGGGCAGCGCGGCCTCATCGTCGCGCCGCCGCGGACCGGCAAGACGATGCTCCTGCAGGCCCTCGCGAACTCGATCACGACGAACCACCCCGAGGTGACGCTCATCGTCCTCCTGATCGACGAGCGGCCCGAGGAGGTCACCGACATGCAGCGGTCGGTGAAGGGCGAGGTCATCAGCTCGACGTTCGACGAGCCGGCGACCCGCCACGTCCAGGTGGCCGAGATGGTCATCGAGAAGGCGAAGCGGCTCGTCGAGCACAAGCGCGACGTCGTCATCCTCCTCGACTCGATCACCCGCCTCGCCCGCGCCTACAACACGACCTGCCCGCCGTCGGGGAAGGTCCTCTCGGGCGGCGTCGACGCGAACGCGCTCCAGAAGCCGAAGCGCTTCTTCGGCGCGGCGCGCAACGTCGAGGAGGGGGGCTCGCTCACGATCATGGCGACGGCCCTCATCGACACCGGCTCGCGGATGGACGACGTGATCTTCGAGGAGTTCAAGGGGACCGGGAACATGGAGATCCACCTCGACCGGCGCCTCGTCGACCGCCGCGTCTTCCCGTCGATCGACATCAACAAGTCGGGCACCCGGAAGGAAGAGCTCCT
>JAKPXO010000002.1 GCA_029567505.1 Acidobacteriota bacterium
ACCCCATCCTGTCGTCGAGGTTCGACGAGGCGCTCGCGTTCGCGGTGGAGCTCCACCGCGAGCAGCCGAGGAAGGGGACCGGTGTCCCGTACGTCTCGCACCTCCTCTCGGTGGCGGCGCTCGTCCTCGAGCACGGCGGCAGCGAGGACCAGGCGATCGCCGCGCTCCTGCACGACGCGGTGGAGGACCAGGGCGGGCGCCCGACGGCGGAGCGGATCCGCGAGCGCTTCGGGGACCTCGTCGCCGACATCGTCGACGGCTGCACCGACACGGACGTCTCGCCGAAGCCGCCGTGGCGCGAGCGGAAAGCGGCCTACCTCGCCCGCGTGCGAGGAGAGCCGGCGCACGTGCGCCTCGTCTCGGCGGCCGACAAGCTCCACAACGCCCGGACGATGGTGACCGACCTCCGGATCCACGGACCCGCGCTCTGGGAGCGGTTCAACGCCGGACGCGACGAGACCCTCTGGTACCTCGAGTCGCTCGTCGCCGCGTTCCGGGAGGCGGGGTCGACGCCGATCGTCGAGGAGCTCGCGCGGACCGTCGCCGAGCTCCGTCTCGTCTCCGGCAACGGGCACGGCTGAGAGCCGCCCGGCCTCCGCGCCTATACTGCCCTCGCCCCCCGTGCCATGAACGAGCCGCCGACAGGCGGCCCTCGGGCCGCCTCCCCCGAGCCGACGCTGGCGCTGAAGGCCCCGCTCTCGGGGCCGGTCGTCCCGATCGAGAGGGTGCCCGACCCGGTCTTCGCGCACCGGCTCCTCGGGGACGGCGTGGCGATCGACCCCGTCTCGGCGATCCTCCTGTCGCCGTGCGACGGCGTGGTGGCGACGGTCCACCCCTCCGGGCACGCGGTCGCGATCGCGGCCGACGCCGGGGTCGAGGTCCTGCTCCACGTCGGGCTCGACACGGTGGCGCTCGGCGGGCGCGGGTTCGTGCCGCGCGTCGCGCAGGGGCGGCGGGTCGTCGCCGGCGAGCCGCTCCTGGCGTTCGACGCCGACCTCGTCGCCCGCTCGGCCCGGAGCCTCGTGACGCCTGTGGTCGTGACGAGCCGCGAGCGGGTGACGTCGGCGCGCGTCGCCGGGGGCCCGGTCGTCGCGGGGGTGGACGACCTCATGGTCCTCACGCTCGTCCCTTCGGCGTCGGCCCTCGTGGCGCCGGCGGCCGGCGAGCGGACGCGCGACGTACGGGTGATGCGCCGTCTCGGCCTCCACGCGCGGCCCGCGGCGGCGCTCGCTTCGGCGGCGCGCCGCTTCCGGGCGGAGGTGCTCGTCGAGACGGGGACGTCGATGGCGAGCGCGCGGAGCATCGTCGGCCTCCTCTCGCTCGGCGTCGTCCACGGCGAGGTCGTGCGGCTCCGCGCGACGGGTCCCGACGCGGGCAAGGCGCTCTCGGCCCTCGCCCGGGTCCTCGAGGCGGAGGAGGGGCACGAGGCGGCGGCGCCGCTCCCGTCGGCCCCGCGCCCGGTCCGGACGGGCGCCCGGGTCTTCCCCGGGATCCCGTCGGCGCCCGGCTGCGCGGCCGGGCCGGTCGTCCGCCTCGCGCGCGAGGAGCCGGAGGTCGTCGAGGAGGGGAGCGACGGGCGGACCGAGCGCCGCGACCTCGACTTCGCGCTCGAGGAGGCGAAGGTCCAGCTCCGCGCCCTCGAGGCGCGGCTCGGCGCCGAGGCGGGGAGCGAGCACGCCGACATCTTCGAGGCGCACGTGGCGCTGCTGGAGGACCCCCTCCTCCTCTCGGAAGCCGAGCACGAGATCGCCTCCGGCAAGAGCGCGGCGTTCGCGTTCCGGGAGGCGGTGCGGCGCTACTCGGACCGGATCGCGAGCCTCCCGAACCCGGCGCTGGCGGCGCGGGCCGCCGACCTGCGCGACGCGGGAGGCCGCGTCCTCCGGATCCTCGCGGGGTCGCGCTCGTCCGCCCCGGCCCCGCCGGAAGGGGCGATCGTCGTGAGCGAGGACCTGACGCCGTCTGAGGCGGCCACGCTCGGCCGGGGCGGCGTCGCCGGGTTCTGCACCGTCGCCGGAGGGGCCACGTCGCACGTGGCGCTGCTCGCGCGGTCGATGGGGATCCCGGCGGTCGCCGGGATCGACGCCCGCGCCCTCGAGGTGGAGCCGGGCGTGCCGGGCGTCCTCGACGGGGATGCCGGCGAGCTGCGCCTCGCTCCCGACGAGGCGGAGCGCGAGGCCGTGCGGGAGCGCTGCGCGCGGCGCGCGGCGCGACGGACGGCGGACCGCCTGGCCGCGCTCGAGCCCGCCCGGACGCGGGACGGCGTCCGCGTGACGGTCCTCGGCAACGCGGGGAGCCTGGCCGACGCGGAGGACGCGATCGCGGCGGGCGCGGAGGGAATCGGGCTGCTCCGATCCGAGCTGCTCTTCCTCGATCGGGCGAACGTCCCGACGGAGGACGAGCAGGAGGCGGTTTACCGGGCCGTCGCGGAGGCGGTGGGGCCGGGGAGGCCGCTCGTCGTCCGGACGTTTGACGTCGGGGGAGACAAGCCGCTCCGCTGGCTCCCGCTGCCGGAGGAGGAGAACCCGGCTCTCGGGGAGCGCGGCCTGCGCGTCTTCATCGACCGCCCCGACCTCTTCCGCGCCCAGCTGCGGGCGCTCCTCAGGGTGCCTCCGGAGTACGACGTGAGGGTGACGTTCCCGATGGTCGCGACGCTCGACGAGTGGCGCGGGGCGCTCGCGGACGTCGAGGAAGAGCGCGCGGCGCTTGGGGCGCCGCCGAGGGTGGCCGGGATGACCGTGGAGGTGGCCTCGGCCGCGATCCTCGCGGACGCGTTCCTGCGCGAGGCGGGGTTCGCCACGATCGGGACGAACGACCTGACGCAGTTCACGCTCGCGATGGACCGCGGGCATCCGCGCCTCTCTCCGCGGGCCGACGCGCTCGACCCGGCCGTCCTCCACCTGGTGGCGCGCACCGCCGCCGCGGCACGGAAGCGAGGAGTCCCGGTGGCGGTCTGCGGCGCGCTGGCGGGAGACCTCGCGGCGGTGCCGCTCCTCCTCGGCCTCGGGGTCGGAGAGCTCTCCGTCGGGGCGGCCCAGGTCCCGTCCGTGAAGGCGCGGGTCCGGGAGCTCTCGCTCGAGGAGTGCCGGTCTCTGGCCGTGGGGGCGCTCGAGGCGGGGACGGCGGCCGAGGTGCGCGCGCTCCTCGCGGCCTCGTGGGGCGCGGCGTGACGGGGGGCGGCGCTCTCGCGCAGCTCCAGACGATCGGCCGGGCGCTGATGCTCCCGGTCTCGGTCCTCCCCGTCGCCGGGCTGCTGCTCGGCCTGGGGAACGCCCGGCTCGGCCTCCTCCCGGCCGGCGCGGCGCACCTCCTCGCGGAGGCCGGGGGCGCCGTCTTCGCGGCTCTCCCGCTCGTCTTCGCGATCGCGGTGGCGCTCGGCCTCTCCGGGAACGACGGCGCCGCGGCGGTCGCCGCGGTCGTCGGCTACGTCGTCTTCGTCGCCACTCTGGGCGCGGGCGCGAACGCGCTCGGCCTGCCGACGGTGCGGGTCCTCGGCTTCGAATCGGTGGAGACGGGAGTCTTCGGCGGGATCCTCGTCGGCCTCGTCGCCGCCGCGCTCTTCCGGCGGTTCTCGCGGTCGGACCTTCCGGCGGCGCTCGGGTTCTTCGGCGGGCCTCGGCTCGTCCCGATCCTGACGGGCCTCGCGGCGACGCTCCTCGGCCTGGCGCTCTCCGTCGTCTGGCCTCCGCTGAGCGACGCGGTCCGCCTCCTCTCCGACCGCGCCCTCGAGGCGGGACCCGCGGCCGCGGTCTTTTCCTACGGCGTCGTCGACCGGCTCCTCCTGCCGTTCGGCCTCCACCACATCTGGAACGTCCCGTTCTTCTTCGAGCTCGGGACGTACGTCGACCGCGCCGGGACCGCGATCCACGGCGAGATCCCGCGCTTCTTCGCGGGGGACCCGCGGGCGGGGATCCTCGGCGGCGGGTTCCTCTTCAAGATGTGGGG
This sequence comes from Acidobacteriota bacterium, assembly GCA_029567505.1. Lineage (GTDB taxonomy): Bacteria > Acidobacteriota > Thermoanaerobaculia > UBA5066 > UBA5066 > UBA5066. The sequence continues at coordinate 3,943 of JAKPXO010000002.1, forward strand.
CCTTCCCGCCGCGGCGCTCGCGATCTGGCGCTCCGCCCGGGAGGACCGGCGCGCGCGCGTGGGCGCGGTGATGCTCTCGGCGGCCGCGACCTCGTTCCTGACCGGCGTGACCGAGCCGATCGAGTTCGCGTTCCTCTTCCTCGCGCCGTTCCTCTACGCCCTGCACGCCCTCCTCGCGGGGCTCTCCTACCTCGTCGCGGAGCTCGCGGGGATGAAGCTCGGCTTCACGTTCTCGCACGGCCTGTTCGACCTCGTCCTCTACTGGCCGATGGGGACCCGACCCTGGCTCGTGCCGCTCCTCGGGCCGCTCTGGGCGCTCGTCTACTACGCGCTCTTCCGGGCGGCGATCGTCCGCCTTGACCTGCGGACGCCGGGGCGGGAGGAGCCCGCGACCCCCGCGGCCCGGCCCGAGAGCCCGACACCGGCCGCGGAGCCCGGCCGATCGGAGGGAATCGCCGAGAGGCTCGTCGCCGCCTTCGGGGGAGCCCGCAACATCGAGAGCCTCGACGCCTGCATCACGCGCCTCCGCGTCACGGTGCAGGACCTCGACCGGGTCGACGAAGGGGAGCTCGGGGCTCTCGGGGCGGCCGGAGTCGTCGTCCTCGGGAACGCGGTGCAGGCGGTCTACGGGACGCGCTCGGAGAACCTCAAGGCGGCCATGGAAGGGGTGCTCGGGGGACGCGCCGGCCCGGCACCGCGCGAGCCGTCGGGCCCGCATGGGGCCGTCTCGCCCGACGTCGCCGCGCGCGGGCGCCGGCTGGTCGAGGCCCTCGGAGGCGCCGGAAACGTCCGGACCGTCGAGGCGTGCGCGCGGACCCGCGTGCGTGTTGTCCTCGCGGACCCGGCGCGCGTCGACGAGGCCGGAGTCCGGGCTGCCGGCGCGGACGGGGTCATGCGCCTCCCCGGCGGCGTCGTCCACGTCCTCGCGGGGGACGAGGCGGCGGAGCTCGCGGTGGCGCTCGGCCGCGACGCGGAGTTGTCCGGGGCCGTCGAGCATCGCGCCCGGATCGGCGAGTAGGTCCTCTCGACGACGAGGTCTCCGGCCGGGCCGGGGCCGGCGTCGACACACGTGCGGTCGGACGAGCGGATGCGCAGTCCCGAGAGGCCGTCGCATCTTCCGCGACGCGGAAGGGAGCTCCGTCGCGTCGTAACATGCCCGATCGGGCCGGAGCCGCCGCGCGCCGAGTCCGGCCCCGGGAGGACGCATGGCCGAGAGAAGCGACGACCGGAACGACCTCGACACGAACGGCGGCGTTTCCCGCCGGGGATTCCTCGGCTCCGTGGTCCCGGCGGCCGTCGGCGTCGCGGTGGCGAAGGAGGCGCTCGGCGCTCCCGCCGCGGCGCCAGCCGCGATCGCGGAGCTCCCCGCGGCGGAGCCGACGAAGCTGACGCTCGTCGTGAACGGGAGGACGCACAAGGTCCTCGTCGAGCCGCGCGACACGCTCCTCTCCGTCCTCCGCGAGAAGCTCGGCCTCACCGGGACGAAGCCGGGCTGCGAGCGGGGCGAGTGCGGCGCGTGCACGGTCCTGATCGACGGGGTGGCGCGCTATTCCTGCCTCACGCTCGCGCTCGAGGCCGACGGGAAGCAGGTGACGACGGTCGAAGGGCTGATGGAGGGGGAGGAGCTCGGGCCCGTCCAGAAGGCCTTCGTCGAGGAGGACGCCTACCAGTGCGGCTACTGCACGCCGGGCCAGGTGATGGCCGCGGAGGGGCTGCTCCGGGAGAACCCCGAGCCCGGGCTCGACGAGATCCGCCACGGCATGAGCGGCAACCTCTGCCGGTGCGGCGCCTACGCCCACATCTTCAAGGCGGTCGACAAGGCCGCCCGGCTCCGGAAGGAGAGGTGACGCCGTGACGGACCTCCTCTACTGGCTCCAGGGCCCCGTCCCCGAGACCGAGCCGCCGAAGGCCGAGATGCCTCCGTGGGGCGAGACGAAGGTCGTGGGGAAGCCCGTCCCGAGGGTCGACGGCTACGAGCGCGTGAGCGGCTCGGCCGTCTACCCGCTCGACTTCGCCCTCCCCGACATGCTCCACGCCGCGATCCTCCGCTCCCCTCACGCGCACGCCCGGGTGAAGGCGATCGACACGAGCGCGGCCGAGAAGATGCCGGGGGTCCGCGCCGTCCTCACCGCGTTCTCTCCCGGCGCCGACGTGCCGTGGTACCGGAGCCGGGGGCGGTTCTACTCGAAGCTCTTCGACGAGCGGGTGCGCCACGAGGGGGACGAGGTCGCCGCGGTCGCCGCGGAGACGCGCGCCCAGGCGTTCGACGCGCTGAAGGCGATCCGCGTCGAGTACGAGGAGTTCGCGTTCGTCCTCGACCCGCGCGAGGCGCTCGCGCCGGACGCCCCGCTCGTCCACGACGGCGGGAACCGCTACGGCGAGCCGGCCCGGTACGAGCGGGGCGACCTCGCGGCGGGCTTCGCGGCGGCCGACGTCGTCGTCGAGGGGACGTACTCGACCGCGTGCGAGATCCACGCGCCGATGGAGGTCCACGGCTCCGTCGCGAAGTGGGACGGGAACCGGTTGACGGTCTGGGACTCGACCCAGGGGGTCTTCGTCGTCCAGCAGACGGTCGCCGCGGCCCTGAAGCTGCCGCTCGCGAACGTCCGCGTGATCGGTCACTACATGGGGGGCGGCTTCGGGTCGAAGCTCGAGGCGGGGAAGTACACGGTCATCGCCGCGCTCCTCGCGAAGAGGACCGCCCGCCCCGTGAAGCTCTTCCTGACGCGCGAGGAGGTCTTCCTGAACGCGGGGAACCGCCCCGCGAACACGATGAAGGTGAAGATCGGCGCGAAGAAGGACGGCACGCTCACGGCGATCGAGTTCTCCTCGATCGGCTCGGGCGGCGCCTATCCGAACGGCGCCGACACGTCGTTCCTGGCGACGGACCTCTACACCTGCCCGAACGTCGCGGCCGTCGACGAGAACGTCGCGATCAACGCCGGACGCGCGCGCGCGATGCGCGCCCCCGGCTTCCCGCAGGGGGCCTGGGCGCTCGAGCAGGCGATGGACGAGCTGGCGCGGAAGCTCGGGATGGACCCCGTCGCGCTCCGTCTCGCGAACGTGCCGAGGGTGAGCCAGCGGCGCGGGAACCTCCCCTACACCTCCACCGGCCTCGCGGAGTGCCTCTCGGGCGGCGCGAAGGCGTTCGGGTGGGAGACGACGCGGGAGAAGAGGAAGGACGACGGGCCGATCCGGAAGGGGTACGGCGTCGCGGCCGGGATGTGGGGCTACGGAGGCGGCCCGCCGGCGACGGTCGTCGTGAAGCTCTACGCGGACGGGAGCGTCAACGTGAACTCCGGGGCCGCCGACATCGGCACCGGGACGAAGACCGTGATGGCCCAGACCGTCGCCGAGGAGCTGGGCGTCCCGCTCGAGAAGATCCAGATCGAGCACGCGGACACCGGCACGACGCAATACAGCGGGCCGAGCGGCGGCTCGAAGACCGTCCCGTCCGACATGCCGGCGGCGCGCGCCGCGGCGATCGAGGTGCGGACGAAGCTCCTCGCCGGGGCAGCGGAGGAGCTGAAGGTCCCCGTCGCGGAGCTGAAGCTGGACGGAAACGACGTCGTCTCGACGAAGGACCCGGCGAAGAAGCTCGCCGTTACCGCGGTGCCGGCGCTGCAGCGGAACCAGGTCCTCGTCGGCGTCGGGACGCGCGGACCGAACGTCGAGGGGAAGGTCATCTCGATGTTCGCGGCGCACTTCGCCGAGGTCGAGGTGAACGTGCGGACGGGCGAGGTGGCCGTCACGAAGCTCGTCGCCGCTCAGGACAGCGCGCGCGTCATGAACCGCCTGACGTTCGAGTGCCAGGTCCAGGGCGGCCTCGTGATGGGCCTCGGCCTCGGCCGGACCGAGGAGCGGGTCCTCGACCGGCAGACCGGGAAGATGGTCAACGCGAACTGGCACGACTACAAGATCCCGACGGCGCTCGACGTCCCGGCGGCGCAGGAGGTCCTCTCCGCCGACCTCGTCGACACCGAGTGCAACACCGCGGGGGCGAAGGGGGTCGGCGAGCCGGCGACGATCCCGACCGCCGCGGCGATCGCGAACGCGGTCCGCGACGCCGTCGGCCTCCGGGTCCACGACTCTCCGATCACGCCGCCGAAGCTCGCCGCGCTCCTCGCCGCGGCCGGGAAGAAGGGGTGACGCGATGCTTCCGAGCTTTCGATACGTCCGTCCCCGCACCGTCGCCGAGGCCGTGAAGGCGCTCGCGGCCGAGGGGGCCCGCGCCCACGCCGGCGGCACGGATCTCCTCGGCTGCCTTCGGGACGGCGTCTTCGACGCGAAGTCCGTCGTCAGCCTCTCGGGCCTCGCCGACCTGAAAGGGATCTCGGCGACGAAGGACGGGGGCCTCCGGATCGGCGCGCTGACGACGCTCGCCGAGGTCGCCCGGCATGCCGGGATCGCGAAGGGCTGGCCCGCCCTCGCGCAAGGGGCCGCCGCCGCCGCGAGCCCCCAGCTGAGGAACCAGGGGACGCTCGGCGGGAACCTCTGCCAGCGCCCGCGCTGCTGGTACTTCCGCGGCGACTTCGACTGCGCCCGCAAGGGGGGCGAGATCTGCTACGCGGTGGAGGGGGAGAACACCTACCACGCCGTCTTCGGCGGCTCCGGCTGCTACATCGTCCACCCCTCCGACACCGCTTCCCCGCTCGTCGCGCTTCGCGCCACGGTGAAGGTCGTCGGGCCGAAGGGGGTCCGGACCCTTCCCGTCGAGAAGCTCTTCGTCCTGCCCGAGGTCGACCACACCCGCGAGACGGTCCTCGCGCCGGGCGAGGTCCTCACCGAGGTCCTTCTCCCGCCGCCGCTCGAAGGGGGGAAAGGCCACTACCGGAAAGTCCGCTCGCGCGGCGCGTGGGACTTCGCCCTCGGCGGCGTCGCCCTCGCCCTCTCGGTGAAGGACGGGAAGGTCGCCTCGGCCGGCGTCGTCCTCTCGGGCGTCGCCCCGACGCCGTGGCGCGTCCCGGAGGTCGAGAAGCTCCTCGTCGGCAAGGCCCTCGACGCGAAGCTCGCCGCCGAGGCGGCCGAGCTCGCCGTGAAGGGGGCCGAACCGATGTCGGGCAACGACTACAAGGTCCCGCTCGTGAAGGGCGCCGTGGAGGAGGCCCTCCTCGCCCTCGCCTGATCCCCGTAGACTGTAGATGGTAGACCTGACCACTTCTTGGGATGGGGTCTGGTCTACACTCTACACTCTGCGTCGAGGGCGGCCATCTCGGCGACGAGGGACTCGCGCTCGGCGCGGAGGCGGGCGAGGGCCGGGCGGCGGACGAGGGCGAGGCCGAGGGCGCGCAGGGCGGCGACCGTCGCCTCCCAGCGCTCGAGGAGGAGGAGCGCGAGGTAGCCGAGGACGGGGAGCGCGAGGCCGGTGAGGAGGCCGAGCGGGAGGCCCCAGGCGAGCCCGGCCGCCGTCCCGAGCGCGATCCACGTGAGGGGGAAGAAGAGGAACGCGCCGAGGACCTTGATCGTCGCGACGATGTCGGTGTTCCCGCGGGAGAGGCGCTTCGCGAGCGGACCGACGAGGTTGTAGGCCGGGGCGTGGGCGAGGAGCCCGAGAAGGGCCGGCGGGGCGAGGAAGAGGGCGACGAGGAGCGCGGCGAGCGTGGAGGCGGCGAGCTCGGCGCGCGAGGCGCCGGAATCGAGCGCACCTGGCGCGAGGCGGGCCGCCGTGAGGATGGCGCGGAACCTCTCGAGGCGGGCGACGAGGGCCGCGAGCCGTTCCGGCGCGCGGTCGCGAAGGAGCGCGGCCCGCTCGAGGAGGAGCCGGCGGACGGCGACGCGCGCCTCGAGGCTGCCGTCCCCGGCGGGCAGGAGCGACTCGGCGAACGCGGCGAGCTCGAGCGTCGCCGCGTCGTCGGCCTGGAGCGTCGCCCCCTCCAGCGCTTCGCGGAGCCGCTCGGTCAGCGCCTTCACGGCCGTGCGCGGCGGCTCCCCCTTCTCGTCGAGCGGGATCGGCTCGACGGTAAAGGGCTCGGCGACGTGGAGGAGGGCCGAGCTCCGGAAGAGGTCGCGCGCCTCGTAGGTGAGGCCGGCGGGGACGACGGTGACGGCGCCCTCGGCCGCGGCGCCGAGGGCGATCCGTGCCGCGCCCGACTTGAGCGGCATCAGGCGCGGCTCGTCGTGCGAGACCCCCTCGGGGAAGAGGGCGAGGACCCCGCCCCGCTTCAGCATCTCGCGCGCCTTCGCGAAGGTCTCGCGGTTGCGCCGCACGTCGGCGTCGGCGTCCTGCGGCCTGTAGACGGGAATCGAGTCGAACGCCCTCACGAAGAGCGAGACGAACGGCATCGTGAAGAGCGGCGACTTCGCGAGGAACGAGACGGGGCGGGGCGAGAGGCAGAGGAGGAGGAGCGGGTCCATGAGGCCGTTCGGGTGGTTCAGGACGAGGATCGTGGGCCCCGCGGCCGGGACCCGGTCGAGGCCGGCCGCCTCGACGTTCCGGTAGAAGACGCGCAGGACGAGGCGCGAGACGGCGGTCGCGAGGGTGCGGATCACGCGCGCCGCCCCGTGAGCGCGCCCCAGGTCCAGATCGCGCCCCCCACGAGGAACGCGGCCGGGACGAGGAGGACGGCGTTGGCGAGCGTGGACGCGTCGGAGACGGCGCCGAGGAGCGGAGGGGACGGGACGTCGCCGAGGACGTGGATCGTGAAGTTGCACGCCGCGACCGCCGCCGCCCGCTGCCACGGGAGGACGTCGTTGACGATCGCGGAGTTGATCGGCCCCGTGGAGGCGAAGACGAGGAGCTGCGCGACGACGAGGGCCGGGAAGTAGACGCCCGGCGCCGCGGCCGTGAGCGCGACGACGGCGAACGGGACGGCGAGGAGCGTGGCGACGCCGGAGACCCAGAGGTAGGCCTCCTTCGTCCTCTTCAGGAGGGCGTCGCCGAGGAAGCCTCCGGCGAACGTGCCGACGAAGCCGGTGACGACGACGACGAGGCCGAACCGGATGGTGGCCGTCTCCTTCGGCACGCCCCGCACCCGCTCGAGGAACGCGGGCATCCAGAACGCCATCGCGCCGAGGCCGAACGTGTAGGCGGCGTAGCCGAGGACGGCGAGCCGGAAGGGACGGTTCTTCGCGAGGGCGAGGTAGGAGGACCAGCCGGAGTCCTTCGGCGTCCCCGGGGGCGGCGCCTCGGCGGCGTCCGTCACGCCACGTGGCGGGTCGGGGAGCGTCAGCGCGAGGAGGGCGAGGAGGAGCCCGGGGAGGCCGGCGACGTAGAACGCGGCGCGCCAGCCGAGGTGCGTGTCGGCGAGGCCGCCGACGACGTAGCCGAGCGCGGAGCCGATCGGGATCGCGCAGAAGAAGATCGCGTAGACGCGCCCCCGCTTCTCCCTCGGGAAATAGTCGGCGAGGAGGCTCGGGGCGATCGTGCCGTAGGCCGCCTCGCCGATGCCGACGGCCGCCCGCGCCGCGAAGAGCGACGCGAAGCTCCGAGCGAGACCCGCGGCCGCCGTGGCGAGGCTCCAGACGAAGACGCCGAGCGCGAGGAGGCGCGGGCGGGAGCCGCGGTCGCCGAGGACGCCGAAGAACGGCGAGGCGACCATGTAGACGACGATGAAGCCGGTCATCAGCGCGCCGGCCTGCGTGTCGGTCAGCCGCAGCTCGGAATTCCGCAGGCTCTCGACGAGCGAGGCGACGACGAACCGGTCGAGGTAGTTGAAGAGGTTGACGAGCGTGAGGATGGCGAGGCCCCGCGCCGCGAGGCGGGCGGTCACGGCGCCGGGGGCGTCCGGAGGGGTCGGGCTCATGCGGGGCGGCGACGTTTTACACGATCCCGGCGCGCGATGCTCTTCCGCGCGGGACGGGGCGCGGAAGGGGTGAGACGATCGGCGCGGTGGACGCGGACGTCGTCGTCGTCGGCGCCGGGGTGGTCGGTCTCGCCACTGCGGCGGAGCTCTCTCGCGCGGGGCTCTCGGTCGTGGTGGCCGAGCGCCACCCGGGACCGGGGCGCGAGACGAGCTCCCGCAACAGCCAGGTCCTCCACGCGGGGCTCTACTACCCGCCCGGGTCGCGGAAGGCGCGGCTCTGCGTCGCCGGGAACCGGAACCTCGCGGCCTTCTGCGAGGCGCACGGCGTCCCGTTCCGGCGGACGGGGAAGTGGCTCCTCGCGCTCGAGGACGGGGAGGAGGAGCGCCTCGCCCAGATCGTCACCGCGGGGAGGGAGAACGGCGCTCTCCTCGAGGAGGTTTCTCTCTCTCGCTTCCGCGAGGAGGAGCCTCACGTCCGCGCGACGGCGGCCGTCCTCTCGCCCTCGACCGGGATCCTCGACGTCCACGGCCTGTTCCGCGTGTTCCGGGCGGTCGCGGAGGAGAACGGCGCGCTCTTCGCGTTCCGCCACGTGCTGAAGGCGGCCGCGCCGGCGCGCGGCGGGTACGAGCTCGTCTTCGTCGACCCGTCGGGCGAGGAGGTCCGCCTCTCGACGCCGCGCGTCGTCAACGCCGCCGGACTCGACGCCGACGTCGTCGCCGCGATGCCCGGGCTCGACGTCGATGCCGCGGGCTACCGCCAGACCTGGACGAAGGGGAGCTACTTCCGCGTCCGATCCTCCCGCCGCCATCTCGCGCGCCGCCTCCTCTACCCGGTGATGCCGCACGGCTACGGAAGCGTCCTCGGCATCCACCTGACCGTCGACCTCGACGGGGAGCTGAAGCTCGGACCCGACGTCGAGCCGCTCGAGGAGCGCCGCGCGGACTATGCGGTCGACGAATCGCGGCGCGGGGCCTTCCTCGCCGCGGCGCGCCGCTACCTCCCCGCGCTCGTCGCGGACGACCTCTCACCCGACCAGTCCGGCATCCGCGCGCGCCTCGAGGTGATCGGCGCGCCGTTCCGCGACTTCGTCGTCGCCGAGGAGTCGGAGCGGGGGCTGCCGGGATGGGTGAACCTCGTCGGCATCGAGTCGCCCGGGCTCACCTGCTGTCTCGAGCTCGCACGCCAGGTGCGGGAGCTCCTGGTCCCGGCTTCGGGAGGCCGCGCGGTCGCGGCCAGGTCGGCGGCCTCCCGGTCGTGAAGGCGGCGAGGCGCCGCCCGCCGGGCGGCGCCGGGCTCACTCCTTCGGCTCGATCGGCGAGAGGATGACCGTCTTCTCCCCCTCGCGTCCCGGGATGGTCTGGAGCGGCGCCGTCACGGAGGTCCGCTCGCCGACCGGCGGCCGAACGGGCGGCGGCGCCGGAGCGAACGGCTCGGGGACCGGCGGCGGAGCCGTGACGACGGGCGCCGGGGGAGGAGCGGCGTGCGCCTGCGGCGGAGGCGTCGGGATCGGGACCGTCGAGGGGGAGGCGAGCCGGTCGGGGACCGGCATCGGCTGGGAGCCGGACGTCTCGAGCCGCTTGCTCCCGCGCATCAGCCGGAGGGTCTTGAACCGGTCCTCGTCCAGGAGCCCGTTCATCGGGTACTCCTGGCGCGACGCGAGGATCTCGACGGCGTCGAGAGGGGAGAGGCCGAGCTCCTGGGCGGCGTCGCCGATCCACTTCACGGTCATGGCAGCCTCCGGTCAGATGCCGCGGGCGTCGCCGCGGGGAAAGACCGCCGAAGCGATCTCGGGCTCGAGGAAGACTCCGGTCAGCTCGCACGGGACGCCGGCCGCTGCGGCGCCCTTCCGCAGCCCGTCCTCGACGGCGAGGAAGAGGTCGAGCGCGACCTCGTCGGCGGGGCGGGAGCCGGCCGGCTGCTCGTAGACGACGACGCCGTCCGACCGGCGCGGCCGCGGCACTCCGGGGCCGATCTTCTCGACGACCGACGCGTACGACGCGTACAGGAGAAGGGCCGAGAGGTCGTGCGGCCCGGAGACGTCGGCTTCGTCGGGGAGGCCGACCGCGACGACGGCGGTCGGCTCGCCCTCCTCGAGAGTCGAGTAGACGACGGTCGCCTTGAAGACCCCATCGGGCACGGGAGGCGGCGCGACGAGCGGGCCGATCCGCGCCATCAGGTCCTGCCGCTCCTTCATCAGCGCCTTGCGGGCCGCGTCGGGGATCGGCGTCCCGGTGTCTTTCAGGAACGCCTCGATCTGGAAGAAGTTGTCCATCATCCGGCCGGTGTCGGCCTCGGCGAGGAGGCGCGTGCGCTCCCCTTCGAACGTGCCGCGGAGCTGACGGAACTCCTCCGCGATCCGGAAACCGTCGGCACGGTCGTGCGCGAGCCCCGACCGGACCGCGTCGACCTTGCGCTCGTGTGTGTCCCGGTCGTGCGCCTCGCGGCGGGCCTCCAGGTCGAGGAGGAGCTCCTCCGTCCGGGCCACGTCCTCGGCGAGCCGACGGAGCTCCTCCTCCAGCATTCCGATCTCGTCCCGTTTGCGCCGCGCCTCCGCGCCGAGCTCCTCGATGCGGAGCCGGTGGGACTGCGCTTCCTGGCGAACCGTCGCGAGGGCGGAGCGCCGGTCGGCGTCGATCCGGAGAAAGTCCTTCAGGAGGCCCATCGCCATCTCCTTGAGTCGGGAGTCCCGGGGAGTCCGGGAAGTCTATACCGGGGCGCGGGCGGGACTCGACCGGGAAGCCGCCGGGACGCGCCCTTCGGGCGCTCGCCTACACTTCCCGCCCGACGGAGGACGCCATGGACGGCAAGCCGCTCGGAGAGGCCGAGATCATCGCCCGCAAGCTCGAGAGGGCCGGCGTCGACGTCGCCCGCCGGCACGTCTTCCTCTGCGCGGATCGCGAGAACCCGAAGTGCGCCGACGCGGAACGCGCGATGGCCGCGTGGACGCACCTGAAGGACGGCCTCAAGCGACGGGGCCTCTCGGAGAGGGGAGGCGTCCTACGGACCCGGGTCGGCTGCCTTCGGGTCTGCGAGAGGGGGCCGATCGCCGTCATCTACCCCGAGGGGATCTGGTACCGGGCCTGCGATCCGCCGGTCCTCGACAGGATCATGGACGAGCATCTCGTTGGCGGGAGACCCGTGGAGGAGTTCGTCATCGCCCGACACTCTCTGCCGGGCGGCGACGGAGACTGACGGACGAAGGCGATCACGCCCCGGAGTGGACGGCGACCGGCGAGGTCGGCGCGCCCGCGATCGCGCGCGCCTCGACGTCGAGGAGCTCCTCGAGCCGGGCCGCCGTCGCCTCCCTTCCGGCGTGTCGCTCGGCGAGCTCGAGGTACGCCGGCCCGTGCCGCTCCTCGGCGGCCGCGAGCTCGACGTAGAGCTTCGCGAGGCGCGGCTCCGCGGCGAGCCGCGGCACGAGCGCGAGGAACCTCTCGTGGCTCCGGGCCTCGACGAGGGCGCCGCAGAGGAGGAGGTCGAGCCCCTGCTCCGGCTCGCGCCCGGCGCGTCCGGCGGCCCGCAGCACCGAGACGTAGGCGTTCGCGCGGCGCGTGCCGACTCTCGCGCCGAGTCGCCGCGCCTCCCGCATCGCCTTCCGGAAGTGGCGCAGCTCCTCCGCGGCGAGGGCCGAGAGGCGGTCGACGAGCAGCGGGTCGCCGGGGTAGCGCCCGACGAGGGCGAGGGCGAAGACGGCGGCCTGAAGCTCGCACGCCGCGTGGTCGGCGACGAGCTCGGGAAGGCGGGCCGCGGCCCTCTCCGCCCAGGACCCGGGAGTCTTCGTGCGGAGCGGGATCACGACTCGATCTTCGCAGGCGCCGGGCGAGAGGCCTCGCGCGCCCCGCGCATCCAGGCGGAGGCGGCTCCGAGGTGGGCCGTTCGCGATGCGATCCGGAGGAGGACGACGACCTGCTGCCCGGCGACGAGGGTCGCGAGGAGGCGGAGGTCGCCGCCGCCCAGGGACGGCGCGAAGAGGAGCCAGAGGGCGAGCGGGAGGAGCGCCGTCGCGCCGAAGGCGACCTCGAGGAGGAGCGCCTTCACGGGGCGGCCGAGGACGAAGCCGAGCCCCGCGCCCAGGGCGGCGAGAGGGTTCACGGAGCGCGAGAGGCCGAGCGCGGCGCGCGACTGCGCGACGACGGCCCGGATCGCGCCGGCCGCGAGGAGGAAGGCGCCGAGCCGGAGGAGCGAGAGGCCGGTCCTCTCCTGGTCCCAGCGGAGGTCGGGCGAGAGCGTCGCGGCGCGCGGGAGCTCCACGAAGACCCAGAACGCGCCGAGGATCCCGGCGAGGCCGAGGAGGCCGAGGACGAGCGACGGAAGGCCGAGCCTCACCACGTCCGAGAGGAACGCGGCGAGGCTGCCGCGGTCCCTCTCCGAAGCGAAGCGGCCGGCGAAGCCGCCCGCGAGGAGGCCCGAGAGCGCGGCGTGCAGCAGGCCCGCGGTGAGAAGGCCCGCGAGGGGTCCGGAGAGGAGCGGCAGCTCCTCGAGAAGGAGCTCCCCCCGCCCGAGCGCCTCGAGGCGCGCCCTCCCGCCGAGGAGCCCGGACTCGGCACGGAGGAGGTGCGCTTCGAGGACGAGGTCCCGGCCGTTCGCGAGCGGCGCGGCCGTCGGCCGCTCGTCGAGCAGGTCGTGGAGGCGCGAGGCGAGCGGCGCGGTCACGACGAGCGCGAGCGCGGCGTTCAGCGCGAGGGCCAGGAGGAGCGCCTTCCAGGTCCGTGCAGCCGAGAGGAGTCCCCTCGCCCAGAGGACGGGGAGCGCATCGCCCTTCACCGTGCGGCCCCCGGGAGGGCTGCGACGAGCGCGAAGAGCTCGAGGACGTTCTGAGCGAGGAAGCGGAGTCGGTGTCCCCAGGCCCGCGCCGCCCTCGGATCGCGCTCCGTCGCGAGGCCGTCGTTCAGCCGGTTGACGTCAAGGAGGCAGGCGCGGCCCGGGTCGACGACGGCCGACAGGAGCCTCGGTCCGGTGGCGCGATAGCGGATCCACTCGCCTCTCCCGTCCCACGTCCGCTTCACGACGTGGCCCCCCTCGAACCGGAGCTCCACCACGACCGGCCAGGCCACCTCGCCGAGACGCTGGACGACGACCGTCGACGCCCACTCGCCCCTGCCCTGGGTCGGCGCCGCCCACGCCCTCCTCGGCCCCTCGCCGAGGAAGCCGGCCGGAGGGCGCATCCGGGCGGTCTCGGCCTTCGTGACGGCGTAGTCGGCGGGACCGGCCGAAGCCCATCCGCGCTCGAGGAGCGCGCGCGCCTCCGCTCCCGCCACCTCCCCGACGACGTCGAGGAAGTCCGTCGTCGTCGGATGCCGGAACGCGAACCGGCGGACGTACTCGCCGACGGCGGCCCGGAGCGGCTGATCGCCGATCGTGCGGGCGACGGACTCGAGGAGGAGCGCCGTCCGCGAGTAGGCGTTCGTCCGGACCGCCGCGTCGTCGAGGGCGCGCCACGACTCGCGGAGCGTCGGGTCGGAGCGCGAGAAGGCCGCCTGGTCGAGAGCGTCCTGCGCCTCCCCCTCGGGGAGCGTTCGCGAGAGGGAGCGGAGGGCGATCGGGATCCCGAACGCCTCGACGACCGGGCTCGGCGGTCCCTGCAGCCGCGTGACGGCGCGGGCGGCGGCCCAGGTCGCGAGCCCCTCGTCGAGGTGCGCCTCGCTCACCTCGTCGGTCGCGACGACGCCCTGGAACCACTGGTGCGCGAGCTCGTGGAGGACGACGGCGCCCGGCTCTCCGCCGGCGGCCGGGGAGAGCCATGTCGTTCCGCCGGTGAGGAGCGTCGGGTACTCCATCGCCCCGGTTCCCGAGCCGGTCGGGGGGTCGACGATCGTCAGTACGGGATACGGATACGGCCCGAGCCAGCTGCCGTAGTGCGCGAGGCCCTCCCGGGCGGCGCGCAGGTAGCGTTCGCGCGAGCGGCGGTGGTCGGGCTGGAGGTAGAGCCGGACCTCCACCGCGGGGAGCCCCTTCGGCGCAACTTTCTCCGTCTTCACCTCGAATCGGGGCGAGAACGCGAAGGCGAAGTCGTGGACGTCTTCCGCGCGGGCCCTCACGCGGACGCGCCCCGCGTCCGCGTCGGACTCTTCGACGACTCGGCCGGTGGCGGCGACGCGCCCCTTCACCTCGGCCGGCAGGAGGAGCGTCACGTCATAGTCGCCGAAGTCGGCGAAGAACTCCGTGAAGGGGTGGAAGGGCCTCCCGCGCCAGCCCGCCTCCGTCGCCTTCGCGAGCTTCGGGAACCACTGTCCGGCGAAGACGAAGTCGTCCTTCCACCCCGTCCGCAGGAGGCCCCGCGGGAGCCGGGACTCGAAGTCGACCTCGAGGACGAGCGTCTCTCCGGGCGCCACGGGGCGCGTCAGCGGGACACGGACGAGCGTCCGGTCGTCCGGGTTGTCGGCACCGCCCGACGCGAACGTGACCCGGCGCGTCAGATCCTCGCCGCCGGAGGGGGCGATCCGCTTCAGCTCGCAGTAGCCGAACCCGTCGGAGCCCGTCGGCCGGGGCAGGGCCCGGTAGAGCGTCGAACGGGTATTGCGGAAGCCATTCAGGTAGAGGTGAAGGACCACGTCGTCGAAGGGGCGCGTGGTCCGGTTGACGAACGTGATCGTCTCGCGCCCGGCGAGCACCTTCCGCTCCTCGTCCCAGCTCGCCTCGATGCGATACGAGGCGACGGGCGGGACGCGCTCCCCGGCGCGGGCGGGCAGGCCGGCAACGAGGAGGACGAGCCCCAGGAACGCTTTGGGCGAGGACACGGCCGCGATGCTAGGTGGCGTCGCCGCTCTTGGGAAGAGCCGCGTCCGCGGGCGGCTCCTCGAGCGTCGGGAGGCGGAGGAGATAGGCGGACACGGCGGCGCCGACGGCGAGGAGGAGGAAGCCGGAAAGGTGACGGTGCCCCAGCCAGAGGGAGCTCGGCAGCAAGGCCGCCCAGAGGAGGAGGATCGCCCGGACCTTCACGCTCCGGCGCAGGCCGCGCCGCTCGACCCAGTCGCGCACGTGGGGCCCGAGCCGCTCGTGCCCGAGGAGGCGCTCGTACCGCTCGGGCGAGCTGCGGGCGAAGAGCGCGGCCGCCAGGAGCAGGAACGGGGTGGTCGGGAGGACGGGGAGCAGGAGGCCCGCGAGCCCGAGACCGAGCGCGACCATACCGCCTGCGAGGAGGAGCTTCCGCTTCATCCGTCCGTCGCCGCCGGCCCGCCCGGCGGACGCGGGAGTATCGCCCGTCACCCCGCCGAGGCGGCCCCTACAATCCGGGGCGTGCTGAAGCTCCCCGAGACCGTTGCGGCGGCGACGGAGCGCGCGGCGTTCCTGCGCGCCGAGCTCCGCCGGCACGAGCACCTCTATTACGCCCTCGCCCGCCCCGAGGTGAGCGACGCCGAGTACGACGCCCTCGCGCGAGAGCTCCTCGCGATCGAGGAACGTTGGCCCGATCTCGTCACCCCCGACTCGCCAACACGACGCGTCGGCGGGACGCCCGTCGACGATCTTCCGAACGTCCGCCACGAGGTGCCGCTCCTCTCCCTCGAGAACGCCTACTCCGAGGCTGAGCTCGACGCCTGGCTGACGCGCGTGACCGACCGGCTCGACGGGCGCCTCCCGGAGGTCGTCTGCGAGCTGAAGATCGACGGCCTCTCGATCTCGCTCGTCTACGAGGACGGGGTCCTCGTTCGGGGCGCCACGCGTGGCGACGGGACGACCGGCGAGGACGTGACGCCGAACGTGAGGACGATCCGCGTCCTGCCGCTTCGGCTCCCCGAGGGGGCCCCCCGCCTCCTCGAGGTGCGGGGCGAGGTCTACCTCGGCAAGGCGGCCTTTCGGGCGCTGAACGCCGCGCGCGAGGAGGCGGGCGAGCCCCTCTTCGCGAACCCGCGGAACGCCGCGGCCGGCTCGCTCCGGCTCCTCGACTCGCGCGAGACGGCGCGCCGCCGCCTCTCGGTCTACCTCTACTCCGTCGCGCGGTGGGAGGGAGACGGGGGGCCGGCGACGCAGGTCGAGGCGCTCGACGCGCTCGCCCGCCTCGGCCTCCCCGTCAACCCCCACCGCGCCGTCGCGCGGAGCGCCGGGGAGGTGAAGGCCTTTCTCGCCGAGTGGCGCGAGAAGCGGCACGCCCTCGACCTCGAGACGGACGGGGCGGTCCTGAAGGTGAGCCCCGTCTCCGACCAGCAGCGTCTCGGCGCGACGACGAAGGCGCCGCGCTGGGCGCTCGCCTACAAGTTCCCGGCCGAGGAGGCGTCGACGCGCGTGACGCGAATCGTCGTCCAGGTCGGCCGGACCGGCGTCCTGACCCCCGTCGCCGAGTTCGAGCCGGTCCTCCTCGCCGGGACGACCGTTCGCCGCGCGACGCTCCACAACTACGAGGACCTCTCCCGGAAGGACGTCCGCGTCGGCGACACGGTCGCCGTCGAGAAAGCCGGGGACGTCATCCCGAAAGTGACGCGCGTTCTCCTCGAGAAGCGCCCCGAAGGCGCCGTGTCGTTCGAGATGCCCGCGGCCTGTCCGGAGTGCGGCGAGGCGGTCGTCCGCGAGGAGGGCGAGGTCGCCGTTCGGTGCGTCAGCGGCTCGTGCCCCGCCCAGGTCAAGGAGGCGATCCGCCACTACGTCGCTCGCCGCGCGATGGACGTCGAAGGGCTCGGCGACGAACGGGTCGACCAGCTTCTCGCGGCCGGTCTCATCGCCGACGTCGCGGGGCTCTACGCGCTCCGCGCGGAGGACCTGGCGGCGCTCGAGCGCTGGGGTGGGAAGTCGGCCGCGAACGTCCTCGGGGAGATCGAGCGGTCGAAGGAGGCGGGGCTCGGCCGGCTCCTCTTCGGCCTCGGGATCCGCCACGTCGGGGAGAAGACCGGCAAGGTCCTGGCGCGGCGGTTCGGAACAATGGAGGCGCTCTCGGCGGCGACCGAGGAGGAGCTGACGGCCGTCCCGGAGATCGGACCGGAGACGGCGCGCTCCGTTCGGGACTGGTTCACCCTCCCGGCGAACGTCCGCCTCCTCTCTAAACTCGCAGAGGCCGGCGTCCGTATGAACGAGCCGGAGGGGGCGCCTGCCCCCGGAGGGCCGTTGTCCGGCATGACCTTCGTCCTGACGGGGACGCTCCCGCGGCGGACGCGGGAGGAGGCGACGGCGGCGATCGAGAGAGCCGGAGGCAAAGTGAGCGGAAGCGTTTCGAGGAAGACGGCCGCGGTCGTGGTCGGAGACGAAGCCGGGTCGAAGCTCGAGAAGGCCCGCGCGCTCGGCGTGCCGGTCTGGTCGGAGGACGACCTGGACCGGGCGATCGGGGGCGGGCGGTGAGCGCGGCGCCGCCTCGCGAGCCGCTCGTCCTCGTCGTCGACGACGACGCCGGGAGCCGGAAGGCGATGGCCCTGACGCTGACGACGGACGGCCGGAGGGTCGAGGAGTTCCCCGACGCCGACTCGGCCCTCTCGCGCGCGATGGACGATCCGTCGGTCGGCCTCGTCGTGACCGACCTGAAGATGCCGGGAAAGACGGGCATCGAGCTCGCGACGGAGCTCGCGGCGGCGCGGCCCGACGTCTCCGTCCTGCTCGTCACCGCCTTCGGCGACATCGAGACGCTCCTGAAGGCCAAGGACCTCGGCACGGTCGACTACGTGGCCAAGCCGGTCGCGCGCGACGACCTGCGCCTCCGCGCCTCGGCCGCTCTCGGGCGCGCGCGCCAGGCGGGCGAGATCAAGCAGCTCCGCGAGCGTCTCGACAAGCGCTACGGCTTCGAGGCGATCATCGGCGTCTCCGCGGCGATGGAGCGGGTCTTCGACGTCCTCCGGAAGGTCGCCCCGACGCGGATGAACGTCCTGATCACGGGAGAGTCGGGGACGGGCAAGGAGCTCGTCGCGAACGCCCTCCACCACAACTCGCCGCGCCGGCCGCGAGCGTTCGTGGCGCTCAATTGCGGCGCGATCCCGAAGGAGATCATCGAGTCGGAGCTCTTCGGGCACGAGAAGGGGGCTTTCACCGGCGCGCTCGTGAAGCGGATGGGGCGGATCGAGCAGGCGCACGGCGGGACGCTCTTCCTCGACGAGGTCTCGGAGATGCCTCCCGACCTGCAGGTGAAGTTCCTGCGCGTCCTGGAGGAGCGGCGCGTCACGCCCGTCGGCGGGAACGACTCGAAAGAGGTCGACTTCCGCCTCGTCTCGGCGACGAACCGCGACCTGAAGAAGGAGATCGAGGCGGGGCGCTTCCGACAGGACCTCTATTACCGCCTGAAGGGGGTCGTCGTCGACCTGCCGTCCCTCCGCGAGAGGCGCGAGGACGTTCCGCTCCTGGCCGAGCGGTTCCGCGAGGTGTTCGCCAGGGAGCACGAGAGGGCCGTGACGGGATTCACGCCGGCGGCGCTCTCGGCGCTCATGTCGTACGACTGGCCCGGCAACGTCCGCGAGATGAAGAGCGCCATCGAATGGGCCGTCTTCAGCGCTGCGGGCCCGCGGATCGACGTCGGCGACCTCCCGCCCGACGTGAAGGGAGACTCGGAGGGAGAGGGGCCCCACCCCGAGGGGACCGTTCCCATCGCGCACTCGGCGATCCTCGTCGGCAAGACGATGGCCGAGATCGAGAAGGAGGCGATCCTCACCGCTCTCCAGGCTTCCGGCGGGAACCGGCGCAAGGCGGCCGAACGGCTCGAGATCGGCCTCCGGACGCTCCAGCGGAAGCTGAAGGAGTACCGCGGCGAGACGGGGGGCGACGAGGGCGAGGACGAGGCCGACGACGACGGCGACGGGCCCACCGCTTAGAATCTTCTCGAGCCCGACGAGCGAGGAGGAGCCGAATGGACATCCCGGCGAAGGTCTACATCACCTGCCCCAGCGCGGAGCTGAAGAAGCAGCCCGGGACGCTCATCGCCGTTTCGGCGAACGGCTACTACGAGGTCCACGTGCAGTTCGGGTCGAACACGCACGCGATGCTCCTCCCGATCACCGAAACGGCGCTCCTGAACGCCGAGCCGGTGCTCACGCCGCCGGCGGGCTTCGAGCTCGAACGGTAAGCGGGGGACCCGTCCCCGCTCGGGTCAGCGGTCCTCGTCTTCGGGGCCGCGCTCGCGCGGGTCGGGGACGCGGTCGAAGCCGTCGGCGGCGGCGCCCTTGACGAAGTGCTCTGCGGCTTTCAGGACGCGGCGCCGCGCCTGGTCGAGGAAGAAGGCCTGCGAGTCGATGGCCGGCTCTCCGCGGCCGGGGCGGAGCCGCTCGTAGGTCCCGTCGGAACGAAGCGCGCGTGCCCTCGCGTTGTCGGCCATCATCGCGTCGAAAGCGTCGGAGAGCTGCCGGCCGAGCTCGGGGTCGACGATCGGGAACGCGGTCTCGACGCGCCGGAAGAAGTTCCGGGGCATCCAGTCCGCCGACGAGGCCCAGACCTCGGGGTCGCCGCCGTTCTCGAAGAGGAAGAAGCGGCTGTGCTCGAGGAACCTCCCGACGATCGACCGGACACGGACCGTCTCCGAGACGCCCGGAAGGCCCGGGACGAGGCAGCAGGTGCCGCGTACGATCAGGTCGACCGGGACTCCGGCCCGCGAGGCCTCGTAGAGCGCCTCGATGACCGCGGTGTCGACGAGCGCGTTCAGCTTCGCCCGGATCCGCGCGGGCCGCCCCGCGCGCGCGTGCTCCGTCTCGCGCGAGATCCACTCCAGGACGGCCCGGTGGAGGTCGCGCGGGGCGGTGACGATCCTGTTGTAGGAGGTCCGCGTCGCGAGGCCGGTGAGGGTGTTGAAGAGGCGCGTGGCGTCCTCTCCGAACTCGGGGCGGCAGGTGAGCAGGCCGAGGTCGGTATAGACCTTCGCCGTCGCCGGGTTGTAGTTGCCGGTCCCGAGGTGGACGTAGCGGCGGATCTCGTCCTTCTCGCGCCGGACGACGAGGGCGATCTTCGCGTGGGTCTTCAGGCCGACGACGCCGTAGACGACGTGGATCCCCGCGCGCTCGAGGGCCTTGGCCCAGACGATGTTGTTCTCCTCGTCGAAGCGCGCCTTCAGCTCGACCAGGACGGCGACCTGCTTGCCCGCCTCCGCCGCCCGGACGAGGGCGGGGATGACGGGGGAGTCGGAGCTGGTCCGGTAGAGCGTCATCTTGATGGCGAGCGTCTTCGGGTCGTCGGCGGCCTCCTCGATCAGCTCCACCACCGGCCCGAACGAGTCGTAGGGGTGGTGGAGGAGGAGGTCCCCCTGGCGGATCGCCTGGAAGATGGAGCCCTCCGTCGACGCGAGCGCGGCGGGGAGAGCCGGGGTGAACGGGGCGTCCTTCAGGTCGCGCCGGTCGAGCCTCACGAGGGCCATCAGGTCCGCGGCGCCGAGGATGCCGGAGACCTCGTAGATGTCGCTCTCGCTCACCTCGAGCTGCCGCATCAGGAGCTTGCGCATCTTCTTCGGCGTCTGCGGCGTCACCTCGACGCGGACGACGGCCCCGAACCGCCGCCGCCGGACCTCCTGCTCGATCGTGGCGAGGAGGTCGGAGGCCTCGTCCTCCTGGATCTCGATGTCGGCGTCGCGCGTGATCCGGAAGAGGTACGAGGCGAGGATCTCGAGGCCCGGGAAGAGCTCGTCGAGGTTCGCCTGGACGAGGTCCTCGAGGAGGAGGAACTCCGCGCGCGCGGCCTTGACCTTCTTCTTCCCCTCGACGACCGTCCGGAGCGGAAGGAGGCGAGGGATCGCCGGAGGCATCTTGACGCGTGCGAACTTCACCTCGCCGTTCTCGGGGTTCCTGGTCTCGATGGCGAGGTTCACCGAGAGGTTCGAGAGGAACGGGAACGGATGCCCCGGGTCGACGGCGAGGGGCGTCAGGACCGGCAGGACGTTCCTGCGGAAGTAACCCCGCGCCGCCTCCCGCCGCTCCTCCTCGAGGTCTCCCCACGAGAGCAGCGTGATCCCGGCCGCCGCGAGGCGGGGCAAGAGGTCCTCGTGGAGGCAGGCCGTCTGCTCGGCCTCCATCGCGAGGACGCCCTTCCGGACGAGCGCGAGCTGCTCCCGCGCCGTCAGGCCGTCGTCGGAACGTTCGGCGAGATCGGCGGAGAGCTGGTCCCGGAGGCCCGAGACCCGGATCATGAAAAACTCGTCGAGGTTGCTCTCGGAGATGCAGAGGAACTTCAGCCGCTCCAGCAGCGGCCACCGCTCGTCGCGCGCCTCCTCGAGGACCCTCTGGTTGAAGTCGAGCCAGGAGAGCTCCCGGTTGAGGAGAGGCACGGGCGATCGGACCTCGCCGCGCTCCTCGACGGCCCCGGGCGGCTCGGCCAGGGGCTCGGCGGGCGCGGGCTCGTCCGGCGGTTCGAGGAGCGTCGGGGCAGGCTCCTCGATCGCTTCGGGGCTCCGCTTTCGCCGGGGACGCTGCTCGTGCCGGATCACGTCTCTCTCTCCCCGGCGGTCAGTCCGAGGCTCCGAGAGCACCCTGGAGCGCGCCCGCGAGCTCGTCGGCGATCGACTCGACCGTCCCGCGCTCCGTCCCCTCCACCATGACCCGGGCGAGGAGCTCCGTTCCGGAGTAGCGGACGAGGATCCGCCCCGATCCGGCGATCCGGCTCTCGGCCCCGGCGACGAGGTGCGGGAAACCCGGGACCCGCTCGAACGGGACCTTCTCCCGGACCTTCACGTTGCGGAGGACCTGGGGGGCGCGCGTGAAGCGGGCGCCGGCGGCGAGGGGGATTCCGCTGGCCGCGACGACCGCGGCGACGTGGAGGCCGGTCAGCGTCCCGTCTCCCGTCGTCGTCAGGTCGGCCCGAATCAGGTGTCCTGACTGCTCTCCCCCCAGGAGAGCGGAGTGCCGTTCCATCTCTTCGACGACGTAGCGGTCCCCTACGGCGGCCCGGACGAGCCGGATACCGCGCGCGGCGAGGGCCTCCTCGAGGCCCCAGTTCGACATGACGGTCCCGACGACCGACCCCGGCTTCTTCCCCTCCCGCTCGAGCTCGAGCGCCCAGAGGAGGAGGACGTCGTCGCCGTCGAGCAGGCGTCCCTCTCCGTCGGCGAGGATCGCCCGGTCGGCGTCGCCGTCGAGCGCGAGGCCGAGGTGCGCGCCGGAGCGGACGACCGCGTTCGCCATCGCCTCCGGATGGAGGGCGCCGCACCCTTCGTTGATGTTCCGGCCGTCCGGGGCGGCCGCGAGCGGGACGACCTCGGCCCCGGCGCGCCGGAACGCCTCCGGGGCGACCTGGAACGCGGCCCCGTTCGCGCAGTCGACGACCACCTTGAGCCCGTCGAGCCGTTTCGGGAGCGTCTCGACCAGGTGGTTCTCGTAGAGCTCCGGGAGAGAGGAGTCCTCGGCCGGCGGGATCGGCTCGGCCGGCGCGGAGGTCGCGATGCGCCGCTCGATCTCGGCCTCGAGCGCGTCGGGGAGCTTCCTCCCCTCCGAGGAGAAGACCTTGATCCCGTTGTCCGGCCAGGGGTTGTGGGACGCGGAGATGGAAATCCCCGCGTCGGCGCCGAGGGCGCGGACGAGGTGGGCGACCGCGGGAGTCGGGACGACCCCCGCGAACCTCACGCCGGCACCGGCGGCGATCAGCCCTCCCGATAGGGCCGCGACGATCCCCGGCGAGGAGACGCGGGTGTCGCAGCCGAGGACGACGGTCAGGGGAGAGGGACGGCCGGCCTCGCGGAGGACGGACGCGAGGGCCCCCCCGACCCGGGAGACGGTGGCCGGGTCGAGCGGATACTCTCCGGCCCTTCCGCGGATCCCGTCCGTGCCGAAGAGCGCGCGCATGACCCGCGGAGTTTACGGGACCGGCGGCGGGAGCGGGCTAGCGACGGCCCGCAGCGGTGGCGGCGCCGAGGACGTGGACGAAACGGAGCGTCTCGTCGACGTCGTGAACGCGCAGCAGGACGGGATTCCGGTCGCGAAGCCTCTCGATCGCCACGGCGCACGCGGCGAGCGATTCCGGGAGCCTCTCGGCGGCGGGACGTCCCGAGACGGAGCCGAGGAACGCCTTCCGGGAGGCCCCGAGGACGATCGGAGCACCGTCCGGGCCGATCTCCTCGAGCCGCGCGAGGAGCTCGAAGTTCTGCTCGGCCGTCTTCCCGAAGCCGAGGCCGGGATCGAGGAGGATCTGGTCGGGGCGGATGCCGGCGACGAGGCAGCGTCGCCGCGCCCGGGCCAGGTCGTGCGCCACCTCGGCCACGACGTCGGGGCCGAAGCGCGAGACCTCGAACGTCGTCGCGGGGGTGCCCCTCATGTGGCCGAGGACGAGGGCCGCGTCCCTCTCGGCAACGAGCTCGAGGAGGTCCGTCGGCGGATCGAGGCCGGCCACGAGGTTGACGACGTCGGCGCCGGCGTCGAGGGCTTTCCGCGCCACCTCGGTGCGCCGCGTGTCGATGGAGATCGGGACCGCCGGGTCGCCGGCCCGGATCCCGGCGACGACCGGGAGGACGCGGGCGAGCTCCTCCTCGACGGAGACCTCGGCCGCGCCGCCGCCGTAGGCGGTCCCGCGCGGCCGGGTCGACTCGCCGCCGACGTCGAGGAGGGCGGCGCCGGCCGCCCCGAAGCGGAGCGCGGCGGCGACGGCGGCGTCCGTCGAGGCGTGGAGGCCGCCGTCCGAGAAGGAGTCGGGGGTGACGTTCAGGATCGCCATGACCCCGGCAGGCGAGGGGAACCGAAGCTCCCGGTTCCCGAGGAGGGTGCGGAAGGTCGTCATGTCGAGCGTCCCGGCCGGGAGTCTAGGACCTCGCCCGCTCCCACGAATGCCGGGCCCGGGGCGGCGGAGGGCGCCGCCGAGGAGCAGCCGCCGCGCAAGACGGAGCGCGGCGGCCGGACGCGAGGCGTCCCGGTCCTCGCGTCACTCCGGCAGGCCCAGGACGAAGGAGCCGTCGTCCGTGCCTCGGCCCGGCGCGGCGCCGTCGTTGATCACGGCGTAGGCGAGGAAGCTGCCGTCGGCCCCCGCGCGGATCCGTGCCCACGCGCGTTCGACTCCGGGGCACATCTCGCGAAGGACCGCGTCGATCTGCAGGAGCTCGTTCCTCGCGAGAGGGATCTCGTCGCGCGAAGCCGCCAGGTGTCCCGTGACGCCGTCGAAGATCTCGAGGCGGAAGGTCGCGCTCTGACTGCGGAGGTTCACGATGGCGAGGTTGGTCCGGGTCGTCTCGTCCTGTCGGAGGTCGGGCACGATGACGGACGTCGAGTGGTGCGGCTCGAGGACGGCGGGCTCGAAGAGCCCGTGCGAGCGGCCGTCCGCGGTCACGCTCGAGACACGGACGCCCGCGAGGACTCCCTTCGTCGCGCCGTAGGGCCCGACGTAGAGCGGGCTGGCGATCGCGACGCCGGCCTCCGGGGCGCCCGCCAGACCGCGACGCCGCAGCTCCGCGAAGAAGTCCGGCAGGTGGAGCGTCGCCCGGGGCGCGACCGTCTCCCGGAGGGTCGTCCCCGTCGCCGCCAGCGTGACGTCGACCTGAACGGGCTGCTCGCCCGGGTTCGTCACGACCAGCTCCGTCGCGTAGCGGCCGCTCTGGACGGCGACCGGTACGACCCACATGTTCAGCTCGGCCCGGTCACTCTCGGAGGTCGCCGGCACGAACGACCCGTCGTCGCTCGCGTTGTCGTTCACCGCTCCCCAGGCCAGGTACGGGGCCCTCCCGTCGACCCGCTCGATCCGGGCCCAGCCGACGCGGGTCGCGAGCCCGGCGACCCGGAGGACGCGGTTCAGCTGCCGGAAGTCTCCGGGCTCGAGAACGAGGTCCGGAAGGACGGCGTGTCCCGGCGTGGCCGGGTCTCCCGACTCGACCGTGATCCGCAGCGTGACCGGTCCGTCGTCGGGACCTCCGGCGTTCACGAGGGCGAGGTTGCTCCGGTCCCGTTCGGTCTCGACGAGCCACGGCACGTACGACGTCTCGCGGAGCGCCTCGAGCCGCCGGACGCCGCCGAACGAGACCCCCGCGCCGGCCTGCGTCGTGACGCGGACCGTCGCGGCGAGCGCCTTCGGCGAGGAGGCGCCCGAGGTCGAGATGCGCAGCGTCCCGAAGAGCGGTCCTTCCCCCGAGATCGCCAGGCCGGCCTCCCGCAGGAAGTCGATCGCCGAGGGGGCATGAATCTGGCCGGAAGGCGGGATCACCTGCTCGACGGTCCCGGTCCCTCCTCCGCTCGCGGCGACGTACCGGAGAAACACCCGCGCTGGCGTGCTCCCCGCGTTCGTCAGGAGGAGGTCGGACCCGAAGCCGCCGCCTCCCGGCCCCGCCGTGGAGAGGAGGACGGGAACGGAGAGGACGTCGACGCGCGACGAGCCCTCTCCCGCCACGATGACGCCCTCGTGCGTCCCGAGGACGAAGTCGGCCCGGTCGTCGCCGTTCCAGTCGGCGCCCACGACCTCGAAGCCGGCCAAGGGTACCCCTATCTCGCTTCGCGTGAAGGCTTCGGGACCGCCCCGGAAGACGGCGACGGACGAGCTCCTCTCCTGCGGAACGACGAGGTCCAGCCGGCCGTCCCCGTCGGTGTCCGCGACGAACGGGCGCCCGTAGTCGACGTCCGCGCTCGTCCAGGGGCCGAAGCTCCCGCCGCCCTGGTTCCGGTGGACCTGCAGGCGATAGGTGCAGCATTCCGCGCCCGATCCCAGGCGGTTGAGGTCGACGAGATCGGGTCGTCCGTCGGCGTCGAGGTCCGCGAGGATGGAGGGGAACGCGCTCGGACCCGGGAAGGTCGGCCCAACGGCGAACGTGCCGTCGCCAGCGCTCCGCCAGACCGACGTGGTTCCGAACACCCCGGGCGCGATCAGATCCCTCGAGGAGACGACGAGGTCCGTTCGCCCGTCGCCGTCGATGTCTCCCGCGGTCAACCACCCATCGGCGCTCGGACCGATGTCCGTCGGTCGGGGGACCTCGAACTCCAGCGCGCCCCGGCCGCGGTAGAAGAGGAGGAGTGCCCGCGAGTCCTGAAAGGAGAGGACGCTCAGGTCGGTCCTCCCGTCGCCGTCGAAGTCGCCGGCGGCGAGAGCGGCGACGGTCGCGGCGTTCGGGGCTCCGCCGTCCACGCTCAGCGTCGCGCCCGCGACGAACTCCCCCTCGCCGTCCCCCTTCAGGATCGCGATCTGCCGCGACCCCTCTCCGAGCACGCCCGCGGTGGGGACGGCGACGGCGAGGTCGAGGGCGCCGTCGCCGTCGAAGTCGCCCCACGCCGGCTCGAAGAGATGCCGGGGTCCCGGCGAGGCGATCGGTTCCACCTCGCTGCCGACAGGCCAAACCTGCACGGAGTCCGGCCCGAGCATCACGAGGAACGGTGGCCCGCCGCGAGAGAGCTCCTGCGTGGAAAGGGTCCCCGAGAAGACCCGCCCGATCGCGGGGATCTCGGCCAGGACGGGAAGTTCCTGTCCCTTCGCGGAAGCGTGAACGAGGAGCGCAGCGAGCGCGGTGAGCGCGATCCGCTCAGAAATGTGTTTCATGGCAGGTAGTGTCCCGGGCCGGTGCGAACCCACGGCCCGGGCGGGGACGCCCCCGGAGCGCGGTCCGTCAGGCCGGGACGGGAACGGCCGGGGGCGCCGGGTCGGGAGGGCTCGACGGCTTTCCGGAGGGGGCCTCGTGCGACGCCGCCTCGCCCGCGGAGCCTCCCTCGTGGTGGACCTTCCGCGCGTGCGGGACGTTCTTCCCCGTCACGCGCTCGATGAGGGAGTAGACCTCCTCGCCGTCGAGCGACTCCTTCTCCAGGAGCTCGGCGGCGATGGCGTCGAGGGCGGCTCGGTGCTCGATGACGATCTGCTTGCCGCGCTGGTAGGCGCTCGTGACGATCCGGTTCACCTCGGCGTCGATCTTCCGGGCCGTGTCCTCCGAGTAGTCGGGGCGCCGCGCGAAGTCGCGCCCGAGGAAGACCTCGCCCTCCTCGTGCCCGAACGTCATCGGCCCGAGGTCGCTCATTCCCCATTCACAGACCATCCGCCGAGCCATCGTCGTCGCCTGCTCGAAGTCGTTCGAGGCGCCCGTCGTGATCTGGCCGAGGCAGACCTCCTCGGCGAGGCGCCCGCCCATCATGACGGCGAGGCGCGCCTCGACGTACTCCTTGTTGTAGGAGTACTTGTCCTCGAGCGGGAGCTGCTGCGTGACGCCGAGGGCGCGCCCTCGCGGGATGATCGTCACCTTGTGGAGAGGGTCGGCGTGCTCCTCGAACGCCGCGATGAGGGCGTGGCCCCCCTCGTGGTACGCCGTGTTCCGCTTCTCCTTGTCGGACATGACCATCGACTTCCGCTCCGCCCCCATCAGGACCTTGTCCTTGGCGTAGTTGAAGTCGTCCATCTCGACCTTCTTCTTGTCGGCGCGCGCCGCGGCGAGCGCCGCCTCGTTCACGAGGTTCGCGAGGTCGGCGCCGGCGAAGCCGGGCGTGCCGCGCGCCACGACGGAGAGGTCGACGTCGTCGGACATCGGGATGTTCTTGACGTGGACCTTCAGGATCCCCTCGCGCCCCTTCACGTCGGGGCGGTCGACGACGACCCGCCGGTCGAAACGGCCGGGGCGGAGGAGCGCCGGGTCGAGCACGTCGGGGCGGTTCGTGGCGGCCATCAGGATGACGCCGTCGTTCCCCTCGAAGCCGTCCATCTCGACGAGGAGGGCGTTCAGCGTCTGCTCGCGCTCGTCGTGCCCGCCGCCGAGGCCGGCGCCGCGGTGGCGACCGACCGCGTCGATCTCGTCGATGAAGATGATGCAGGGGGCGTTCTTCTTCCCCTGCTCGAAGAGGTCGCGGACGCGGCTCGCTCCGACGCCGACGAACATCTCGACGAAGTCGGAGCCGGAGATCGAGAAGAAGGGGACGTTCGCCTCGCCGGCGACCGCGCGCGCCAGGAGCGTCTTGCCGGTGCCGGGCGGGCCCATCATCAGGACGCCTTTCGGGATCTTCCCCCCGAGCTTCTGGAACTTCCCGGGGTCCTTCAGGAACTCGATGATCTCGGAGAGCTCGTCCTTCGACTCGTCGCAGCCGGCGACGTCCTTGAACGTGACCTTCTTCTGGTTCGGGGTCAGGAGCTTGGCCTTCGACTTGCCGAAGGCCATCGCGCGGTTCCCGCCCGTCTGCATCTGCCGCATGATGAAGACCCAGAGGCCGATCAGGAACAGGATCGGGGCCCACTGCAGGAGGATCATGAAGAGGCCGCCGTCGCGCGGCTCCTCGGCCGTGATCTTGACGTTCGCCTTCTGCAGGTCGGGGACGAGGTCGTCGTACGGCGGGGCGTACGTGCGGTAGGACGGCTCGCGACCCTCGGGGACCCCCTTCTTGTACCCGCGCACCTCGCCGCCGCGGATGACGACGCGGTCGATCTCCCCCTTCGTCACCATCTCCATGAACTCGGTGAAGCTCAGGGGCGGGGTGGTCCGGCCGTAGTCCACCGCCTTGTAGAGGAGGAGGATGACGACGAGGATCACCAGCCAGAGGAGGACGTTCTTGACGGTCGTGCTCAAACGGTCACCCTTCCCGGCAATCTACGGCGCCGGGCCGCCCCCGCTGAGCGTCAGCGCAGCGGGACATCGAGTTCAGCCCCGGACGACCTTGATCGGCCCGGTGGCGAGCGCAAAGGGAGGGTCGCCCGGCGTCCTCACCTTCGCGATGAACGGGAAGTTGCCCCCCTCGCCGGCGAACTCCATGCCGTAGCCGACGAGGACGCCGTCCTCGGACGGGAACAGCACGTAGTCGACGAGCAGCGAGCTCTTCCGCTCCTGGGGGCGGTCGACGATCGCGGCGAAGCGGATCGAGGTCGGGCCCTCCTCGCGGAGCTGGTCGGCGAGGTAGGTCTCGATGATGCCGCTCCGGATCACGTCCTTCAGGATGATGATGTCGGCCCCGCGGACGTTGAACGGCGTCACGAAGTGGAAATCGACGATCTCCTCCTCGTTCCCCCGGATCACGTCGATGTACTCGAGCCGGACGGACCGCGGGAGCGACCGTGCGAGGTCCGCCGCGAAGACGGCGGCACCCTTGAGGATCGCGATCAGGACGATCGGGCTCTCCGGGAAGTCGCTCGAGATCCTCTGGCCGACCGACTGGACCCGGTGAGCGATCTCGGCGGGCGAGAACCGCTCGTCGTAGAGGAGGTTCATGGTACCAGTCTAGCAGGGGGCGTCAGGCGGACGGTCAACCGGTCGGCGGTGATCCGGCGCCCGGCGAACGACTCCCGGAACGCAGGCTCTCCGGCCGCGATCCGGTCGAGGACCCGGCCGACCTGCGCGCGCCCGGGCGGGCGGCCCACGCCTCCCGCCGCGCGAACCAGGAGACGGCCCGCCGCCTCCCGCCCGAGCCGATCGAGGAGGCGCCGCGGCCACGGGCCGCCCAGCGGGAGCCCGGCCTCGGCGAGGGCGGCGTCGATCGCGGCGTCGAGGGCGTCCAGCCGCTCGGTGAGCACCTCGGCGGCCCTCGCGAGCCGAGCCGTGGCCCCCGGCCACCGGGCCTCGATCTCCGGAAGGACCCGATGCCGGACGCGGTTCCGGGCGAATCGCTCGTCGGCGTTCGAGGCGTCCTCGCGCCAGGGGACCCCTTCCGCGAGGAGCCACTCCCGGAGCTCGCCGCGCCGGAACGGGAGGAGGGGGCGGACGACGCCGTCCGTCCGGCGGGGTCGGATGCCCCCCCGCGTGCGGCCGAGGCGGCGCTCGAGATGCAGGAGGACCGTCTCCGCCTGGTCCTCGAGCGTGTGGCCGGTCGCGAGGAGCGTCCCCGGACCGAGGTCCCGCCCGAGCGCGACCAGGGACTCGTATCGGAGGCGCCGTGCCGCCGACTCGAGGCTCTCGCCCCCCTCCCGGAGGTCGCGGACCGGAAAGCTCCGGAAGACGAACGACGTGCCGAGCGACGCCGCGAGGTCGGCCGCGGCGCGCGCGTCCCGGTGCCCCTCGACGCCCCGGAGCTGGTGGTCGACGTGGAAGAGGACGATCGGAACGTCCCGACGGCGAGCCAGGGCGGAGAGGAGGAGAGCGAGGGCGGTGGAGTCGCTCCCGCCCGAGCAGGCGGCGACGAACGCGGTCGCGCCGTCCAGGACCCCCGAAGCGGCGACGTGGCGGGCGAAGGCGTCCGGAAGGGGCTCGGAGCGGCCCGGCGGGGCAGGGTTCTGCACTCCGGGAGGGTAGCCGACGCGGGCCGGGCGGGGAGGGGTGGTGGCGATGGGCGGACTCGAACCGCCGACACAGGGCTTATGAGACCCCCGCTCTACCGACTGAGCTACATCGCCACGAGCCGGCCGCAGAGCCGCGGATGGTAGCAGATCCCGGGTCTATGATGTCGTCATGCCCTTCCTCGACGAAGACGAAGGCGTTCGCGCCGACCAGTGCTCCCGTTGCGAGCGGATCTGCGAGCCGGCCGAGATGGAGACCTGTCCGGTCTGCGGCCGGCGCTACTGCAGCTACTGCCGGTACCGGATCGGCTCGCGCAGCTACTGCAGCCGTCCCTGCGGCGACTCGTTCTTCTTCGGCGGCGACGTCGACGACGAAGGGCTCTCCGAGGAATAGCGACGGGCCGGCGATGAGGCTCGCGTGACGGAGGTTCTCCTCCTCTTCCTGGGGATGGCGGTGCTCCTGGCGCCGATCGTCTCGCTCGTCGTCTCGCTCCTCGGCCGGAGCCGGCTCACGAAGGCCGAAGAGCGTCTTGGGGCGCTCGAGCGGTCGAGGGCCGCGCTCGAGACGGAGCTCCGCGCTCTTCGCGCCGCGCTCGGGACGAGGCGCGAAGGGGTGGCGGAGGCGCCGCCCCCCGCGGGCGAAGGGGCGGCCCGGCCCCCGGTGCCGGCTGCCGCGGCTCCCGCGCCGGTTCCGGTCCGGCTCGAGGCGACCGACCGGATCGCGTCGCCGCCCCCCCCGTTCGCGGCGCCCCCGCCCGTCCCGGCGCCGGTCGCGGCGCCGGTTCCCGCGCCGCCCGTCCCGGCGGCGCCCCCCGCGCCGCCCGCCGCGCCGGACGTTCGGCCTCCTGCTCCGCCCGTCATCGCCGTGCCCCCCCGGCCGTCCGCCGCGCCGGCCGGAGCGGCCTCGCGGCCGGCTCCGCCCCAGGCGGCGGGCCCGGCCCCCGGGCCGACGGTCCCGGCTGCCGCGCCGCCGCGGACCGCGCCTCCGCCTCCCCGGCCCGCTTCCGCTCCCGCGGCGCCCCCGAAGGCCCCGTTCGACTGGGAGAGCCTCGTCGGCGTCAAGCTCTTCTCCTGGGTTGCCGCGGTCGCGCTCGTCGTCGCGGCGGTCCTCTTCCTCCGCTACTCGATCGACCACGGCTGGCTGACCCCGCCGCTCCGGATGGCGATCGGCCTCCTGACGGGAATCGGCCTTCTCGTCGTCTGCGAGCTGAAGGCGGCACGACGCTACCCGGTCACGGCCAACGCGCTCGACGGGGCGGCGATCGCCGTCCTCTTCTCGACGTTCTTCGCCGCCCACGCGCTCTGGAAGCTCGTCCCGGCCCTTCCGACGTTCGGCCTGATGGCGCTCGTGACGGGGGCGGCTGTCCTCCTGTCGGTCCGGCGGGACTCGATCTTCATCGCGCTCCTCGGCCTCGTCGGCGGCTTCGCGACGCCGGCGCTTCTCTCGACGGGCGAGGACCGACCGTTCGGCCTCTTCGGCTACCTCCTCCTCCTGAACGCCGGGCTCGCCTGGGTGGCGCACCGGAAGAAGTGGCCCGTCCTCACCCTTTTCTGCGCGCTCCTGACCGCCGTCTACCAGTGGGGCTGGGTCGCGAAGTTCCTGACCGAGGGGAAGCTCGGCATCGCGGCCGGCGTCTTCCTCGTCTTCCCGCTCGTCCTCTACGCCGGCCTCGCGCTCGGAAGGCCCGAGGAAAAGGGAGCGGAGGGAAAGGCGCCGCTCTTCGAGGGGGCGGCACGCCTCGCCGGGCTCCTGCCGCTCCTCTTCGCGCTCTTCCTCGCCGCGGTGCCGGCCTACGGGGCGCGGTACGGCCTCCTGTTCGGGTTCCTCTTCCTCCTCGCGGCGGGACTCCTCGCGGTCGCGATCTGGCGCGGCCCCTCGGTGCTTCACCTGGCCGGAGGGCTCGCGACGCTCCTCGTCTTCGTCGTCTGGGCGTTCCGCAGCTATCACCCGGGGGCCTGGCCGGCGATCCTCGCCGTCCTCGCGCTCTTCGTCGTCTTCTTCCTCGCCGCCCCGCTCGTGGCCGAGAAGGCCGGGCGCCCGTTCGACGCGCCGGGGCGCCGCGCCGCGTACGCCGCCCCGCTCCTCCTCTCGCTGGCGCCGGTCCTCGCGTCCGAGGAGCCGCGCGCGGCCGCGCCCGCGCTCCTCTTCGGCGTGGTCTTCGTTCTCCTCGCCCTCTGCGCCGCGTACGCGATTCGCCGCGAGGAGGGGGGCGTCTTCTTCGCCGGGGCGTTCTTCGCGCTCCTCGCCCAGGCGGTCTGGTCGGCCAAGCACCTGACGCCGGAGCGGCTCCTCCCGGGTCTCGCGCTCTACGGCGTCTTCTCGCTCTTCTACCTCGGCGTTCCGCTCCTCGCTCGTCGCTTCCGGAAGGAGCTGAAGCCCGGCGGGCTGTCGATCGTCCTCCTCTTCGCCGCGCTCGCGCTTCTCCTCTTCCTGGCGGCCGGCCCCGTGGCGGCCTCGGCGCTCTGGGGCCTCGCGCTCCTCCTCGCCGTCCTGAACGTCGGCCTTTTCGCGGAGGGGGCGGCCGGCCGGTATCCGGTCGCGACGATCCTCGGCGTCCTCCTGTCGTGGGGCGTCCTCGCCGTCTGGTGGCGATCGGTCCCCGTCGGGACGCTCCTCGTCCCGGCGCTCCTCGTCGTCCTCGCCTTCGCGCTCGTCGTCCTCGGGGGGAGCGCGTGGGCGCGCGCGAAGACCGGAGCCGGAGCGACGGCCGGTCCGGACGGGATCCACCTCGGTCTCGTCGGCCACCTCTTCCTCCTCTTCGTCGCCACGCAGCCGCAGCTCGCGTGGCCGCCGGCGCCGCTCCTCGGGGTCCTTCTCGTCCTCGACCTCGCGCTCGCGGCGGCGGCGTTCGGGACCGGCGTCGGCGCCCTCCTCGCGGCGGCGCTCGTCCTGTCCCAGGTCGTCCTCCTCGTCTTCGTCGCCGTGGTCCCGCCGGCGCCGACCGTCGGCCTCGTCTCCGCCCTCGGCGTCGCCGCGCTCGGCCTCCTCGCGCGGGCCCTCGCGCCGCGCGCTCCACGTGGTGGCGCGGGGCTTCGCCTCGCCGTGGCGCAGGGCGCGGCCGCGGCCCTCCTCGTCGGACAGGTCGTCGCGCTCTTCGCGGCCGGAGCCCGCGGGCGGCCCGGCCTGCCACTTCTCCTGGCCGCCGTCCTCCTGCTCGCGGGGGCGCTCCTCGCGGTCGCCGCGCGCGAAGGTTGGCACGGCCTCTCGGTCCTCGCGGCCCTCCTCGCGTTCTTCACGGTCCACCTCCAGGCGGAGGCGCAGCGCGGCGCGGACGTCGCCGTCCCGCGCCTCGTCTTCGCGGGCCTCGTCTGGGTCCTCTTCCTCGCCTTCGCGCCGGTCGCGGCGCGGACGTCACCCGCGACGCGGGCTCCGTGGGT
>JAKPXO010000015.1 GCA_029567505.1 Acidobacteriota bacterium
CCGAGGAGGCGGCCGTCGCCGGCGAGGGGGAGTGGCTCGTGGCCCAGAGGGGCGTTCGCTGGGTCGGGGTCCGCGCGGGCGAGCTCCTGCCGTACGGAGAGCCGGGCGTCGCGCCGTTCGGCGCCGGAGCGGCGGCGCCGCTCTGCGCCGGCTTCTGGCTGAAGGTCGCGCGGGACGCGGAGCTGGAGTGGCTCGGCACGGCCGAGGTCGCCGGCCGGCCCGGCGGCCTGCCGAACGCGCTCGCCTCGTTCGGCCGCTCCGTCGTCGAGCTCCTCGAGCGCCGGCAGGCGCGGGCCGCCGAGGAGGCCCGCGCGCAGCTCCTCCGGCGCGCGAGGAGCGTCCGGGCACTGCGCTCCGAGGCCGAGGAACGGCTGGCGTCCGTCCTCGGGACGTCGCTCCCGATCGCGAGCGCCGGCGACGACGCGCTCGCCGTCGCCTGCCGGCTCGTTGCCGAGGCGGGAGGCGTGGCGATCCGACCCGCCCCCGCGGGAGCGCCCGAGCCTCGGAGCCTCGCGGCGATCGCCGCCGACTCCGGGGTGCGGACCCGAGAGGTGCTCCTGCGGGACGGGTGGTGGACGCGCGACGGGGGGCCCGTGCTCACCTTCGCGAAGGACGACCGGAGGCCGGTGGCGATCCTGCCGGACGGGCCCGGCCGTCACGTTCTCGTGGACCCCGTGCGGGGAGCGAGGACGAGGGTGGACGCCGCCGTCGCCGCGACGCTCGAGCCGCACGCGCACGTCCTCTACCGCGCGCTCCCGCCGGGGACGCCGGGCCGCCGCGCCCTGCTGCGCTTCCTCGGGTTCGGCTCCGGGCCGGACCTCGGAAGGCTCTTCGGGCTGGGGGCCGTCGCGGGGGCTCTGGCCCTCCTGACGCCGATCGGCACCGGCCTCCTGTTCGGCTCCGTCATCCCGAGCGACTCGCGAAGCCAGCTCGCGTACCTGGTGGCGGCGCTGGTCGCGGCGGGGTTCGCGGTGGCGGGGCTCCAGGTCGTCCAGTCGTTCGCCCAGCTGCGCATCAGCGGGCGGGCCGGCGGCGCCGTGCAGGCCGGCCTGGTCGACCGGCTGCTCGCCCTGCCCCCCTCCTTCTTCCGCCGCTTCGCGACCGGCGACCTCGCGAACCGCGCCCTCGCGGTCGGGTTCGTCCAGGAACGCCTCACCGGCGCGGCGTCGATGAGCGTCCTCTCGGCGCTCTTCGGCCTCTTCAACGTCGGGCTCCTCTTCT
Source organism: Acidobacteriota bacterium (assembly GCA_029567505.1). GTDB lineage: Bacteria > Acidobacteriota > Thermoanaerobaculia > UBA5066 > UBA5066 > UBA5066. The sequence continues at coordinate 1,222 of JAKPXO010000015.1, forward strand.
GGTACAGCCCGAGGCTGACCTGGTTCGCGCTCCTGCCGGTCGCGCTCGCGGTCGTCGTCGCGGCGGTCCTCTTCCGGCTCCTGATGCACCACCAGGTGGCCCTCTACGAGGTCGCGGGGCGCATCCAGGGGCTGACGCTCCAGCTGACGGAAGGGATCGCGAAGCTCCGGGTGGCGGGCGCCGAGGAGCGCGCCTTCAACCGGTGGGCGCGCGCCTTCGCCGAGCAGAAGCGGCTCGACCTCGGCGTGAGGAAGGTGCTCGCCGGCGTCGTCGTCCTCGGGGCCGGGCTGCCGCCGCTGGCGACGGGGTTCGTCTTCGCGCTCGTCGGCCTCTCCACGGACCGCAGCCTGACCAGCTTGTCTCTCGGGACGTTCGTGGCGTTCCTGGCCGCGCTCGGCGCGGTCGTCTCGTCGCTCACGATGACGCTCTCGCTCCTCTTCCCGGTGCTGGACGTCGTGCCGGTCTGGAAGCGGTCGCGCCCGATCCTCGAGACGCCCCCGGAGCCCTCGTCGCGCCGCGCGGACCCGGGCGAGCTCTCCGGCGCCGTCGAGGTAAGCCGCGTGAGCTTCCGGTACCACGCCGACGGTCCGCTCGTCCTCGAGGACGTCTCGTTCCGGGCGGAGCCGGGAGAGTTCGTGGCGCTCGTCGGGCCGTCCGGCTCCGGCAAGTCGACGCTCTACCGGATGCTCCTGGGTTTCGAGTCGCCGGAGACCGGCGCCGTCCTCTACGACGGGCTCGACCTCGCGGGGCTCGACCTCGCGGCGGTCCGCCGCCAGCTCGGCGCGGTCCTCCAGAACAGCCAGCTCCTCAACGGAACCGTCTACGACAACATCGCCGGCACCTCGCGGATGACGATGGACGAGGCGATGGAGGCCGCGCGGCTCTGCGGCATCGAGGACGACGTGAAGGCGATGCCGATGGGCCTGCACACGATGGTCGGCGTCGGCGGCGCCGGGCTTTCCGGAGGGCAACGCCAGCGCATCCTCATCGCCCGGGCGATCGCCCGTCGCCCGCGGATCCTCCTCTTCGACGAGGCGACGAGCGCGCTCGACAACCACACGCAGGCCGTCGTGAGCCGGACGCTGGAGCAGCTCCGCGCCACGCGCGTCGTGATCGCGCACCGGCTGTCGACGATCCGGAACGCCGACCGCATCGTGGTCCTGGTGGACGGGAGGGTCGCCGAGGCGGGGACCTTCGACGAGCTGATGGCCTCGGGACGCGAGTTCGCGAGCCTCGCGCGGAGGCAGATCGCGTGACGGCGGCGCGCGGCGGCCGTCACGGCTCGGCGGGCCCGCCGTCGTGACGGGGCCGGGCGATCCGCTCCTCGCCGGTCTCTACGCCTCGGTCTGGCGGACGGTCTGCTGGCACCTCGACGGCGCGGCCATCGGCACGAGCGTGGAGGCGATGGAGAGCCGCGGGCTCTTCGAGGCGCTCCGCGAGGCTTCGGCGCCTCTCGCCGCCGACGAGCTGGCCTCGCGGGCGGGGGCTCGGCCCGGACTCCTCGACGTCGCGCTGCGCCTCCTCGCCGACCAGGGCTTCGTCTCCCGCGAGGGCGGAGGGGAGCCCGGCCGGAGCCGCGTCCGGCTGACGGCGACGGGCCTCGACTGGCTGCGGACGCTCGGGACGTACAGCGGCGCGGCGGCGCGGATCGACCGGGCCCGGGCGCTGCTCCGCGCGTTCGCGGGCGACGGGGCCGCGCGTCCCCTCGTGGGCGCCGACGATCTCGCGATCGAGCCGGGGGGCGAGCTCATCGAAAGGCGCGCGCGCGCCCACCGGCACGGGCCTCTCGTCGCGGCCGCGGTGACCGGGCTCGACCGCTGCGGTGCGCTGGCCCGTCTCGCGGAGGCCGGTGCGCGCGGCTGCCCGGACGAGGAGCTGCCCGGACGGGGTCGGGCGGTCTCCGCGGCGCTGGAGGTCCTCGCGGCCAGGGGGTGGCTGAAGCGAGAGGCCGGGCGGACCTCGCTCACGTTCGAAGGGCGTGTCGTCTCGGAGGTGGCGCCACAGTACTGGTACGCGGCGAGCTACCTCCCGACGCTCGGTCGGGCGGGCCGGCGGATCTTCACCGCGCCGGCGGCGCGGGAGAGCGGCGTCGACGACCACGACGGCGTCGAGCGCCACGTCGACCGCGCGCTCGACATCGCGTTCTCCGGCGTCGTCTTCCGGCGCGCCTGCCTCGAGCCGCTCCTCTCGGCGGTCCTCCCCCTGTTCGAGAGCGAGCCGCTCGAGTCGCAGCCCGCCGCGATCGTCGACACGGGCTCGGGCGACGGCACGCTCCTCGTCGAGCTCTACCGCGCGATCCGCGAGCGGACGGCGCGCGGCCGGCGTCTCGACGCCGTGCCGATCCGGATGGTCGGCGTCGAGTACAACGAGGTCGCGCGCGTCGAGACCGAGCGCCGGCTCCGGGCCGAGGGCGTCCCCGGCGGGTCCGCGCGCGGCGACATCGCCAACCCCGACGCGATCGCCGCGACGCTCCGGGAGAGAGGCCTCGACCCTCACGACGTCCTGCACGTCAGCAAGTCCGTGATCCACAACCGCCGCTTCGTCCCTCCCGGTCTCGACGACGGCCTCCCGACGTTCGGCGACCCGGACGGCGTCTTCGTCGACGCCGCGGGGGAGCGGATCGCCGTGCGCCGGCTCGAGCTCGACCTCGTTCAGCTCTTCCGGCGCTACCGCCCCTTCACGGCGCGCCACGGGATGGTCGTCGTCGAGGCCCACGCGGTCCCGCCGGAGGCGATCGCCGCCGCGATCGGGCGCGCGCCGCTCACGCTCGTCGACGCCTGCCACGCCCTCTCGGGCCAGCTCCTCGTCGAGGCCCCCGTCTTCCGCGCGGCGGCTCGCGCCGCGGGGCTCGCCTCCGCGTGCTCCCGGGACCTCGACACCGCGGCCGTCGGCCGGCCGCTCCTGACGATCGACCACTTCCGGCCGGTCTGACGAGGCGCCGGGATCAGTCGGCCAGGAAGCGCCGGAGCAGGTCGCCGACGCCCTCGACGTCGTAGACGAACGCGCCGTGGCCGAATTCGCTCTCGAGCGTCTCGTGCCGGACCGGGGCGCCGTTCGCTTCGAGCGCGACGCGGATCTCGTCGACCCCGGAGGGCGGATAACGCCAGTCGGAGGCGTAGCTCACGAGGAGGCTCCGTCCCCGGAAGCCGGCCAGGGCGGCGGCGAGGCTCCCCGCGTCGCGCGCCAGGTCGAAGTAGTCGGTCGCCCGGGTCAGGTAGATAAAGGAGTTGGGGTCGAGGCGGGCGGGGGCGTTCTCGGCGATCTGCGCGAGGAACGCCTGGGCCGTGAACTCGGGACCGAGCGTGAAGCGGGGCTTCGTTCCCTCGAGGAGGGTGACGCCGAGCTTTCGCTCCATCGTCTCGCGCCCGAGCCAGACGACGGCGCCGAACATCGCGGCGAGCGCCAGGCCGTCGGCGGGGACCTCGCCGCCGTAGTAGTCGCCGCCGACGAAGCGCGGGTCCCTCGTGATCGCCTGCCGGAGGACCTCGAAGAACGCGAGGTTGTGCGCGGAGGTCCGCGGGGTGGCGCTGATGACGACGGCGCGTTCGAGGCGCTCGGGGAAGCGCGCCATCCACTCGAGGACCTGGAAGCCGCCGAGGCACCCGCCGACGACGGCGTGGAAGCGCTCGATCCCGAGGTGGTCCGCGAGGGCCGCCTGGACCGCGACCATGTCGCCGACCGTCACGACCGGAAAGCGAAGGCCGAAGGGGCGGCCGGTCCGCGGATCGATCGACCCCGGTCCGGTCGTTCCGCCGGCGCCGCCGAGGACGTTCGCGCAGAGGACCCGATAGCGGTCGGTGTCGACGGCCTTGCTCGGCCCGATCGCCGCGTCCCACCACCCGGCGCTGCGGTCGATCCACGTGTGGCGCCCGGCCGCGTGGGCGTCGGTCGTCAGGCCGTGGCAGACGAGTACGGTCTCGCGCCCCGGGCACGGCTCTCCGTACTCCTCATACGCCACCTCGACGTCCTCGAGGACGCCGCCGCCGTCGAGGCGGAAGGGGCCGGGGAGCGTCGCCGCGTGCGGTGTGACGATCACGT
>JAKPXO010000042.1 GCA_029567505.1 Acidobacteriota bacterium
CCTCCCGCACAGGGAGGAGCCATGGCCGCGAAGAACGTGCACGGTCGAACGGTCGTCTTCGCCGGCGGGTGCCGGACCCCCTTCCTCCGCGCCGGGGCCGCGTTCGCCGACGTGATGGCCTACGAGCTCGGGGCGATGGCGCTCCGAGGCCTCCTCGACCGGACGGGCCTCGATCCCGCCGCCGTCGACCGCGTCGTGATGGGCACCGTCCTGGCCGACCCGCGGACGACGAACCTCGCCCGCGAGTCGGCGCTCGCCGCGGGGCTGCCGGCGTCGTGCCCCGCGTTCACCGTCACCGCCGCCTGCGCCTCCTCGAACGTCGCGGTCTCCGGAGCCGTCGAGGCGATCGCGAGCGGCGCGGCCGACGTCGTCATCGCGGGGGGAGCCGAGACTCTCTCCGACGCGCCGATCCGTTTCGGACGCGAGGTTCGAAAGCGCCTCATCCGATCTCAGAAGGCGAAGGGGGTCCTCGACTGGGTGAAGCTCCTGCAGGGGCTCTCGCTGAAGGACCTCGCCCCCGACACGCCCGCGATCGCCGAGTTCTCGACGGGGCAGACGATGGGGCAGAGCGCCGAGCGCCTCGCGAAGCGGCTCTTTCTGACGCGAGAGGCGCAGGACCGATGGGCGCTCCGGTCCCACCGGAAGGCGGCAGCGGCGACGAAGGCGGGGCTCTACGTCGACCAGGTCGTCCCGGCGCGGGTGCCGCCGTCGTTCGCTTCGATCGGAACCGACGACGGCATCCGCGGCGACACGACGCTCGCGAAGCTCGGCGCGATCCCCCCGGCCTTCGACCGCGCGTTCGGCACCGTCACGGCGGGGAACAGCTCCTTCCTGACCGACGGCGCGGCCGCCTGCCTCCTCGCGAGCGCGGAGGCGGCGGAGAGGCTCGGCCTCGCGCCGCGGGCACGGGTCGCGGCGACCTCGCTCGTCGCGATGGAGCCGCTCGAGGAGCTCCTCCTCGGGCCCGTCGCCGCCGTCGCGAAGGCGCTCGATAAGGCCGGCGTCTCGGCCGGCGAGGTCGTCGTCTGGGAGGTGCACGAGGCCTTCGCCGCGCCGGTCCTCGCGTTCCTGAAGCTCCTCGCCGACGAGCGGTTCTGCCGGGAGCGGCTCGGCCGCGCGAAGGCGGTCGGGAAGATCGACCCGAAACGGGTCAACGCCTGGGGAGGCTCGCTGGCCCTCGGGCACCCGTTCGGAGCGACGGGCGCGCGCCTCCTGACGACGTGCGTCGAGCGGATGGAGCGCGAGGGGGCCGAGCTCGGCGTCGTGACGACGTGCGCGGCGGGCGCCCTCGGCCACGCGATGGTGCTCGCGCGATGAGAAGCCTCTCGCTGAAGAAGCGTCCAGACGGCGTCGCCGTCCTCCTGTTCGACACGCCGGGAAGGCCCGTGAACGTCCTCTCGTCCGGCCTCCTCGACGAAGCCGGCCCGCTCATGAGGGAGATCCGGGAGGACGACGCGGTGGTCGCCTGCGTCCTCGCGAGCGCCAAGCCCGACGGCTTCATCGCGGGGGCCGACCTGGACGAGGTCCTCGCGATGGGCGCCGCGGAGGCCGAGTCGATCTCGCGCGGCGCGCACGCCTGGCTCGACCGCGTGGAGGAGAGCCGGAAGCCGTTCGTCGCGGCGATCCACGGCGCGGCCCTCGGGGGCGGCCTCGAGGTCGCCCTCGCCTGCCGCTACCGCCTCGCGACGGACGACCCGAAGACCGTCCTCGGCCTCCCGGAGGTGATGCTCGGGCTCCTCCCGGCCGCGGGCGGGACGCAGCGCCTGCCGCGCCGGATCGGCCTCCAGCGGGCGCTCCCGATGCTCCTGACCGGCCGGCGTCTCCGCGCCGCGCAGGCGTACCGATGCGGCCTCGTCGACGCGCTCACCTCGCCCGGGGGCCTCCTCGAGACGGCCGCGAAGGCCGCGCTCGCGCTCGCGAAGGGGACGCTGAGGCCGCCGACCGACAGGCGGCCGATCGCCGAGACGCCGCTCGCCCTGCCGCCCCTTCGCGCCTGGGCGATCGGGAAGGCGCGGGCGGAGGTCCTGCGGAAGACACGCGGCCTCTACGCGGCGCCGCTCGAGATCCTCGCCTGCATCGAGAAGGGGCTCGCCGACGGCCTTGCCGCGGGGCTCGAGGAGGAGGCGGTCCGCTTCGGTCGCCTCGCCGCGAGCGAGGGGGCGAAGAACCTCGTCCGGCTCTTCGACGCGATGACGGCGCTGAAGAAGGCGCCGAAGGGCTCTCCGGCGCCGCGCCCCGTGAAGCGGCTCGGCGTCCTCGGCGCCGGGCTGATGGGGGAGGGGATCGCGGCCGTGTCGCTTCCGCTCGCGCCGGTCGTCCTGAAGGACGTCTCGGAGGAGGGGCTCACCCGGGCCGCGAGGAGCCTGCGGAAGGGGCTCGACCGGCGGCTCCGCTCCGCGGCACTGACGCGCCTCGAGCGCGACCGCCGCTGGCTGGCGCTGAAGCCGACGACGAGGCTCGAGGAGCTCGCCGGCTGCGACCTCGTCATCGAGGCCGTCTTCGAGGACCTCGCGCTGAAGAGGAAGGTCCTCGCCGAGGCGGAGGCGGTCCTCGCGCCCGACGCCGTCTTCGCGAGCAACACGTCGGCGCTGCCGATCGGCGAGATCGCGAGAGGGGCGCGGCGTCCGGAGCGGGTCGTCGGGATGCACTACTTCTCGCCCGTCCCGAAGATGCCGCTCCTCGAGGTCGTCGTCCCGAAGGGAGCCGCCCCGTGGGCGGTGGCGACGGCGCGGGCGTTCGGCGTGGCGCAGGGGAAGACGGTCATCGTCGTGAAGGACGGGCCGGGCTTCTACACGACGCGGATCCTCGGCCCGTTCGTCAACGAGGCCGTCGTCCTTCTCGACGAAGGGGCGGCGATCCCGGACCTCGACGCGGCGCTCCTCGACTTCGGCTTCCCGGTCGGCCCCGTCGCCCTCCTCGACGAGGTCGGGATCGACGTCGCGGCCCACGTCTCGCGTGACCTCGGGAAGGCCTTCGCCGCGCGGGGCGCAGCGCCGTCGGCGACGTTCGGGAGGCTCTTCGACGCGGGCTATCGCGGCCGGAAGAACGGGAAGGGCTTCTACCGGTACGGACCCTCCACCCGGCCCGGCGGGCGAAAGGAGGTCGACCGCGACGTTTACGCGCACTTCGGCGGGACGGAGCGGAAGCCGATGCGCGCCGCCGACCTCGTCGACCGGCTCGTCCTCCTCATGGTCAACGAGGCGGCCTGGTGCCTGCAGGAAGGGGTCGTCGCGTCTCCGCGCGACGCGGACGCGGGGGCGGTCCTGGGCCTCGGCTTTCCTCCGTTTCGGGGTGGGCCGTTCCGCTGGGTCGACGCGGTCGGCGCGGCGGAAGTCGTCGCGAGGATGGAGCGCCTGCGGACGCTCTGCGGCAAGCGCTTCACGCCGGCCCCGCTCCTCCTCGAGGCGGCGCGGACCGGCCGGCCGTTCCACGGCTGAGAGGCCGGGGCGGGCCTCCCGGTCCGCCCCGCCAGGCTCAGCGCTCGAGCTTGAAGCCGACGCGGATCGTCACCTGGAACTCGGCGACCTTTCCGTCGTGGACGCGCCCGCGCTGCTCGACGACCTCGAACCAGTCCATGTGCCGGACCGTCTTCGACGCTTCCTCGACGGCGGCCTTGACCGCCTCCGCGAAGCTGACGGGCGACGTTCCGACGAGCTCGACCTTCTTGTAGATACCGGGCATCGGTTCCTCCTCGCGAATCGTGGGATTCGCGGGGATTCTAGCGGCGCGGACGGGCCGCCGCCTCGCCGGCCGGGCCGGACTCCCGTACGATGACGGCGTGATCCGCTCCAACCGCACGGCGGTCTGGATCGTCGTCCTCTCCGTCGTCTTCGCGTCGGCTCTCCTCGGAACGGCCGGCCTCGCGTCGCGGACGCTGCGGCAGCGGGATGCGGCGGTGCGCGACGGCGTCCTCTCGCGGGCGGCGCACGAGCTCGAGGCGAGCCTGCGGGGCGCAACGCCCGAGGAGGCGACGACGGTCCTCGAGGAGTTCCTTTCCCGCAACGCGAAGTCCGTCGATGGGGCCGCGGTCATCGGTCCCGGCGGCGTCCTGGCGAGCGCGGGGGCGGACTCCGTGGACGGCTACGAGGTGACCGCGGCGCTCGGGCGCGAGTGGAGGCCCGCCCTGCTCGGGGCGGAGCCGGGCTCCGGGGGCGGCTTCATGGGCGGGCGAGGTCCGGGGGCGGGTGCGGGGCGGGGAATGCCGCCGATCCGGCTTCGGCTGCGGCCGGCGCCCGCGCTGGGGCGCGAGCCGGCCCTCGCCGGGCTCGTCCTTGCCGGCGGCGGGGCCGCGGCGCTGGCCCTCGTCGGCCTCGCGCTCGTCGCCGCCCGGGGCCTCGCCGAGCGCGAGAGGAGGGAGGCGGCCGAGGCCGAAGGTCAGCGTCTCGCCACCGTCGCGCGGGCGGGAGCCGGCCTCGCGCATCGCCTGCGGAACCCGCTCGCAGTGGTGAAAGGGACGGCGCAGCTCCTCGACGGTCGCGTGCCGGAGGGCGAGCGGGAGCGCGTCGTGCGGATCGTGACGGCGAGCGAGCGGATGGAGACGATCCTCTCCCGGCTCCTCGACTTCGCGCGCCCGCCCGATCCGCAGCCGGCCACCTTCGACCTCGCCGCTCTCGCCCGCGAGGTCGCCTCGCGCGGCGTCGAGGGGACCGCGGCGGGGGTGGCGGTCCGCGCCGACCGCGCGGTCCCGGCGCGCGCGGACCGCGAGCACGTCGAGACGATCCTGGAGGAGCTCCTCGCGAACGCCCGCGCGTTCGACCCGAACGGGACGCTCGAGGTGACGGTCCGCGCGGAAGGGGGCCGGGCCCTCGTCGAGGTCGCGGACCGCGGGCCGGGCCTCGACCTCGATCCGGCGAGCGCCTTCGAGCCGTACGTGACCTCCCGCCCCGAAGGGACCGGCCTCGGGCTGGCCATCGTCCGCTCGCTGGCAGCGGCGAACGGCGGCACCGCCTCACTCGCGCCGCGGCCGGACGGCGGCTGCGTCGCGACGCTCGCGCTGCCCGGAGAGGGGGCCTGACGTGGCGCGCCTCCTCGTCGTCGACGACGAGCCGTCGTTCCGCGCGCTCCTGCGCGACATCCTCGAGGGGGCCGGTCACGGAGTCACCGAGGCGCGGGACGGCGCCGAGGCGCTCGCCTTCCTGGAGAGGACGACGTACGACCTCGTCCTGACCGACCGGAGGATGCCGGCGGTCGACGGCCTCGAGCTCCTGCGCCGCGTCCGCGCGCGCACCTCGCCGCCTCCGGTCGTCGTCCTGACCGCGCACGGTTCGATCCCGGAGGCGGTGGAGGCGGTCCGGCTCGGCGCCGCCGACTACATCGCGAAGCCGCTCCCGTCGCCGGAGGCGCTCGTCGACCTCGTCGCGAGCCTCCTGCCGCGCGAGGACGACGGCGAGATCGTGACGGCCGACCCGGCGATGAGGGAGCTCCTCGACCTCGTCGATCGCGTCGCGCCGCGGGACGTCGCCGTCCTCGTGACCGGCGAGTCGGGCGTCGGCAAGGAGCTCGTCGCGCGCCGTCTCCATGCCCGCTCACCCCGCGCGAAGGGACCCTTCGTCGCGGTGAACGCCGCGGCGCTCCCCGAGACGCTCGCCGAGAGCGAGCTCTTCGGCGCGGAGAAGGGGGCCTTCACGGGAGCCGACCAGGCGCGCGCGGGGCGCTTCGAGGAGGCCTCCGGCGGGACGCTCTTCCTCGACGAGGTGGGGG
>JAKPXO010000044.1 GCA_029567505.1 Acidobacteriota bacterium
CGGAGGTCCTGAAGCTCCGCGAGGCGGTGCCGGGGGACGACCCGCGGGACATCCACTGGCCCCAGACGGCGCGGCAGGGGAGGCCGATCATCAAGGAGCGGGCCTCGGAGCTGGGCGGCGAGGTCGTCGTCCACCTCGACACGTTCCGCCCCGCGTCGGCCGGGCCCTCCTGGGACGCGGCGTTCGAGGAGGCTGTCCGGCGCGCGACCGGCCTCGTCCTGACGATGCTCGCGCGGGGGGAGAAGGTCGGCCTCCTCTGCGGCGGGACGTTCGCGCCGCCCGCGAGCGGCCCGTTCCACCGGACGACCCTCCTGACGGCGCTCGCGCTCGTCGCGCCGGGGGCCGAAGCCCCGCTCCCGCTCTCGCTCCCCGCCGGAACGACGCTCTACCACGTGCGGGCGAGGGGCTGACCGATGGCGAAGAAGCCGCGCCCCGACCCGGCGCTCCTCCCGTTCCGGCGGGAGAGGATACTGGCCGTCGGCCTCCTCTCCGCGCTCGCTCCGATCCCGCTCGCGTTCACGGGGGCGTTGCCGCCCGCCGTGCTCCTCGTCTACCTCGCCGCGCTCGGAGTCGTCCTCGCGTTCGTGAAGGCGGGGCGCGTCCCCTGTCTCGCGGACCGCTGGCTGAACCTCGCCGGCGTCGCCTACTTCGCCCTCTTCTGGTTCGGCGTCCGCTTCGGGGGGCGTTCGCTCCTCCGGACGGCGCTCCACATCCTCCTCTTCACGGCCGTCCTGAAGCTCGCGTCGATCAAGAGGGAGCGTGACTTCTCGGTCTCCCTCGTCCTCGCAACGTTCCTCCTGGTCGCCTCGATGGCGACGTCGACGCATTCGACGATCCTCCTCTTCCTCGGCGGCTACGCGGCGGTGGCGTGGCCGCTCCTGTCGCGGTGGGCGCTCTGGAGGGACCTCTCGGCCGCCCCGGACGAGTGGCGGCGCGACACACGCGCCCGGGAGATCCCCTCCCGGCGCGCGGTCGCGGCCTCGCTCGGCGCCGCGTTCGCGCTCGCGATCCCGATGTTCGTCCTCTTCCCGCGGCTGAAGACGTCGTACATCCAGGGGCTGCCGGGGGGAGACTCCGGGGAGAGCGGCTTCTCCGATACCGTCGACACGAACCTCTACGGACGGCTCCGCCAGAACGAGAGGGTCTTCCTGCGGGTCGTGGTCGAGGAGGGACCGCTCGTCGAGGATCCGCGGTTCCTTCGGATACGCCTCCTGGCGCACACGCGCTTCACGGATGGGGTCTGGCGGCCGCCGGCCGATCGCGGGCGCGTCGTGGCGTTGCGCGAGGGGAATCGCCTCTCCCTTCGCCCGTGGGGAGGCCCCCGGCCGGAGCCGACGCATCGCCTCTCTCTCGAGGTGGCGCCGCTCGGCATCCGGTTCCTGCCGTACCCGGTCACGGCCCTCTCGGCGTCCGCCTCTCCCGAGCTCGTGCGCCGCTGGGGCGTCGTCCCGCTCGTGAGGGACGATGATGGGAACTTCCGCCTCACCGTGGAGCCGCCGCCGCTGATGCGCTTCGAGGTCCTCTCGGCGGCCGAGCCCCTGGTCGACAGGACGCCGCCCGAGCCCGGGGACGAGGCGACGCGTCCGGTCGGGTCGGCGACGATCCGGGACTGGGGCCGGGAGGTCGCGGCCGGGATCGACCCGCGCGCCGACCCGTGGCTCTTCGCGCGGCGGATCGAGGAGCACCTCGCGACCCGCTTCTTCTACACGCTCGACTCGGCGCGCTGGGGCCCCTCCGCCGTCGAGGAGTTCCTGACGAGCCGGCGATCGGGGCACTGCGAGACGTTCGCGACGGCGATGGCGCTCGTCCTGCGCGAGCACGGCATCCCGACGCGGCTCGTGACCGGCTTCGCCGGAGGCGAGCGGGGACCGTTCGGCTCCTACTACCTCGTCCGCGGCCGGGAGGCGCACGCCTGGCTGGAGGCGTGGTGCGGCCCCGAGCGGGGCTGGGTCTCCTTCGACCCGACGCCCGCCTCCGGGAGACCGCAGGTGACGCGCCTCGACGTCGTGAGGAGCGTGGGCCAGTTCTTCGGGAACCTCGAGTTCCTCTACGGCCGCTGGATCCTCGGTTTCGCCCAGGCCGACCAGGCCTCGATCGCGACGACCGTCCGCGAGGCGATCGCGGCAGCGGAGGAGAAGGCGCGGGCCTTCGCGCGGGCCGCCTCCTCGATCGCGAAGGGGGATGGACCGGGCCGTCTCCTGCTCGGTGTCGTCGTCGCGGCGGCGCTCGCCGCGCTCGTCCTCCTCCTCGCGAGGCTCGCCCGAGGCGGCGGAGGCTTCGGCACGCGAGGACTCCCGCCCGCCTCGGCGGCCTACCGCCGGCTCCAGCGGCTCCTCCGCCGGCGGGGCGGCGCCTTGACGCCCGCCTCGGCGCCTTCGGAGACGCTCTCGGCGGCGGATCGTCTCGGCGTGGGCGGACCCTCCCGCGAGATCGTCCGGGCCTATGTCGCCGAGTCGTTCGGAGGGCGGCCGACCTCTCCGACCGAGGCGGAACGCCTCGCGACGCTCCTGCGCGAGGCGCGCGCGGCGCGTTCCCCCGGCTGAGGCCGGAACCGGGGCGGCGGGTTCTCCGTATCCGACGGAGAACGAACTCCCGAGGAGGCCCCATGCGCCGATCCGCTCCCGTCGTCCTCGCCCTCTCGTTCCTCGCCGCCGGCTCCGCCGCAGCTGCCGAGCCCGCCTCGAAGGTCGTCGAGAAGACGCTGCCGCTGGCGGCGGACGGCCGGCTCGAGATCGACACGTACAAGGGACGGGTGTCGGTCGCCGTCTGGGACCGCGCGGAGGCGTCGATCCGCGCGGTCGTCAGGCCCGACGGCGAGTGCGACCGCGCGGCCGAGCTCGTCGAGCGGACGAAGGTTCGGATCGAAGGGGGCGGCCGCGAGGTGCACGTCGTCTCCGACTACGACGACCTTCCGAAGATCTGGTTCTCCTTCCGGGACGACTGCTCGTCCCGGCCGTTCGTCGAGTACGACATCCGCGTCCCGCGGGGCGCGACGCTCGACCTCGACGACTACAAGTCGCGCATCTCGGTCGAGGGGCTCGGCGGGGACGTCTCGATCGAAACCTACAAGGGGGTCGCGCGCCTCACCGGGCTCTCGGGCCGCCTCGACGTGGAGACCTACAAAGGCGACGTCCGGGCCGAGCTCGAACAGGTCGCCGGGGACCTGAGCGTCGAGACCTACAAGGGCGAGATCGAGCTCCTCCTCCCGAAGGGCTCCCGCGTCGCCCTCGACGAGGAGATCGGCCGGCGCGGCCGGCTCGTCGCGGAGGTCGAGGAGACGCGATCCGGGCCGCGCCTCGTGGCCGAGACCTACAAGGGGACGATCCGGCTCCGGGAGAAGTAGCCCGGCACCCGGGCGTCAGTAGGCGTTCTCGTCGCGGAAGCTGCGGGTCGCGGTGAGCCAGAGGATGCGGAGGTCGAGGGCGAGGCTCCAGTTCTCGATGTAGTAGAGGTCGTACTCGATCCTCTTCGAAAGGCTCGTGTTCCCGCGCCAGCCGTGCACCTGCGCCCAGCCCGTGAGGCCCGCCTTCACGCGGTGCCGGAGCATGTACTGCGGGTACGTCTCCTTGAACTCGCGGACGAACTCGGGGCGCTCGGGACGCGGGCCGACGAGCGACATGTCGCCCCGGAGGATGTTCACGAGCTGGGGCACCTCGTCGAGCGAGGTGCTCCTGAGGAACGCTCCGACGCGCGTCCTTCGCGAGTCGCCCTCGCGCGCCCAGACCGCTCCGGTCGCGTCCTCGGCGCCGACGCGCATCGACCGGAACTTCAGGATGCGGAAGAGCCGGCCGTCCAGCCCCATCCGCTCCTGCGTGTAGAAGACCGGGCCCCGGTCCTCGAGCCAGATCGCGAGGGCGACGAACGGGAGGAGGACCGACAGGCCGACGAGCCCCCCCGCGGAGAGGACGACGTCGATCGAACGCTTCACGAGCGAGTTCCACCCCTCGAGCGGGCGCTGCGTGAGGTTGATGACCGGCAGGCCGTCGAAGTCCTCGACCCCCGCCTTGAACGTGACGAACTGGAAGAGGTCGGGGACGAACCGGAGGTCGACCATCTCGTTGCCGACGTCCTTCAGGATCCGGAGCATCGTCCGGTAGGCGTCGACCGGGAGGGCGAGGAAGAGCGTGTCGACCTGGTGCGACTCGAGTAGCGCGCGGACGTCGGCCGTCGTTCCGAGAACGCGCAGCCCGCGGTGCTCGGCGTCCCTCCGCTCCGGGTCGTCGTCGGCGAAGCCGACCGGCTTGATGCCGGCCGCGGGGTGGTCGAGGAGCTTGTCCGCCACGGCGCGCCCCGCCTCGCCGGCGCCGACGACGAGCGCCCGGCGGACCCCGACGCCGGCGCTCCAGACCTTCTCGAGGTAGCGCCAGATCGCGAAACGGCCGAGCGAGACGAAGAGGACGTCCAGGCCGAGGAAGAGGACGAGGAGCGTCCGTGGCAGCGAGAAGGCGCGGGAGAAGGAGAGGAGCCCGACGAGGAGGAGGGTCGCGAGCGAGGCGGCGATGAGGACCGCGAGAGCCTCGTCGACGAAAGAACGGTCCCTGCGGAGCGGGTAGAGGCGGTGGAAGTAGAAGACGACGGGCCAGAGGATCGCGAGGACCGGGAGGAGGCCGAGGTAGTTCGCGAACGGCTGGACGCCGAGCGGCGTCGGCCAGACGGTCTCGAACCGGATGACGTAGGCGGCCAGGAGCGCCGCGCACGTGGCCGCGACGTCGGACGCGAGGAAGGTCGCTCGGAGCCGCCGGGCCTGGTTCTGGATCACGCGGTCACCGGGCGGATTCTACGGTTCGGCGCGGGGGAGCCCGTCCGCGAGGTCGGACCGCCCCGCCGCGAAGAGGGCTTCGCGGGCGGCGTCGAGGAACCGGGTCCGGAACGCCGCCTCGGAAAAGCGCGCGGCGTTCGCGACGAGACGCTCGCCGTCGAAGCGAGTGCCGCGGGCGAGGTCGATCGCTTTCGCGAGCGGCTCGGGCCCGGGAGAAGGGTAGAGGACCCCGGTGACGCCGTCGAGGATCGTCTCGAGAGCGCCCCCCTTCCCGAGCGCGACGACGGGCGTCGCGCAGGCCTGCGCCTCGAGGGGGACGATCCCGAAGTCCTCCTCGCCCGGCATCAGGACGAGCTCGGCCGAGCGGTAGAGCTCGCGGAGCTCCTCGTCGGACGGCGAGCCGGCGAACGTCACGTTCGCCCCGGCGAGGGCGCGGAGGCGCCGCTCCTCCGGTCCGAAGCCGGCGACGGTGAGCGGGAGGCCGAGCCGAGCCGAGGCCGCAAGGGCGTCGTCGACGCGCTTGTACGGCGCGAGCGCCGAGACGACGAGGAGGCCGCGGCGCTCGCGAGGCGCCGGGGTGTAGAAGCGGTCGTCGACCGGCGCCGGGACGACGCGCGACGTCCGCCCGTAGAGGCGCGCGATCCGCTCCCGGACGTTCTCGGAGTTCGCGAGGAACGCGTCGACGCGCGGCACCGTCGCCACGTCACGCGCGCGGAGAGGCGCGCGGACGAGGCGCGCCGCTCCCCGCGCGAGCGTTCCGCGGCCTCGCAGGTAGTCGTCGAACTGGTCGTGGAGATAGCGGACGGGAGTGTGGCAGTAGCAGAGGTGGAACGCGCGCGGGCCGCGCTTCGCGGCCTTGGCGACGCAGTGGGAGGTGGAGAGGACGAGGTCGAAGCCGGAGAGGTCCCACCTCTCGCAGGCCAGGAAGTAGACCGGGAGGAGCGAGCGGTAGTCGCGCCGGGGGGAGACGACGCGCTGGAGCCAGGTCGTCCTCACCTCCCGCGCCTCCACCTCCGGCGGGACCGACCCGGGGAAGTGGAAGAGCGTGAAGAGCGGCGCCCCGGGGAAGAGGCGCGCCAGCTCGCGCAGGACCTTCTCCCCTCCGCGCGTGCCGGTCAGCCAGTCGTGGACGAGCGCGACCTTCACGCACCCTCCGCCGCGTCCCGCCACGCCGCGGCGACTTTCTCGAACGTCGCCTCCCAGGTGAAGAGGCGGGCGCGCTCGCGCCCCCGCGCCGAGAGACGCGCGGAGAGCGCGGAGTCGGACAGGAGGTTCCGGAGCGTCTCGGCGAGCGCGGCCGGGTCGTCCACGTCGGCGTAGAGGGCCGCGTCGCCTCCCGCCTCGGGGAGGCCGCCCCGGTCCGAGCAGACGACCGGCGTCCCGACGGCCTGCGCCTCCAGGACCGGAAGGCCGAACCCCTCGAGGAAGGACGGCATCGCGAGGGCGGAGGCTCCCGCGAGGAGGGGGACGACGTCCTCGTCGGGGACGACGCCGAGGTCGACGAGGCGGTCCTCGATCCCGGCGGAGGAGGCGGCGGCCCGCCGCGCCCCGCGACGCTCCGGCGCGCCGCCGGCGAGGACGAGCCGGTGGGGGAGTCCGTGCTCCTCGAGCCGGACGAACGCCTCGAGGAGGCCCGGGAGGTTCTTGTGAGGCTTGTCGTTCCCGAGGAAGAGGACGTACGGCGCGTCCAGTCCGCGCGCGCGTCGCACGCGCTCGATCGCCTCCGCGTCGACCGGGGCGAGGAAGCGCGGCCCGATCCCGTTCGGGACGGCGCGGACCTTCGCCGCGCGCGCGGGTGCGAACGCCGCGAGGTCGCGCCGGACCGCCTCTGAGACCGTGAGGACGACTCGGGCCGCGCGCAGGGCCCGCCGGAGCATCGTCGTCGCGTAGAGCCGCTTGGGGAGCGTCGCGTGCTCGGGCCGCTTCAGGTGGATCAGGTCGTGGATCGTCACGACGGTCGCGGCCGGCGGGAAGAGCGGGACGACGTAGTGCGGGGCGTGGAAGACGTCGAAGCGCGTCCGCGCGAGGGCCCGCCGGACGGCGGCCGGCTCCGTGAGCGAGTACTCCCTCGCCTCGCACGGCACCGCCTCCACGCCGGGCGGGAGGAGCGCCGCGTCGGCGGGCCTCACGAGCGCGACGAGGTCGTGCTCCCCCCGGGCGGAGGCGGCCCCGAGGAGCCCGCGGACGTAGGTGCCGATGCCGAAGTCGCGGAGCTTGCGCGCGTCGAGCGCGACCCGCAGGCGCTTCAAGCGAGGGCCTCCTCGAAGAGCTCCCGGGTCCGTCGTGCGGCGGCCTCCCACGTGAAGAGCCGCGCCCGGTCGCGCCCGCGGCGCGCGGCCTCCTCGCGGAAGGCGTCGTCGTCGCAGGCCCGCTCGAGCGCGGCCGCGATCGCGCGGACGTCGGCCGGGTCGGGGAGGAGGCCGGCGTCGCCGACGACCTCGGGAAGAGACGAGGACGACGAGGCGACGACCGGGACCCCCTCGGCCATCGCCTCCAGGGCCGGGAGGCCGAACCCCTCGTAGAGGCTCGGGTAGGCGAAGACGCGCGCCGAGCGGAGGAGCCCCGCGGCGGACTCCGGCGAGACCCAGCCGGGCGCCTCGATCCGGGCCGCGTGGCGCGAGCGGCGAAGGCGGTCGCGGAAGAAAGGCATCCCCCACCCGTCCCCTCCGGCGAGGACGAGGTCCGGGAAGTCGGGGCGCCGGTCCCAGATCGACTCCATCGCGGCGACGAGACGCTCGTGGTTCTTCCGCGGCTCGAGGGTCCCGATCGAGAGGACGTAGGGGCGCGCGCGGCACGGCGCCGTCGCGGAGCCGGCCGGGGGAGGGACGAGGCCGTTCGGGACGACATGCGCCTTTCCGCCCGATTCCGGAAGGGCGAGGAGGAGGTCGTCCCGGGTCGAGCGGGAGACGCAGACGAGGGCCCGCGCCCTCCGGACCGTTCCGGGAAGGAGCGGGGCGAAGCCGGCGACGTTCTTCCGGTCGTGCCACTCGGGGAAGAGGATCGGCGTCAGGTCGTGGACGGTGGCGACTCCGGGAAGGGCGGAGGCGAGGGGCAGGACCCCGAGCGGGCCGTGGAAGACGTCCGCCCCGGCCCGGCGGGCCGCGAGCGGGGCGACCGTCTGGAGCCAGAGGGTTCCCGGAAGGCGGGGGCGGGCGGGCGGGACGACCTCGACCCGTCCCTCGAGGAGGGGGGGGAGGGTGACCGACCGGGGGGAGAGGAAGACGGCGGAGTCGCCCGGGAAGAGGCGGAGGAGCGCGTCGTAGAGCCCTTCGAGCGTCCGGCCGACGCCGGTTCTCGCCCCGGCGAGCGAGCGGGCGTCGACGGCGATGCGCATTCAGGGCATGGTACCGCGCGACCAGCGCGGTCCGCCGGTCCCGGAGGGGCGTCGTCCGGAGCGGAACGGCCCGTCGGAGGCGCGTGCTACACTCGCCGACCCTCCACGAGGAGGGGTCGAGATGGAACTGAATCTGGAAGAGGCGCTGGAGGCGCCCGTGGCTCTTTCTCACCGCCTCGAGGTCCCCGTGGGACGCCTCGAGCGGCCCGAGCTGCTTTCGCTCGAGCCGGTTGAGTTCTCGGGCACCCTCCAGAAGGCCGAGCCCGGGTTCGTCCTGAGCGGCGAGCTCGCCGTCTCAGGGCAGGCGGTCTGCTCGCGCTGTCTCGCGCCGGTTCCGTTCGCGAGCAGGGGGGACGTCTCCTGGGTCTTCGCGCCGGCTCACCGGCGGCCGACCGCGGAGGAGACGGAGCTCACCGCGACCGACCTCGAAGTCGTCTGGTACGAGGACTTCATCGTCCCGTTCGACCCGCTCGTCGAAGAGATGCTCCAGCTGGAGATACCCCTGAAGCCGCTCTGCCGGCCCGAGTGCAAGGGGCTCTGCCCCAACTGCGGCGCCGACCGGAACGTCGCCCCGTGCGACTGCCGAGAAGAGGGTGACGAGAGGCTCGCGAAGCTCAAGTCGCTCCTGTCCTAGGCCGCCGAAGGCGACGACGCCCCGATGCGCCCCCCGACACGAAACGATCCCGAGAGGTGAACTGCCATGCCGAATCCGAAGCACCGTCACAGCAAGACCCGCCGCGACATGCGGAGGGCACACGACTTCCTCCAGGAGCCGGGCCTCTCCAAGTGCGCCAGCTGCGGCGCGACCAAGACCCCCCACCGCGTCTGCCCCGAGTGCGGCCACTACCGCGGACGGGAAGTCTCCGCCGGCGCCCAGAAGAGCTGATCGCGGCCGTTCCGGTCGCGTCCTGAATGACCCTCGCCGTCGACGCCATGGGGGGAGACAACGCCCCCCGTGCCACCGTTGAAGGAGCCGTCGCGGCCGCCGTCGACTTCGGCCTCGACCTTCTCCTCGTGGGGCGCCGGCGCGAGCTGGAGCCCATCCTCTCGGCGACGAGCTACCGGGGGAGCCGGATCGACCTCGTCGACGCGGAGGAGGTCGTCGGGTTCGACGAGCCTTCGACGACGGCGCTCCGCCGGAAGCCCCGCGCCTCGATCCGCGTCGGAGCCGAGCTCGTCCGCGACGGCCGGGCGGAGGGCTTCTTCACGGCCGGTCACACCGGCGCCGCGATGGTCACGGCCCGCTCCGTCCTCGGCGTGATCGAGGGGATCGACCGTCCCGCCCTCGGTGCGGTCCTCCCGGGTCTCGGGCGCAGGAGACTCCTCCTCGACGTCGGCGCGAACGTCTCGTGCCGCGTGGAGCACTACCGCGAGTTCGCGCTGATGGGTCACTTCTACGCCCAGGAGGTCCTCGGCATCTCGAGGCCGAAGATCGGCCTCCTCTCCGTCGGGGAGGAGGAGGAGAAGGGGACCGGGACGACGCGGGAGGTCTTCGGCCTCCTGCGGAAGTCGGGCCTGAACTTCGTGGGGAACTGCGAGGGGCGCGACGTCTACGGCGGGAACGTCGACGTCGACGTGATCGTCACCGACGGCTTCACCGGGAACGTCGTGTTGAAGGCGTCCGAGAGCCTTGCGCGGCTCGTCGAGGAAGCGCTGAAGCAGGAGGTCACCCGGAGCCTGCAGGCCTCCATGGGGTTCCTCCTCTCGCGCGACGCGTTCCGGTCCTTCAAGAAGCGGCTCGACTACACCGAGTACGGCGGGGCGCCGCTGCTCGGCGTGAAGGGGGCCGTCCTGATCGGGCACGGCAGCTCGAACGCCCGGGCGGTCCGGAACGGGGTCAAGGCCCTTCACGAGTTCGCCAGGCGCAGAATCCCCGAAAAGATCCGCGCGAAGGCCCGCGAGCTGGCGCCCCTGGCCGCACGCTGAAGAGAGGAGACGGGAGATGTTCCACGCCGCGATCGCCGGCACGGGCCGGGCCGTACCCGCGAAGCTCCTGACGAACGCCGACCTGGAGACGCTCGTCGAGACGACCGACGAGTGGATCACCACCCGGACCGGTATCCGGGAGCGCCACCAGGCCGCCGAGGGCGAGGTCCTCTCGGACTTCTGCGTGGAGGCCGCGAAGCAGGCGCTCGAGGCGGCGTGGCTCCAGGCGAAGGACCTCGACGCGATCCTGATCGCGACGGTGACCCCCGACCAGCCGATCCCGTCCATGGCCTGTCTCGTCCAGCAGAAGCTCGGGGCGAAGAAGGCCGCGGCATGGGACCAGAACGCCGGCTGCTCCGGCTGGCTCTACGGCCTCCACATCGCCGACGGCCTGATCCAGGCGGGAAAGGCCAGGAACGTCCTGCTCGTCGGCGCCGAGTTCCTGACGCGCTACGTCGACTACACGGACCGGGCGACGTGTGTCCTCTTCGGCGACGGGGCGGGCGCGACGATCCTGCGCGCCACGAAGTCGGACCGGGGCGTCCTCGCCTCGACGATCCGGAGCGACGGCGAGGGAGCCTGCTTCATCCAGATGCCGGGGGGTGGCTCCTCGTTCCCGCCGACCCGCCCGGAGACGCTCGCCGAGCGTCTCCCGTTCATCAAGATGATGGGCGGGGAGACGTTCAAGCTCGCGGTCCGCTCGATGGTGGAGGTCTGCAAGGACGTCCTCAACGAGAGCGGATTCGAGCCCGGAGAGGTTTCCTGGCTGGTCCCGCACCAGGCCAACGACCGGATCATCCAGGCCGTCGGCGAGCGGCTCGGGATCCCGCGGGAGCGCTGCATCGTGAACATCGAGCGCTACGGGAACACGAGCGCGGCGTCCATCCCGATCGCCCTCGACGAAGCGGCGCGGGACGGGCGCGTCAAGCGCGGCGACCTGATCCTGTTCACGGCATTCGGCGCCGGCCTCACGTGGGGCGCGGCGCTCGTGAGGTGGTAGGAATGGGCTCGCTCTCCTTCCTCTTCCCCGGGCAGGGCTCGCAGGTCGCCGGCATGGGCCGCGACCTCGTGAACGCGTTCCCCGAGGCGCGCGCCGTCTACGAGCGGGCCGACGCCGCCCTCGCGCCGTTCGGCCTCGCGATCTCGCGCGTCTCGTTCGAGGGGACCGACGAGGAGCTGAAGCGGACCGCGGTGACGCAGCCGGCGATCCTCGTCCACTCCGTCGCCGTCTTCGAGGTCCTGAAGGCGCGGGGCCTGACGCCGACGATGCTCGCGGGCCATTCCCTCGGGGAGTGGTCGGCGCTCGTGGCGGCGGGGGCGCTCTCCCTCGAGGAGGCGGTCGTCCTCGTCCACCGGCGCGGGACGTTCATGCAGGAGGCAGTCCCGGCGGGGGAGGGGGCGATGGGCGCCGTGCTCGGACTCGACGGCGGCCTCGTCGCCGAGGCCTGCGCCGAGGTCGAGTCGGCGACGGGGGAGGCGGTCTCGGCGGCGAACTTCAACTCGCCCGAGCAGACGGTCATCGCCGGGACGACGAACGCCGTCGCGAAGGCCGGCGAGCTCCTCCGCCAGAAGGGGGCGAAGCGGGTCCTCCCGCTCCCGGTTTCGGCCCCGTTCCACTGCGCGCTGATGAAGCCGGCCGAGGAGAAGCTCGGGCCGTTCCTCGACGCGGCGCCGTTCTCCGACCTCGCCGTTCCGGTCGTCACGAACGTCGACGTCCTCGCGAACCTCTCCGGCGCCGAGGCGCGCGAGTCGCTTCGCCGGCAGGTCTGCTCGCCCGTCCGCTGGGTCGAGACGGTCCAGCGCCTGTCGCGCGACACCGAAGGGGCGATCGAGGTCGGCCCTGGCACGGTCCTCGCGGGCCTCGCGAAGCGGATCGCGAAAGACTGGCCCGTCCGGACGACGTCGGACGCCGAGGGGATCGGGAAGCTCCTCGCCGGATGACCACGAAGGCGACGACGAACGCCACCCGCGTCCTCGACGCGCGGAAGGCCGTCTACGCGCTCCGAACGTTCGCCGCGGCGGACTTCACCGCCGAGGAGGCCGCGGAGAAGCTCGGCGTCCCTCCCGGCGAGGTCTGGAAGACGCTGGTGGCGAAGGGGGACCGGACCGGCCTCCTGGCCGCGGTGATCCCCACCGGGACGCGTCTCTCGCTGAAGAAGCTCGCTCGCGTCTCGGGCAACCGGACGGTCGCGATGGTCTCGCCCGAGGAGATGGAGAAGGCGACGGGCTACGTGAAGGGGGGCTGCTCGCCGTTCGGGATGCGGAAGGCGATGCCGCTCTACGTCCACGAGGAGGCGGCGGCGCTGCCGCGCCTCTTCGTGTCGGCGGGCCAGCGGGGCGTCCAGCTCGAGATGGCGGGCGAGGCGTTCCTCGCCGCCGCCGGGGCGACCGCCGCCGACCTGATCGAGGAATAGGGGGACTCATGCCGCACGTGATCACGCTCGAGGGGAAAGTCGCGCTCGTCACCGGGGCGTCGCAGGGGATCGGCGAGGCGGTCGCCCGACGGCTCGCCGCCGCCGGGGCGACGGTCCTCGTCGCCGCCCGCAGCGAGGAGAAGGCCGCCGCGGTCGCCGCGTCGATCGCGGAGGCGGGCGGAGCCGCCGAGAGCGTCCGCCTCGACGTCTCCGATCCGGCCTCCGTCACCGCAGCCTTCAAGGGGATCGTCGAGCGGCACGGGAAGCTCGACGTCCTCGTCAACAACGCCGGGATCACCGACGACGGCCTCCTCCTGCGGATGTCGAAGGAGAGCTGGGACCGGGTGATCGCCACCGACCTGACCGGCGTCTTCCTCGTCTCGCAGGAGGCCGTGAAGCTGATGATGAAGAAGCGGGTCGCGGGGCGGATCATCACCGTCGGCTCCGTCGTCGGCCTGATGGGGAACCCGGGCCAGGCGAACTACGCGGCCGCGAAGGCGGGCGTCGTCGGCTTCACGATGTCGCTCGCCCGCGAGATCGGGTCGCGGGGGATCACCGTGAACGCCGTCGCGCCGGGCTACGTCGAGACGGCCATGACAGGCGCGCTTTCCGAGGATCAGAGGAAGGCGCTCGCGGAGAAGATCGTCCTCGGACGCCTCGGGACGGGGGAGGACGTGGCGGGGGCCGTCCTCTACCTCGCCTCCGACCTCGGCTCGTACGTCACCGGAACGGTCCTGAACGTCAGCGGCGGCCTCCTCATCCCCTGACGGGAGAGGAGCTTGGCTGCGCTTGAATTCGGCGGGAAAGCCGGTAAGAATCCAGCCGTTTCCGCCACAAGATGGAGGAGTTGAATGTCGAACTCGATTGAGGACAAGGTCAAGAGCATCATCGTCGAGCAGCTCGGGGTCCAGGCCGAAGAGGTCAAGGCCGAAGCGAGCTTCGTCGACGACCTCGGCGCCGATTCGCTCGACACCGTGGAGCTCGTCATGGCCTTCGAGGAAGCCTTCGGCATCGAGATCCCGGACGAGGACGCCGAAAAGATCCAGAAGGTCAAGGACGCCGTCACCTACATCGAGTCCCACGCCAAGCCCGCCTGAGCCCCGGTGACGGCCCGGATGGACCACCTCGACGCCCGGGGACGCCGCCGGGTCGTCGTCACGGGGATCGGCCTCGTCTCGCCCGTCGGTCTCACGCGGGAGGAGAACTGGGACGCCCTCCTCGCGGGGCGTTCCGGAATCGGCGCCATCACCCGCTTCGACGCGGCGGACTACGCCTGCCGGATCGCGGGGGAGGTGAAGGGATTCGACCCGGCCCTCTTCCTCGACCGGAAGGAGATCAAGAAGTTCGACACGTTCGTCCACTACGCGGTCGCCGCCGCGAAGGAGGCGCTCGCGGAGTCGGGGCTCGCGATCACGGAGGAGAACGCCGAGGCCGTCGGCGTCTGCGTCGGCTCGGGGATCGGGGGGCTGCCGCTCATCGAGGAGACCCACAAGGTCCTCCTCGAGAAGGGGCCGCGGAGGATCAGCCCGTTCTTCATCCCGGGGCTGATCGCGAACATGTCCTCGGGGCTGATCTCGATCCTGACGGGCGCGAAGGGGCCGAACACGGCGACGGTGACCGCCTGCGCCACGTCCGCCCACGCCATCGGCGACGCCGTGAACATCATCCGCCGCGGCGACGCCGACGCGATGATCTCGGGGGGGACCGAGGCGGTCGTCTCGCCGCTCGCCGTCGGCGGCTTCGCCGCAATGCGGGCGCTCTCGACGCGGAACGACGACCCGGCCGCGGCCTCCCGTCCCTGGGACCGCGACCGCGACGGCTTCGTCCTCGGCGAGGGCGCCGGCATCCTCGTCCTCGAGGAGCTGGGGCACGCGGTCCGGCGCGGCGCCGCCATCTACGCCGAGGTGGCCGGGTACGGCATGTCGGGCGACGCCCACCACATCTCGGCCCCCTCCGACGACGGCGACGGTCCGTTCCGCGTCATGCGCAACGCGCTGAAGGACGCCGGCATGGAGCCGTCCGCGGTCGGCTACGTCAACGCGCACGGGACCTCGACGCCGCACGGGGACAGGATCGAGACGATCGCCCTGAAGCGGCTCTTCGGGGAGGGGGCTCGATCCGTGCCCGTCTCCTCGACGAAGTCGATGACGGGGCACCTCCTCGGCGCCGCCGGCGGCTACGAGGCGGGCGTCCTCGCGCTGGCGATCCGGCGTGGGGTCCTCCCGCCGACGGTCAACTACACGACGCCCGACCCGGAGTGCGACCTCGACTACACCCCGAACGTCGCCCGGGAGGTCCGGGTGCGCGCAGGCCTCTCGAACTCCTTCGGCTTCGGGGGGACGAACGCCTGCCTGGTGATGAGGGCCGTCTGACGCCCCGCCGCGGCGGCGCCGGCGCGCGGGACGGGCGATCGCTCGTCGATCCCGTCCGCGATTCCCTCTATGCTCGGGGAGCCGGACGCGCCCGATGAAAGCCGACCAGGTTCGCCGGAAGTTCTTCGCGGGAGTCCCCCGCTACGAGTGGATCGAGACGCTCGGGCAGGGGGGCGTCGGGATCGTCTACAAGGCGAAGGACCTCGAGCTCGACGAGGTCGTGGCGATCAAGGTCCTCTCGCCCGACATCGCCAAGGAGGACGAGGTCGTCCTCGCGCGCTTCAAGCGTGAGATCAACCTGAACCGGAAGATCAAGCACCCGAACGTCGCCCGTATGTACGACTTCGGGATCAGCGGCGAGTACCCCTACATCACGATGGAGGTCGTCCCGGGGAAGGACCTCTGGACGATGATCCGCGACGAGGGCCGGCTCCCGCCCGCGCGGGCGGTGCCGATCCTCCGCCAGATCGCGCGCGGCTGCTCGGCGATCCACGAGCTGGGCATCGTCCACCGCGACCTGAAGAGCCAGAACGTCGTCGTCGACGAGCAGGGCGCCGTCGCCATCGTCGACTTCGGCCTCGCGCGCTGGAACCTCGGCGGCGGCTTCACGCTCGACTCGATCATCCTCGGGACGCCGCAGTACATGTCGCCGGAGCAGGCGTCCGGCAAGACGGTCGACTCCCGGACCGACATCTACTCCATCGGCATCATCGCGTTCGAGGCCCTCACGGGGCAGCTGCCGTTCACGGGCGACAGCCCGATCGCGGTCGCGATGATGCAGATCAACGACCCCGTCCCCGACCTCCTCCCGAAGTTCGCCGACGTCTCGCCGGACCTGCGCGCGATCGTCCTGAAAGCGCTGCGGAAGGACCCCGCGAAGAGGTACGCGACGGCGGCCGACCTCGAGGCCGACCTCGCGAACGCCGACCGGCTGCCGACGCCCCGCGAGGGGACGGTGCCGCACCCCGGGGGCGAGGACCCGCTCATGGCGCAGCTGGAGTCGGTACTCGGAGCGGTGGTCCTCCCGGCCCCGCCGGAGAAGCCGCGCCGGCCCTCTCCTTCGGACGCCTCGGCGCCGGTGACGCGCCCCTCCGTCTCTCCCCGTCCCGCGGCGGCGCGGCCGGCTCCGACGCCTCCGGCCGCGCCGGAGGCCCCGTCGCGGCCTCCGACCGTCCTGATCGTCGCCTCCGCGCCCGCCGAGCGGGCGGCCTGGAAGGCGGGCCTCGGCATCGGCCCCTGCCGCGTCCTGGAGGCGGGGAGCGGGCCGGAAGCTCTCGAGGCGCTCGTTCGCGAGCCGGCCGATCTCGTCCTGATGGACGTCGCCCTGCCGGGGATGGACGGATTCGACGTGACGCGGGTCATCAAGTCGCAGGCGAACCTCGTGGCCCTCCCGATCCTCCTCGCCTCCGACCGGCTTGAGCGAAGCCACTACGCGTTCGGCATCCAGTCGGGCGCGAACGAGCTCCTCGTCAAGCCGATCGAGCCCGAGCGCCTGCGGGAGGCCGTCCGCGGCCTCCTCCGCCATCGCGGGTTCCCGGTCGAGGACGGTCCGGCGGGGGCGGGCCCGGTTGCCGGAAACGGCTGATCGCGGCCGTTTCCGCTTTACAAGGGCGGGGCAGAGTCCCGATCATCGGCCGATGTCGCGCGACTCCGGGCCGGACGATCCCGTCGGAGAGGCGGAGGCTCACGCGGAGCCCGGCCGGCCGGCGGAGAAGCGGGCAGGCTACTGGGACCCCACGGCGTCCGGGCGTCACCAGATCAGCCGCCCGATCGCCATCGACGGCCTCCGCGCCGACCGGGCCCGCATCGAGCTCGCGCCCCGCGTCGTCCGGCGCGGGGGCACCTACTACGACGACTCGTACCACGTCGTCGACGCGGCGGCGCGCCAGCTCGCGTCGATCTTCACGCTGGAGCAGCTCGTCATGGCGACGGTCGCTCTCCGCGTCCACATGCGACGCGGGCGGGAGCACCTCGGCCGGAAGCGGGAGCTGCAGGAGCGGTGGACGGTCCTCGCCCACCGGCTCATGAAGCTGCGCGCGGAGGAGAGGCACCTCGCGCTGCGCGAGCAGCGTATCGCCGAGGAGCACGCCAGCCTCGCGGGCGCGGAGTCGGAGCGGCCGGGCAAGGCCGAGCTCCTCACGCTCGAGGAGGCCGAGGTCGCGCAGGCCCGGCAGGCCTGGAGGGACGAGAGCCGGCGCGCCTGGGAGGCGTGGAGCCGCCTCGAGTCGGAGGAGGGGGCCCTCCTGGCCGGAGCGCCCGGCCTCGAGCAGACCGAGGACCTCAAGCAGCCGTACATCCTCCTCCTCGTCGGGGCGCGGAGGGCGGCGCCGCGAAGCGTGGCGGCCGCGATGCACACCCTCGTCGACGCCCTGCAGCGGCCCCTGTCGCGGACCGACCAGATGCTCCTCGAGATCGCGTTCCGCCGGTGCATCCGCGCGGGCTCGCCGGAGGACGAGCGGGACCTCGAGCGGTGGGAGCACGAGCTCCTCGCCGCCGCCGAGCGCGACTTCGCCGCGGAGTTCCCGTGGGCGCGGCCCTACCTCGGGAACGGCTGACGGGGCGGCGGGGCCGCCGCGGCTCCCGCCGCGCGAAGCCCTGCCCGGACGGCGTCCCGTGTGCCTGATCGTCCTCGCCCTCCACGCGCACCCTCTCTACCCGCTCGTCGTCGCCGCCAACCGCGACGAGGCGCTCGCGCGGCCCTCGGCTCCGGCGGACTTCTGGCCGGACGCGGACGGCCTCCTCGCGGGACGGGACGAGGAGTCGGGCGGGACGTGGATGGGCGTCACGCGCTCCGGGCGCTTCGCCGCGCTGACGAACGTCCGCGACGGACGACCGCCCGAACCGCTCGCCCCGTCGCGCGGCGGGCTCGTCGTCCGTTTCCTCGCGGGCGGGGACGAGCCTCTCGCGCACGCCCGGGCGGTCGCCGCCGAGCGCGTCCGGAGGAACGGCTTCAATCTCCTCGCCGGCGCGGGCGGCCGGCTCGCCTGGGTCTCGAACGCCGGCGGCGGACCGGCAGAGGTGACGCCGGGCGTCCACGCGGTCTCGAACGCGGCCCTCGACTCGCCCTGGCCGAAGTCCCTCCGGACGGCCGCCGGCCTGCGTCGCGTCCTCGAGGACGGAGGCGCGATCGACCCCGAGGAGCTCTTCGCGATCCTGTCGGACCGTCGGATCGCCGCCGACGACGAGCTGCCGGAGACCGGGGTCCCGCTCGAGGTCGAGCGGCTCCTGTCGGCGCCGTTCATCGTCGCGCCCGGCTACGGCACGCGCTCCTCGACGCTCCTCCTCGCGGCCCGGGACGGCCGGGCCGAGCTCCTCGAACGACGCTTCGACACGTCGTTTCGCGAATCGGGGACGAGCCGTTTCGAGCTCGACTTCCCGGGCTGGAACGGCAGAGTCGAGACGCGGTTTCCGTCGTCCTGAGATCGACCTTCAGGACCGCTGAATCTGGCCCTTCAGAGGGCTGATGCGGGTGCATCATTTTGTCTTCGCGCGCGTCTTTCGCCTCCGCGCGGATGACGAAAGCACCTATGATTCGCCCGGATTCGTTGGATCCGAATATGTGCGTCGACCCCAGTATTCCCCGCGACAAGGCTTGAAGGAGGAGATCCCATGTCACTTCTGCAGCGCGGACTGATGTTCGTCCTGGCGGCGGGGACGCTCGCGATTCCGGCGTCCGTCCCGCCCGACACCAGGGCCGGCGGACGAGCTGCGGCCCCGAACGTGGAGCCGCAGACCGCGAGCGTCTACACCCCGGCGGACAAGGAGTTCTACCTGACCGAGGATCAGATGGACTTCATCCGCCCTGGCTTCAAGGTCGTCTTCGGGACCGTCACCGACATGGCGCCCGGCAAGAAGCCGAGCGTCGAGGTGACTCTCCTCGACCAGTTCGACCAGCCGCTCGACCGCCTCGGCGCGAAGACCCCCGGCGTGATCTCCCTCCGGTTCATCCCGGCGACGTGGGACCCGGCCACCGGCTACTACGACGACCTCATCAACTCGTCGAACGGCAACCCCTCCCGCGACAACACCGGCAAGTGGGAAGACCTCGGCGACGGCAAGTACAAGTACACGTTCGCCACGGCGATGCCGAACTTCGACGTGAACAAGCCGATGACGCTCGCCGTCACCGGCAGCCGGAACATGGTCGACTACCTCGGCAAGACCTACTACGTGAACACGTTCAAGGACTTCGTCCCGGCGACGGGCGCCGCGGCGACGACCTGGGCCGTCACGACGACCGCGAAGTGCAACGCCTGCCACGACCCGATCGCGGGACACGGCTCGAACTACCGCGAGGCGAAGACCTGCGCCCTCTGCCACAACCCGAACGACATGGTTGGCGACCTCCAGCCGTTCGACATGGGGATCTGGCACCGGATCCACTCCTCGAACCTCGAGGACGTCGGCGAGATCACCTACCCGCAGGCCTACCTGAACAACTGCGAGGCGTGCCACGACGCCAAGCAGCCCCAGGGCACCGCGTTCCTCACGAAGCCCGGCGCCAACTCCTGCGGCGGCTGCCACGCGAACATCGACTTCGCGGCGGGCGTCGGCCACCCGGCCCAGGCGGACGACAGCGCCTGCGCGAACTGCCACCAGCCCGACAGCGGCCAGGAGTTCGACGCCTCCGTCAAGGGCGCGCACGTCCTCCTCTACGACTCCAAGCAGCTCAAGGGCCTCAAGGCCGAGATCCTCTCCGTCACGAACGTCGCCCCCGGCCAGAAGCCGATCGTCACCTTCAAGCTCAGCGACAGCACGGGCGCCCTCGATCCGAAGCCGTTCGGCTCGAACGTGAACGTCCTCGTCGCCGGCCCGACGACCGACTACGCGACGTGGCCCTCCGTCCGGCAGAACGCCTCCGGCGCGACCTTCGACGGGACGAACGCGGTCTTCTCGATGAACTGGACGATCCCGGACGACTTCAAGGGCTCGCTCACGTTCGCCATCGAGTGCCGGCGCACCGTCCAGGTGAACGGCGCGAACTACACCGAGGGCGCGTACAACCCGCTCTACACGGCCGCCGTCACCGGGACGAAGGTCGATCGCCGCGTCGTCGTGACCGAGAGCAAGTGCCTCGCCTGCCACGACTGGCTCCCGCTCCACGGCGGCCAGCGCGTTCGGGTCCAGGAGTGCCTCCTCTGCCACGCCCCGAACGGTGACGACGCCTCGCGCCGGCCGGCCGGCGACGTCCCCGAGTCGATCCAGATGGCCCGCATGATCCACCGGATCCACTCCGGCGAAGAGCTCACGCAGGACTACACGGTCTACGGCTATGGCGGCACGCCGTACCACTTCAACGAGGTCGTCTACCCGGGCGACCGACGCAACTGCACCGCCTGCCACGCCTCCGCGGCGACGGCGAACCTGCCGATGCCGAAGGGCGCGCTGAACGTCCCGACCCCCCGCGACTACTTCACGCCCCAGGGGCCCGGCACGACCGCCTGCCTCGGCTGCCACGACACCCGGGACGCCGCCGCCCACGCCTACCTGAACACCGCGGTGTTCGGCGAGGCCTGCGGCGCCTGCCACGGCGCCAACTCCGAGTGGTCCGTCGCGAAGGTCCACGCCCGCTAACCACATGAGGACGCCCGCCCCCCGGCGAACCGGGGGGCGGGCCTCCCGCCGGGCACGCACGGCGCGTCCGGCGGAGAGAGGACTGAGATGGTGAAACGATTCCTCGGCCTCACCGGCCTCGTTCTCCTGGTCCTCGGGGTGACGTGGATTGGTGGACCGGCCCTCGCCGCGGACGCGCCGAGCTGCGGTGACTGCCACGAGCAGTCGAAGAGCTTCGGCGCGAACCCGCACGGGCGGGCGGCCTGCGACCTTCCCGGAGACGCGGCCTGCGCGAGCTGCCACGGCGACGGAAAGGCCCACATGGAGGCGGGCGGCGACGCGTCGCTCATCAAGGGCCTCCGCGGAGCCGACGGCTCCGAGACCTGTCTGACCTGTCACGACGTCACGACCGAGCACACCTCCTACCGCCACGGCGTCCACGGCGTCAACGACACCGTGAACTGCCTGACCTGCCACTCCGTCCACACGCCCAACGCGAAGGAGCCGAAGCTCCTCGCGAAGCGCCAGACGGAGCTCTGCGCCTCCTGCCACCAGGGGCCCGCCTCCGCGATGCGGAGCAAGGCCTACGTCCACCACCTCGACCGCGGCGGCATGACCTGCGCGTCGTGCCACGAGCCTCACGGCCGGCGGGGCGAGGGCGCGCTGAAGCTCACGCGCCAGGGCGAGGCTCCGTGCCTCTCCTGCCACACCGAGAAGCGCGGTCCGTTCGTCTACGAGCACGGCGGCCCGACCACGGGCGGCATGACCGGCGGATGCCTCACCTGCCACGAGCCGCACGGCTCGAACAACCCCAAGATGCTCACCCGGTCCCGGGTCGACCTCCTCTGCCTCGAGTGCCACTCGACGCTCGCGGCGGGCGCCCTCGGCTCGCAGCCCCCGGCGACGCACAACATCTCCCTCCCGCGCTGGCGGAACTGCACGACCTGCCACGTGGCGGTCCACGGCTCCAACCGGTCGCCGAAGCTGCTGAAGTAGGAGGAGCCGGAGATGCGCGCGAATCGATTCCTCCTCGCCGGCCTCCTGCCGGCGCTCCTCCTCGCCGGCGTCGCGTCCGCCCAGGACGTGCCGCTGGACGTCGAGATTGGCTACCGCTTCACCGACATCAAGGGCAACGAGGAGATGTTCAAGAGCCAGCTCGACGAGGAGGACGGACTCCAGCTCCGCTCCCTCTCGTGGGGCCTCGGCGACATCCGCGACTCGAACGCCATCGACCACTTCCGCCTCGACGCCGCCGACCTCGGCGCCGGCCCGAACGGCCTCCTTCGTGTGGAGGCGGGCCGCACCGGCTACTGGAAGCTGAACGCCTCCTGGCGGCGCTCGGAGCGCTACTCGAACCTCCCGACCATCGCGAACCCGTTCCTCGGGGGCGGGTCGCTCGACAGCCAGCACTCCTACGACCGGACCCGGAACTCCGTCGACGTCGACCTCGAGCTCCTCCCGGGCAAGAAGATCCGTCCGCTCCTCGGCTTCAGCTACAGCCGCTACTCCGGCCCCGGGCTGACGACCTACCACGTCGGGCAGGACGACTTCCAGCTCCAGCAGGACCTCAAGGAGCGCGACACCGAGTACCGCGTCGGCGTCGCTTTCGACGCCGGCCCGGTCTCCGGCCAGGTCGTCCAGGGATGGCGGTCGTTCAAGTCCGACGAGAACCTGAAGCTCCTCGCGGGCTCCGGGAACGAGTCGGGCACCATCCTCGGCGTCCCCGTCTCGCTCGACTCGCTCACGCGCCGCTCGAAGGCCGACTTCGACACGCCGGTCACGTCGGCCGTCGTGAGCGGGAAGCTCGGCTCGGCGGTCCGCCTCACCGGCACGTACGTCCGGGCCGACGCCGACGGCGACGACACGAGCGACGAGACCCTCTCCGGCAACCTCGTCTCGTACGAGATCCTTCGCTACTTCAAGGGCCTCGCGGAGTCCTCGGCGGCGACGTCCGAGGCGCTCTCCTGGCGCGGCAGCATCCGGGCCGACGTCCACCTTTCGGCGGGCTTCGACCTCTCCACCGGCTTCACCCGGCGCAACCGGGAGCTCGAGGGCTACAGCCTCGTCAACGACCTCTGGGGGACGACGACGACGTTCAGCGGGTTCGACCCGCGCGACGTCTCGACGATCCTCGAGGCGCGGACGCGTCTGGAGCGGAGCGAGGACATCTTCGACGTCCGCGCCAGCCTCAAGCTCGGAAAGGCCGTCACCCTTCGCCTCGGCTTCGTCCAGAACCAGGCCGACGTCGACGTCGAGAACGACGCGGCCGAGGTCGTCGTCCCGGGCAACCAGGGCGGCTCCTACGACCGGCGCGTCCAGGCGATGGAGGGCGGCCTCGCGTTCAAGCTCGGCGGCCTCTCCCTCGGCGCCGACTACGTCCGCGAGCAGGCCGACGCCGCCGTCGTGCGCACCGATTTCCGGGAGCGCGACCGGCTCCGCCTCCGCGGCGCGTGGCAGGCCGCCAAGTGGCTTCGCGTCGGCGGCAACGCCGAGATCGTGGACACGTCCAACGACGACTTCGGCTACGGCTTCGAGGGCGACATGAACACCTACGGGGGCGACGTCGAGATCGCGCCGTGGGAGTTCCTCACCTTCCGCGTCGGAGCCGGTCGGTTCGAGGGCGACCATTCGATCGCCTACCGGGTCCCCCAGACCTGGGCGAACGCCGACTCCGTCTACCGCGAGCGGGGCGACTCGCTCGAGGGCGGCCTCACGCTCAACCTGAAGCCCTTCGCGCTCGAGGCCCTCTACCGGACCTTCGAGAACGATGGCAGCTTCGCCTACGAGCTCGACCGGGCGCGCCTGCGCGCGTCCTGGGACTTCACGGAGCTCTTCGGCATCGCCGCGGAGTGGGACCTCGACGACTACGCCGAGACCGCCCGCACCTACGGGACCGGAGCGGACTTCAAGGCGAACCGCTACGGCATCTATCTCCGGATCCACAAGTAGAAGCCCGGACACGGAACCGGGAAGGTCGCCCTTGCCGAAAGGCAAGGGCGACCTTTTTTCGTGGGCGCGTCGGAGAGCCGGTGGGCGGCGTGTCCGCCGTCCCGCGGGCGGCGGATGCCTGAGGCCTACCGGGGTCGCGAGCGAGCACCGAGAGCCGCCCGGACGTACGCCCGGGCCTCGCCGACGAGCGAGGACAGATGACCGAGCGCGACGATCGGGCCGCACCGTGCGAGCGCGCCGAGGCAACGCCCTCGCGCACACTGTCCGGTGACGAGCGCACCGATCCGGAGCGCGCGCACGGGTACGACGGTCGCGGCCGCCACGAGCGCGAGACGGAAGGGGCGATCCCGCTCCCAGTCGCAGCGGAGCGCGCCGAGCTCGAGGCCCCGGCGATACCGCTCCCTGAGGAACCCGCGGGCGGTCTCGAGGTGGTGGTGCTCGACGACCGCGTCCGGGGCGAACGTGAGCCGGACACCCCGCTCGAGCGCGCGGCGGCTCCAGCTCGCATCGCCCTGCAGGACGTCTTCGGGTATGGGTCCCAGCTCTTCCCAGGTCGCCCGGTCCACGAGGACGTTCGCGGTCGGAGCATTGTCGACGGCGCGGGGCTCTCCGCCGGGGAGGACCTTAGAGAACTTGCAGATGTGGATCCCGGTATCGAGCCACCGGTCCCCGTGGTTCGCGATCGCTCCGACGATGATCCCTCCGGCACGCTCCCAGGCGGCGACCATCCGCTCGATCCAGTCCGGTCGGGCATAGGTATCGGGATCGGAGAGAAGGAAGAGCTCTCCTCGCGCCATCGAGACGCCGAGGTTCCGGGCCGCATGCGGCAGCAGGCGGGTCGGGGAGACGTGGCACCGGACCTCCGGAAAGTCCCGCGCGACGATGGCCCCGGTCGTCCCGCCCGGGCCAGAGTCGACGAGGACGATTTCGAAGTCCGTGAACGTCTGCCGGCGCAGCGCGGAGAGGCAGCCCGAGACGGTCGCTTCGGAGCAGTAAGCGGGGAAGACGACGGAGACGCGGGGCGGGCCGGTCACAGTGGGCCGTTCGCGGTTCCGCGGCGCTCGACGATCTCGTAGCGGGTGAACCGGGCCGCGGCCCCACCGGGTCCGAAGAGGATCCCGGCCGCCTGCCCGAGAGCGGGGCCGAGCTGGCGGAGCCAGGCGTGAAGCCAGTGACGGCGGAGGACCCGGGCCGACTCCGGGTTCCTCTCGCGGAGCCTCCGCCCGTAGAGGACGAGGTAGTAGGCCGGGTAGACGGGGAAGAGGAGGACCGCGGCGGCCGTCCGGGCCAGTCCCCAGCCCTCCGTCCTCCTTCGCCAGCCGACCCAGAACCGGTGGAAGTGGAAGTCGGCGAGGAACGGCTCGAGGAGCGACGTCTCGTTGAGGTGGGCGAGCCGCGCGGCGGGCTCCTGCAGGAGCCTGCCGCCCCGGCGGCGCACTCCCTCCCAGAGGCAGATGTCCGAGAACGCGGCCGTCGGCAGCTCGTCTCCGAGGCCGAGCAGCGCCGAACGGAGGAAGCTCGTGTGGAATGGCGGCGCCATCGCTCCCTCGCCGCGGGCGAGCGGGGGACCGAAGAGGCCGTAGTTCATGACACCGTTAACGTCGGCCTTGCCGATCCCCGGGTTCGCAACGTGCATCTCGGATGCGACGGCGGCCCACCCTTCCGCGTGAGCGGCGAGGACGGCGGCGGCCCAGCCCGGCAGCGCCCGGCTGTGCTCCTCGACGAGGGCGACGGCGCTCCCGCGGGCGGCGCGGATCGCGGCGACCCGCGCTTCGGCGAAACTCGTGTCCGGCGGCATCGGGAGCGTGACGACGGCCGGGTGAGAGGCGCCCTCCACGGGCGGCAGGTCGCTCCGGAGGTCGACGAGGAGGACCTCCGTCCGGTCGACGGCGTCCTGCTCGAGGAGCGATGCGAGGCAGCCCGCAGCGCGCTCTCTCAGCGGGCCGACGATGACGACGACGGAGAGCTCGGGAGAGGGGCCTTTGCCGGGCGGCGAAGTGGAGATCACGGAGCCTCGCAGCGGGGCAGGATCTTATCCCGGCCGTGCCGCGAGGCTCCGCGACCTTACCGCATCGCCTCCATTGGCGAGAGGCGCGCCGCGCGCATCGCGGGATAGAGGCCGAAGACGAGCGCGAGGCCGAGCGCGACGCCCCAGGCGACGAGGAGGCCGACCGGGTTCACGACGAGGCCCCACGGGAAGAAGTGGGAGAGCTTCTGGCAGAGGAAGGCGCCCCCCACGGTCCCGAGGAGCGCGCCGAGCGAGGCGAGGACGAGGGCCTCGAGGAGGAACTGGACGAGGATCTCGGTGTCGGAGGCCCCCATCGCCTTGCGCAGCCCGATCTCGTACCGCCGGGATGCGTACGAGATGAGCATGACGGAGAGGACGCCGACGCCGCCGACGAGGAGGACCGTCCCCGCGAGCGCGGAAAGGATGACCCGCCAGGAGCGCATCTCTTCCAGGAACTGCGAATAGGCCTTCGCGGCCTCGGCGTCGAGGTCCTTGATCTCGGTGTCCTCGATGCCGTGGTGCGCCTGCCGCGCGCGGGAGAGGACGAGCGAGGAGACCTCCTCGAGGTCCTTCCCGCTCCGGAGCTTCACGGCGACGTGCGTCAGCTTCCGGTCCGGGTCGAGGCGGACGACGTAGGTCTCGAGCGGGACCATGAGCCCGTTCGCGTCGTAGTAGAGCTCCTCGTTGAAGACCATCAGCGGCGCGAGGACGCCGACGATCCGCCAGGGGACCCCCTCGATGACGACGTCCCGGCCGACGGGGTCCGCCCCGCCGAAGAGCTTCGAGGCGAGCGTGGCGCCGACGACGGCGACCGTGCTTCGCCGGCGTGCGTCGTCGGCCGTCAGGCCGCGCCCGAGCGAGACGGGGCGGTTCATGAAGACGGCGTAGTCGGGGGTCAGGCCGGTGACGAAGACGCGCTCGGTGCCGCCGGCGACCCGGACCGTCGTCCGTTTCGTCGCCCGCGGGAGGAACGCGGCGACCTTCGGATGGGGGACGGTGATGCGCGAGAGGTCGTCGAAACGGAGCCCCGGCGACATCGCGAACCGCTTCTGGTCCTCGGTCGTCTTCGGCTCGCGCGCCTGCAGGACGGCCGTCCCGTCCCACGCCATCCCGGCGAAGCCGGTCGAGACCTTGTCGAGGACCCCGTCGATGACGGACGTCAGGACGACGAGCGTGAAGACGCCGAGCATCAGGAGCGTGAGGGTCAGGATCGAGCGGAGCTTGTGGGACCAGAGCTCGAGGAGGCCGCCGCGGACGACCTCCAGGCCGAGGTCGAGGCGCGCGGGGAGCGAGTCCCGCCGGTTCCGGCGGGCCGGCGAGGCGGCCAAGGGGAGCCCGAGCGTGGTGCTACTCATACCGCAAAGCTTCCATGGGCGAGAGCCGCGAGGCCTTCCAGGCCGGGTAGAGGGCGAAGAGGAAGCCGAAGGCGCTCGCGACGAAGAAGGCCGCGAGGAAGCTGCCCGGCGCGAGGAAGAGCGGGATGTCGAGGAAGACGCAGATCCCCTTCGAGAACGCGATGCCGAGGAGGAGGCCGATGAGGCTACCGAGGCCGGTCAGGAGGAGCGCCTCCGTCATGAAGCTCTTGAAGACCTCGCGGCCCGAGGCGCCGATCGCCATCCGCACGCCGACTTCGCGGACCCGCTCGCCGAGGCTCGCGAGCTGGATGTTCACGTTCACCATCCCGCCCCCGATGAGCGAGAGGATCCCGGCGAGCATGAAGATCATGTTGTAGACCTGCCCCTGGCTCTCGCGCTTCCGGATGCGGGCCGCGATGTCGTCGATCCTCACGTCGTCCTGCTGGCGGTGGTTCGCCTTCAGGAGCGAGGCGAGGTCACGGGAGAAGCCCTCCATCAGGCTCAGCTCGGGGATCTTGAACGTCACGCGGTCGACCCTCTCGTAGCGGTCGCCGTTCATCCGGGCGGCGACGAGCGCCGCCGGGACGGCGATGATCCGGTTCCGCCAGGCCATCGCGTTCGGCTCGCCGTCCCGCCACCGGAAGACGAGCTCGCGAAGGACGCCCACGACGACGACCGGCACGTCGCCGACGCGGACCGTCTGCCCGACCGCCCCGCCGGACGGGAAGAACGCGGCCGCCGCCTCGGCGCCGAGGAGGCAGACGGGAGAGCCCGCGGCGAGCTCCGTCGACGAGAAGGCGCGCCCCTCCTCGACGTCGTAACCGTTCAGCGGGAGGAAGTCGCCGCCGATGCCGCTCACCGAGCGCTCCTGGTCGGCATACGGAGATCGAACGCGGGCGCGGGCGAATCGCTGGACGCTCGTCGCGTGGACGGCCTTCCGGTTCATCTCCTCGCCGTCAACGGCGTCGGCGTTTCGGAGGCCGAGGTTCGCCCGCTGCAGGGCGGTCGGGTTGCCGTCGCTCAGGGCGGCCGCGGGCTGGACGTTGAGCCGCTCGATGCCGCCGAGCTTCCTCCAGCGCTCGTCGGAGCGCCGCTGGCTCGAATCGGAGATCGAGAATCCGCCGAGGACGGAGGCGACGCCGACCATGATGCCGAGCCCCTGCAGGGCCGAGCGGCCGAGGTTCTCCCGGATCTCGATCCAGGCCTCGGCGACCCGCTGGCGGAAGGCGCCGGAGAAGCGCACGTCAGGCCGCCTTCGCCTCGGGGAGGCGGATCAGGCCGTCGTGGAGCTCGACGCGCCGCTCGGCGAGGGCGGCGATCGAGGGGTCGTGCGTCACGAGGACGACGGTGTGCCCCTGGGCGTGGAGGTCGCGGAAGAGGGCGAGGACCTCGGCGCCGGTCTTCGAGTCGAGGGCGCCCGTCGGCTCGTCCGCGAGGAGGAGGGCCGGGCGGTTCGCGAGCGCGCGGGCGATCGCGACGCGCTGCCGCTGGCCGCCGGAAAGCTCGGCGGGGAGGCGCCCCGCCTTCTCCGGGATCCCGACCTTCTCGAGGAGCTCGAGGGCCCGGGCGCGCCGCTCGCGGCCGCCGACGCCGGCGTAGAGCATCGGGAGCTCGACGTTGCGCGCGACGGTCGCCTTCGGCAGGAGGTTGTAGGTCTGGAAGACGAAGCCGACCTTCTCGTTGCGGATGCGCGCGAGCGCGCCGCCGGAGAGCCCTTCGACGGCCTGACCGTCGAGCGCGTAGGTGCCGTCCGTCGGCGAGTCGAGGCAGCCGAGGATCGCCATCAGGGTCGACTTGCCCGAGCCGGAGGGGCCGACGAGCGCGACGAACTCCCCCCGGCGCACCTCGAGGTCGATCCCGCGGAGGGCGTGCACGGCGTTCCCGTTCAGGCCGAAGACCTTCGTGAGGCCGCGGGTCGCGATGACGGCGTCCATGCTCAGTTGTCCTCGTCCTTCTCGACCTTCTTGCGGGTCGGGTCCTCGAGGCAGACCTTGTCGCCGGGGGTGAGGCCCGCGAGGACCTCGACGCGCTCGAGCGTCGCGATGCCGGCCTTCACCGGGACGGGGTTGAAGTAGTCCTTCCAGTTCTCCGAGAGCCAGACGAACTTCGCGCGGCCCGAGAGGCCTTCCTTCGCCTTCGCGACGGCCTTCGGCTCGAGGTCCTTCTTCAGGACGTAGGCGACGGTTTCCCCCTCGCGCTTCTGGAGCGCCTCGAGCGGGAGAGAGAGGGCCTTCGCCCGTTTCTCGCCGAGGATCTCCACGTTCGCGCTCATCCCGGTCCGGAACGCCTCGCCGAGCTCGTCGAGGGCGACCTCGATCTCGAAGACCTTCACCTTCTCGACGAGCGTCGCCGCCGGGGCGACGAAGCGGACCTTCCCGCCGAAGACCTTCTGCGGGTAGGCGTCGAGCGTGATCCTCACGGGCTGGCCGACGTCGACCTTCGCGATGTCGACCTCGTTCAGGTTCACCTTCACGATGAGCGACTTCAGGTCGGCGACGGTGAAGAGGACCGTACCGGCGTTGAAGGAAGAGACGCCCGAGGTGACCGTCTCGCCGAGCTCGACGCCCCGCTTGATGACGACGCCCGTCATCGGGCTCGCGACCCGGGCGACCTGCGAGGCGGCGGCCGAGGAGATCGGAATCCCGTGGTCCTCGACGATCCGGTAGCGCGTCCGGGCCGCCTTCAGCGACTCGGCGGCGACGTCGCGCCGGGCGACGTAGTCCTTCAGTGTCTCGTGCCCGACGAGGCCGGCGTCCCAGAGCGCCTGCTGGGCCCGCAGCTGCCGCTCGGCGTCCTTCAGGGAGAGCTCGGCCTGGGTCACGGCCGCGGAGACCTCGGAGAGAGACTGGGCCTGCGTGACGTCGGGCTCCACCTCGGCGAGGACGTCGCCCGCCTTCACGACGGCCCCCTCCCGGACGTTCAGCTTCACGACGCGGCCCGACACGACCGACTTCACGTCGACCTTCGTGACCGGGTCGACCACGCCGACCTCCCGAACGCTGACCTGGAGGTCCTCCGCCGTGACCGTTCCGAGGCGGAACGGCAGGCTCTCGGCCGCGGCGGCGGGCTTCTCCTTGCCGTTGCGCGAGGCGAGGACGACGCCGGCTCCGACGAGCGTGATTCCGATGGCCGAGACGAGGACCCACTTCTTCTTCATGGCGCGCACTCCGAGATCGTCGATCCCATGTACGGGTTCGTGTCCCTTCGGGCGGGAGATTCCGGCGAAGGTCGAGAGAGCGATACGACTGCCCGGTGAGAAGGTTCGTCGGGACGCCCGAACGAGGCGAAACGTCACAGTCGGGCCCGCGGAGGCTCCGGTCCGGCGCCGCTTCTACGGTATGGTCCGCGCCATGGCGCCCGGCCCACGCGCGCTCGCCCCGGGGATCCTCGCGATCCTCCTCGTTGCTGACCCTGCGGAGGCGCTCGACCCCGGCAAGGCGATCTCCCAGTTCCGGCACGAAGTGTGGGGCGCGCGGCAGGGGCTTCCCCAGAGCTCGGCCGAGGCGTTGACCCAGACGCGCGACGGCTACCTGTGGATCGGCACCCAGGAGGGGCTCGCGCGGTTCGACGGAGTGCGGTTCGTCGTCTGGGACAAGGCCTCGGCGCCGGAGCTCCGACACAACCGCGTTCTCTCTCTCCTCGAGGACCGCAGCGGCCGTCTCTGGCTCGGAACGGAAGGGGGAGGCCTGAGCGTTCTCCAGGACGGGACGATCCGGACCTTCGGGCGTTCCGAAGGGCTCGGGAGCGACATCGTGAGGAGCCTCGCCGAGGACGGCGCCGGAACGCTCTGGATCGGGACCGAGGCGGGCCTCGCGACCCGGTCCGGAGGCTCCTTCGAGACCCGCGAGGCGTCGCAGGGGCTCCCCGCAGGAGCGGTCCCGGCGGTCGCGGTGGACGAGGCCGGCGTCGTCTGGGCCGGGACGGACAGGGGGCTCTTTCGGCGCGCGGGGAAACGCTTCGTCGCGGCCGGCGTCTCCGACGCGGTCCAGTCGATCCACTCGGGCGCGGACGGGACGCTCGTCGTCGGGACGGCCCACGGGCTGCGCCTCCTGCGGGAGGGGCGCGTCGAGGCTCTCGGCCGCGCGGACGGGCTTCCGGGCGAGGTCGTGAACTGCGCCCTGCGGGACCGGCGCGGGACCCTCTGGATCGGAACGTCCGGGGGACTCGCCCGGTGGGCCGGGGGTCGACTCTCGACGTTCACGCTCCGCGAGGGGCTTCCCGCGCCGAACGTCCTCGCCCTCCTGGAGGACCGGGAGGGGACGCTCTGGGTCGGCACTCAGGACGGCGGCCTGAACAAGCTCTCGGACGCGTCGTTCACGCCGTGGGGGATCGCCGAGGGCCTCTCGGCGAACGTCGCCTGGGCCGTCTTCGTCGATCGGGACGGGGCCGTCTGGTCGGGGACCGACTCGGCGGGCGTCAACGTCCGGAGAGGGGAGCGGGTCACGACGATCGGCACGGCCGACGGGCTCGCCGCTCCGGGCGTCCAGGCGATCTGGCAGGCGCCCGACGGGGCCGTCTGGCTCGGGACCCGGGGAGGCGGGGTCAGCATCGTCCGGCAGGGACGGGTCGTCCGGACACTCCGGAAGGCGGACGGGCTCGCGAGCGACTCGATCTGCGCGATCACGGGGACGCGGGACGGGAGCGTCTTCCTCGGCGGACGCAGCGGCGGGCTGACCCGGATCGGGCCCGACGGGACCTTTCGCAGGTGGGGAGCCGCCGAGGGCCTCCGGAACGAGACGGTCCACGCGCTCCTTCAGGATCGCGACGGGAACCTCTGGATCGGGACGAACGGAGCCGGGCTCTTCCGCTTCGACGGTGGCCGGTTCACGCGGTTCGGGCGCGAGCAGGGGCTCTCGATCGAGATCGTCAACACGATCCACGAAGGGGACGACGGGACGCTCTGGGTCGGGACCTACGGCGGAGGGCTGAACCGCTTCCGCGACGGCCTCTTCTCGGCCGTGACGACGCGCGAGGGGCTCTACGACGACGCCGTCTTCGCGATCCTCCCGGACGGGCAGGGGAACCTCTGGATCTCGTGCAACCGCGGGGTCTACGCCGTCTCTCTCCGGGAGCTCGACGCGGTGGCCCGCGGCGCGGCGCGTCGGGTCGGGTGCCGGACGTTCGGCGTCGAGGACGGGATGCGCAACCGGGAGTGCAACGGGGCGAACCAGCCCGCCGGCGCCCGGGGTCCCGACGGGCGTCTCCACTTCCCGACGATCGAAGGGGTCGTGACCGTGGACCCGGCGGGACTCCACAGGAACCCCGTTCCGCCGCCGGTCCACGTCGAGGTGGTGAAGGTCGACGACGTCGTCGAGTCGGCGCGGCGCTTCCTCGAGCTCGCGCCGGGGGCGCGCCGGTTCGAGTTCCAGTACACGGCGCCCAGCCTCCGCGTTCCCTCGCGGGTCGTCTTCCGGGTCAGGCTCGAGGGGGTCGACGCCGACTGGGTCGAGGTCGGCACGCGCCGGACGGCCTGGTACACGAGCCTCTCGCCGGGCTCGTACACGTTCCGCGTCGCCGCGGCGAACGAGAGCGGCGTCTGGAACGAGAGCGAGGCCTCCTTCGCGTTCCGCCTGAAGCCCCGTCTCGACCAGCGCCCGTTCTTCTGGCTTCTCATCGGGACGTTCGCCCTCGCCGTCGCCTACACGGGCTACCGCTTCCGCGTCGCGCGGCTCGAGGTCCGCGAGCGCGAGCTCGTGGAGGTCGTCGAGGAGCGGACCCGGAGCCTGCGCGAGGAGAAGGAGCGGACGGAGCGGGCGCTCGCGGAGGCGGAACGGCAGCGGGAGCGGGCGGAGGAGGCGGGCCGCGCCGCCGAGGAGGCGAACCGGACGAAGAGCGACTTCCTGGCGATGACGAGCCACGAGCTCCGGACGCCGCTCAACGCGATCCTCGGCTACAGCGAGCTGCTGATGGAGGAGATCTCCGAGCGCCGCCTCCCGGGGCTCGCCGAGGACGTCGAGAAGGTCCATTCCGCGGGCCGGCACCTCCTCGGCCTGATCAACGACCTCCTCGACCTCTCGCGGCTGGAAGCGGGCAAGCTCGAGCTCTCGGTCGAGGAGACGGACCTCGCCCCGCTCCTCGCCGGCGTCGTCACGACGATGCGTCCCCTCGTCGAGCGGAACCGGAACCGGTTCGTCACGGAAGGGACGGAGACGGCGGGGCGGCTCGTGACCGACCCGACGCGCCTCCGGCAGATCCTCTTGAACCTCCTCGCGAACGCCGCGAAGTTCACGCACGACGGGGAGGTCGCCTTCCGCGTCCAGCGGCTCGACGGGTCCGGAGGAGGCCGCCTCCGGTTCTCCGTGACCGACACCGGGATCGGCATGACCGAGGAGCAGGTGGGGCGTCTCTTCCGGGCGTTCGAGCAGGCCGACCCGCAGGTCACCCGGCGCTTCGGCGGGACCGGGCTCGGCCTCGTCATCACGCGCCGTCTCGCGCGGATGATGGGGGGCGACGTGTTCGTCGAGAGCCGGCCCGGGGAGGGCTCGACGTTCGCCGTCGAGCTTCCCGGGAGGTCCGCGGAACCGTCCCGCGCGGCCGATCGGGAGAGCGGATCTCAGGATCGTGTGTAAAATGTAGCTCCGACCCTGAGGGGGTTCCGGGAGGGTTCCGAGCGGCCTAGAATGCGGCCCAAGGAGACTCCCTCTATGGTGAAAGGCGTACGTCGGCTCGCGATCATCGGCGCTGCCGGCCGGGACTTCCACAACTTCAACACGACCTATCGCGACGACCCGTCGGTCGAGGTCGTCGCGTTCACCGCCACGCAGATTCCGGGCATCGCCGGACGCCGCTACCCCGTCGAGCTCGCGGGCCCTCGCTACCCGCAGGGGATCCGGATCGTCCCGGAGGACGACCTCGAGCGCCTGATCCGCGACGAGCGGATCGACGTCTGCGTCTTCTCCTACTCCGACGTCGCGCACGAGACGGTCATGCACCTGGCCTCGCGCTGCATCGTCGCGGGGGCCGACTTCGAGCTCCTCGCGAACGACCGGACGATGATCCCGTCGATGGCCCCCGTCATCGCGATCACGGCGGTGCGGACCGGCGCGGGGAAGAGCCAGACGACCCGCTTCGTCTCCTCGATCCTCAAGAAGCTCGGGAAGAAGGTCGTCGCGATCCGCCACCCGATGCCGTACGGCGACCTCGCCGCGCAGGCCTGCCAGCGCTTCGCGAGCTACGCGGACCTCGACCACCACAAGTGCACGATCGAGGAGCGCGAGGAGTACGAGCCGCACATCGACAACGGCTTCATCATCTACTCGGGCGTCGACTACGGGATGATCCTGAAGGCGGCCGAGAGCGAGGCCGAGGCGATCCTCTGGGACGGCGGGAACAACGACCTTCCGTTCTACCGCCCCGACCTCCACATCTGCATCGCCGACCCGCTCCGCCCGGGCCACGAGATGCTCTACCACCCGGGCGAGGCGAACTTCCGCCGCGCCGACGTCATCGTCATCAACAAGTGCGACTCGGCCGACCCGAAGGCGATCGAGGCCATCGAGGCGCAGGCCGCGAAGGTCAACCCGAAGGCGCGCGTCCTCCGCGCGAACTCCCCGGCCACCTGCGAGAAGCCGGAGCTCGTCAAGGGGAAGCGGGTCCTCGTCATCGAGGACGGCCCGACGCTCACGCACGGAGGGATGACCTACGGGGCCGGCGTCGTCGCGGCGAAGAAGCTCGGCGTGGCCGAGATCGTCGACCCGACGCCGTACGCCGTCGGCTCGATCAAGGCGACCTACGAGAAGTACCCGAACGCCAAGGGGATCCTCCCCGCGATGGGGTACAGCCCGCTCCAGATCGCCGAGCTCGAGGCCACGATCGAGAAGACGCCGTGCGACGCGGTCGTCTCGGGGACCCCGATCGACCTGACGCGG
The DNA here is from genome assembly GCA_029567505.1 of Acidobacteriota bacterium. GTDB lineage: Bacteria > Acidobacteriota > Thermoanaerobaculia > UBA5066 > UBA5066 > UBA5066. The sequence goes on from JAKPXO010000044.1 coordinate 34,539, forward strand.
GTCCTGAAGATCGGCAAGCCCGCCACGCGCGTCCGCTACGAGCTGGAGCCCCTGGTCCCGGGTCTTCTCGACGAGGAAGTCGCGAAGATCATCCGCTGATCCCGTCGTCCCCGATCCCGGACGGCCCGCGGCAGGTGTCGCGGGCCTCTTTTTTTGCCCTGCCCCCGGAAGGGAGACGGACCCGGGTCGCGGCCTGAACTTCCCTCTCGACGGGACGTACAAGGAGAGCGATGGGAACGCGCCGAGCGTGGGCGGAGCTCGCCCGCGAGACAGTCGAGAAGCTCGACTCGCGGGACGTGGCCGACCTCTACACCGTCGAGTGGGCCGACGCGCGGGGGGTCCTCCTCTCCGAGCACCGCGAGGCGATCGAAGGCGAGCGGCCCGGCTTCCGCCGCGGTCTCCTCCGAGCGAGCGCCCTCCTCCACGGCCTCGTGCGCCGCCTCTCGCCGGTCCGCCGTCTCGTCGTCGCTTTCGTCCTCCTCGGGGCGCTCGTCTCGTTCGTGAAGCTCCTCGGCGGCGGCTGGCCCTCCGACGCGAGCGGGACGGTCCTCACCCTCCTCCTCTGCCTCTTCCTGCTCCTCGTCCTCCTCGGCCTCGAGCTCGTCGACAAGCTTCGGTTCCGCGACGAGCTCGTCCTGGCGCGCCAGCTCCAGGCCGAGCTCGTCCCCCAGGTCCTTCCGGTCGTCCCCGGCTGGGAGCTCGGGGCGTTCAACCGGGTGGCCAACACGGTGGGCGGGGACATCTACGAGTTCCAGCCGCTGCCCGACGGACGGGTCGCCGTCCTCTTCGGCGACGCCTCGGGGCACGGGATGGCCGCCGGCCTCGTCATGGCCGTCGCCCACACCGCCTGGCGCCTGCAGATCGAGCAGGACGCGTCCCCCGCGGCGGTCCTGACGACCCTCAACCGGATACTCTGCCGGACGGGGAGCTGCCGTGCCGCGGGGCCTCGCCAGTTCTTCGCCGGGATCGCGCTCCTGCTGCGGCCCGACGGGTCGTTCGAGGCCGCGGTCGCCGGGCATCCGCCGGTGCTGAGAGTCGACGCGCGGGGGGCCGTCGTCGAGCGCTTCGGCCGGGGCGCCTACCCGCTCGGCATCAAGGAGGGCCAGACCTGGGCCGTCGAGACGGGAGCCGTTGCGCCGGGTGAGTCGCTCGTCCTCCACTCCGACGGGCTCCCGGAGGCCCGGAACGCTCTCGGCCAGGAGTTCGGGGACGAGCGGACGCTCGCGGTCCTCGCCCGCACGGCCGGACGCCCTGCCGCGGACGTCGCCGCAGCCCTTTCGGGCGAGGTCCTCTCGTTCCTGGGGAGGACGCCGGTCGGGGACGACGTCTCGATCGGCGTCCTGAAGCGCGCCGGCTGACGCCGGACGCGATCGACGAGGGCCGGCGAGAGAGCCGCCTCAGCCGAGAAACCTCAGTTCGCGCGTAAGTGAATGCAGTCACGCACGATTCCAAATGTGGCGCAGTTGAAACGGGTCACGCGAAGTGCTGCACAGGCAAAGCGTTACCACCGAAAGCGTCGTCAACTGGGGTTTCTCGGCTCAGACGACGCGGGTCGCCGCCCGCTCGAGCCGGTCCATTACCGCCCGGAGAAGGCCCCGCCGCGGGAGGGCGTAGACGAGGAGGACGCTCCCGCGCCGCTCCGTCCGGAGCGCGTCGAAGAGGCCGTGGGCGATCTCCGCCGGCGTCGCTCCGAGCCGGACGGGACGCCGGCCGGGGAAGAGCGGCGCGTCGGCGTCGGCGCAGAGGAGCAGCGCCTTCGGGTCCGCGGCGAGCGCCTCGCGGAGCGCGGCCGCGCGCGAGCGCCGGAAGAGGACGAGCGGCCGGGCCGGCGCGTAGTGTCGATGGCGCATTCCCGGGCTCTCGGCTCGCGCGCGCGTCTTCGTCGCGACGACGAGGCCCGGGAGGACGGCCCGGAGCTCCTCGACCGAAATCGCCCCGAGACGAAGGACGCGGGGCGGATCGCCGAGGGAGACGACGGTCGACTCGAGCCCGTGGCGCGCGGCGCCGCCGTCCAGGACGAGGAGGCCGGGAAAGTCGGCCGCGACGTGCGCGGCGCGCGTGGGGCTCGGGCGGCCGGAGCGGTTCGCGCTCGGCGCCGCGACGGGGACCGCCGCCGCCTCGATGAGCGCGAGCGCGACCGGGTGGTCGGGGACCCGGACGGCGACCGTCGGGAGCCCGGCCGTGACGACGCCGGGGACCGCGCGCGTCTTCGGGAGGACGAGCGTGAGCGGGCCGGGCCAGAACCTCTCAGCCAGCGCCCGCGCCGCGGGCGGGAGGGAGCGGACCAGGCCGCGGAGCATCGGGAGGCCCGTCACGTGGACGATGAGCGGGTTGTCGTCGGGGCGCCCCTTCGCCGCGAAGACCTTTCGGACCGCCTCCGGGTCGAGGGCGCTGGCGCCGAGCCCGTAGACCGTCTCCGTCGGGAACGCGACCGGCTCGCCCCTTCGGAGCGCGGCGGCGGCACGACGGATGGCGGCGGGAGAGGCGGGAAGGAGCACGGCGGGGCGGGAGTCTACGCGGGTTCGTGCAGAATGGACCTGCGCGCCGGCGCGCGGAGGAGGCGGGATGGCGAAAGGGGCGGGCTCGCCGGGAAAGGCGATCCGGGATGCGTGGGAACGCTGCCGGAGGCTGCCGGCGGGCGAGAGGCTCTTCAGCTGGGCGCTCGGCCGGATGGTCCCCTACTCCGGCTCGATCGGCGCGGTCGTCCGCGAGCTCGCGCCGGGACGCGCCCGCGTGGAGCTCGCCGACCGTCGCCGCGTGAGGAACCACCTCGACTCGATCCACGCGGTCGCGCTGATGAACCTCGCGGAGCTCTCGACCGGCCTGGCGCTGAACACGTCTCTCCCCGACGACGCCCGCGCGATCCTCGTGAGGCTGACGATCGAGTACGTGAAGAAGGCGCGCGGCACGCTCACCTCCGAGTGCGCCCTCGCGCCGATCGCGTCGAGCGAGCGGCGCGAGGTCGAGGTCGCGGCGGAGATCCGCGACGCGTCGCGGGAGGTCGTCGCGCGGGCCGCGGCGCTCTGGCTCGTTGGACCGGCCGGGGCGAGCGGGCGAGGGGATCGGACGGACGCAAAATAGAGACGTGACGCGTCCGTCCCGCCTCGTCCGGCTCGGTCTCCCTGCGCTTCTCCTCCTGACCGCCGTCCTCGCCGTCCTCGACTCGCGGCGCGACGGCGTCACGGCCGACGAGCCGATCCACGTCGCCGCCGGGGTCCTCCAGGCGCGGCACGGCAGCTGGGCGGTGAACGTCGAGCTCCCTCCGCTCGCGAAGGAGCTTCAGGGCCGGGCGGCCCTTCACGCGGGCGCGGCCTCGTCGCCCCCTCTCTCGTTCCGGACTCTCTTTCTCTCCGCGCGCGCGCAGCTCTTCGGCGCCGCGGACCCCCTGAAGGTCCTCTTCGCCGCGCGCCTCGTCACGGTCGCGTTCCTCGTCCTCCTCCTCCTCTTCGCCTCGCGCGCGGCGGGAGGCGGGGAGGCGGGCCTCCTCGCCGCCGCGCTCCTCGCGGGGCAGACCGCGCTCGTCCCGCACGGCCACCTCGTCACGGCCGACGTCCCGGCCGCGGCGCTCGTCCTCGCCGCGGTGTGGGGCGCCCTCGCGCTCTACGAGAAGCCGACGGCGCTCCGTCTCCTGGCGACCGCCCTCGCCGCGGCGGCAGCCATCGCGACGAAGCAGACGGCGCTCGTCCTCCTTCCGCTCCTACCGCTCCTCGTCGTGCCGGCGCTCCGGATGTCGCGCGACCGGACGGTGACGCGCCGGTTCGTCCTCGTGGCGCTCGGCCTTCCGGTCCTCACGATGGCGCTCCTCTCCCTGATCCTCGGCCGTTTCGCGGCGACCGAGGCGGCGGTCCTCCCGACGCTCCTCCGGATCTACCAGCTCCCGGCGGCGGACGCCGACCTCGTCACCCGGATCGCGGGGCTCGACGAGGGGCTGGGTCGCTACGCCCTTTCGACGCTCTTCGTCCTTCGGCAGACCGGCGCCGGACGGCTCTCGTACTTCCTCGGAGACGTCTCCTCCGACCCCGGCCCCGCGTACCACCTGGTGGCGCTCCTCGTGAAGTCGCCCCTCCCGTGGCTCCTCGTCGTCGTCGCGGGTCTCCTCGCGTCGGTCATCCGAGCCCCCTTGCGCGCGAAGCTCCTCCTGTTTTCGGCCGGCGTCTTCCTCGCGGCCTCCCTCGCCGGGCCGAAGATCGGCGTGAGGCACCTCGCTCCCGTGATCGTCCTCCTCTCGGCGGGGGCCGCCGCCGCGCTCGGGGAGACCCTGCGGCGCCGCTCGCCCGCCGGCTACGCCGTTGTCCTCCTCCTGGTCCTTTCCCCGCTCGCGATCGGCCGCTCCGTCGGCCGGCACTCGATCACGGCCCGCCTCTTCCCGGAGACGCCGCTCGCCGACTCGAACCTCGATTGGGGGCAGGACCTGCCGCGGCTCGCCGCGCTCGCCGCCTCGCGCGGGATCGCGCCGGGCGACCTCGGCGTCGCCTACTTCGGCGGCGATCTGCCGTCGTTCCGCGTCCCGGGCTGCGTCGACCTCCTCGCCGGCGACGCGCCGCTCCCGCGATTCGTCGCCGTCTCCCGCCAGCTCCTCCTCGTCGGCCCGGAGACGGTCTCGTTCGCCGACGGGCGGTCGAGAGCGGCGCGCGTCCTCGCGGAGCTGAAGGATCGCCGGGCGCGCGTCGTGGCGCGAGCGGGGGACTCGATAGAGCTCTTCGAGCTGCCGGCGCCGCGCTGAGTCGCGGACGCCCGAAGAGGAAGAGCCCCGGTCCGCGAAAGCGGGCCGGGGCTCGAAGAGGCGCTAGGCGCGCCGGCGAGGGGATGCGTCAGTTGGGGAGGAGCGTCCTCGGGTCGTTCGTGACGTTGTCGATGACGCTCGCGTAGGCGGCGAAGGCGCCGCCGGTCGTGGAGGTCGTCAGGAGGAGCTGAGCGTCGCGGACGGCGCCGCTGACGCCCATCCCCCCGACGAGCGGGCCGACCTGGGTCATGCCGAGCGGGTGCAGGGAGACGCTGCGAGTTCCGAGGATCGCGCCGGAGGCCGAGAGAAGCGTCAGGTCGACCGTCACGATGGACGTGCCGGCGTTTGCGAGGATCAGGTTCGTCCGGAAGGCAGCGTCGTCGCGGATGCCGACGATGGACCGCGTCGTGCCGGCGGTGATGAGGCCGGAGGCCGGGACGGCCGGGACCGACTGCCCGAAGAAGCCGGAGGAGACGCAGCTCTTCCAGTCGGTGAGGACGGGCGTCGCCGTCTGCCCGAGGACGTTCAGCGACGGGACGTTCGCCGTGACGCGGATCGCGCCGTAGTTGCCGTTCGCGAGGCTGAAGACCGATCCGAGGACGTCCTCGTACGTGACCGACTGATTCGGTCCGAGGACGAACTCGGACGACTCGGCGCCTCCCGTTCCGTCGGCGTCGTGCCCGAGGAACTTCATCCGGTAGCGCGCCTCGGCGGCGCCGCGGTTCCCGATCGAGAGGGCCGTCGTGTAGTAGGCGCCTCCCTTGCCCGGGGCCTTCGCGGAGGAGGGGAGGATCCAGTGGAACTCGCTGCTCCCGGAGGCGAGGCCCCAGCCGAGGTCCAGCATCAGCTCGTCGGTGATGTCGAGCCGGTGCAT
>JAKPXO010000045.1 GCA_029567505.1 Acidobacteriota bacterium
GCTCCCGGACTCGTGCAGCGTCTCCCGGCCCCGTCCGGGGGACGGTCCCATCCCATCTCGCTTCGTCCCGCGAAGCGATTTGCCCGTCCGGCGCGTGAAGCCGCCGGCCCCGTCCGCACTCGCGGGGCGGGGCGTGGGCCACAGGAGCCTCATTGAATCTCTTCCGTTCCATGCTCCCGTTGGCCGTCCTCGTCGTCCCCGTCGTCGCGAAGGCCCAGCCCTCCGAACCCTTCCCGGCCCCGTTCGTCATCGAGCACCACCTCGTCGACGCGAGCCTGGAGGGGACGCCCGTGACGGGTGAGACGGTGCGCGACACCTACGGTGGGAGCTTCCTCGTCTCGGAGAGGCCGGACGGGAATCGGACCATCGTCGACTTCGCCCGGCGTGAGCTGACCGAAGTGCGGCCGACGGAGGGTACGTACTGGTCCCTTTCGTTCGGGCGCTTCGCGGAGCTCCGGAAGAGACTCGTAGACGCGGAGAAGACCGAGACGATTTCAGAGGTCCGGACTCAGGCGGCACGCGAGAAGCGTCCCGTGCGCATCGAAGAGGTGCCGGACGGGGCGGAGGGGAAGGCGCGAGGCGCGCTCTCGGCGACGGGCAGTGCAGGACGGCGCCTTCGCGCCTCCGTCGAAGGTGGACCAGCCCTCGACGTCTGGCTGGACGTCTCGGCGCCGCGCCTCACGGCAGCGGGCGTCGCCGTGCTCGCAGATTTCGAGCGAAACGTCCTGGGTGCGGCCGACGGCGAGGTCAGCCCCGCCGACCTGCTCGAAGCCGTTCGTCTGAAGGAAGGCGGAGCGCTCGCCGTCAGGACCCGAAGAGGAGTGGGCCGCGCCGAGGCCTTACGGGACGATGGGCCCTACCTCGAAACGGTCGTCACGAAGGCGATGCCGGTGGCGGCCCTGCCCGCGAGCCTCGTCTCGGTGCCGGAGGGGCTCCGGCGCGTTCCGAGCCCTCTCGAGGTCGTCGTCTCCTGGGCCGAAGACGAGGCGGCACTTCGGCAGCGAGGCCGGAAGTGAAGATGTCCCGGAACAGGCTCGCGCCGCTGGCGCTCGCGACGGCCGTGACCCTCGGTGTGCTGCCGGCGCATGCGCAGCAGGACCCGTTCGCCCTCCCGGCGAGCTTCCTGACGCAGGCCGCGTTCTCCTGCGGCAACGTGGCAGTGACCGGCAGCGCCGTCGTCACCTCGGCCGGCGGCGGCGGCGCGGGCCATGTCGTCTCGAACGGGAACATCACGCTCAACGGAAGCGCGAAGATCCGCGGTAACGCGACCGCGGGCCCCGGGAAGACCATCAAGACGACCGGGTCTTCGCAGATCACGGGGACGCGGTCGTACCTGTCGGAGGCCTGGCCCTGCTCTCCCATCGACCTCGCGGCGCTCGGCCAGACTCTCGCGACGGCGAACGACAACGCGCTCGTCCCGAAGACGAGCAGCGGAAAGAACCCCCTGTCGGGCTCGAGCCCGCCCGATCTCACGCTGAGCGGGAGCGACACGCTCGTCCTGCCGGCCGGGACGTATTACCTCGGGAAGATCACGATCGGCGGCAGCTCCGTCCTCTCCGTGTCCGGAGACGTCCGGATCCTTGCGACGGGGAAGGTGTCGATCTCGGGCTCGTCGAAGATCAACAACGCCGGGAGTCCGATCGCTTTCCGGCTCTTCACGAGCGGGTCGCCGTTCACGCTCGAGGGGAGCGCCCGGCTGAAGGGCTTCGTCTACGCATCGAGCGCGACGGCCGTGGTGAAGGTCACCGGCAGCGGTGTCTTCGTCGGAGGGCTCTACGGCGGCCAGCTCACGGTCGAGGGGAGTGCCTCGCTGACCCGCGACGTCGTGTACGTCCCGCCCGCCGACCCGCTCGTCCTCTCGATCACCGAGTCGGGCCAGCCGCTCGCGGAAGGAGCGGTCTTCGGCCGGGCCGTCACCCCCGTCGTCTCGACGACGGGCGGAGTCGCGCCCGTCACCGTTTCCGCGACCCTCGATGGCGCCGCGTGGACGTCGGGGACCGTCGTCTCCGCGAACGGGGAGCACACGCTCGCCGTCGCCGTCACGGACTCCGGTGTGCCCCCGACCCAGCTCTCGGAGACGCGGCACTTCACGATCGACACCGAAGGGCCCTCTCTCGTCATCGCGTCGCCGCCTCCGGGTGCCGTCGTCTCCACCTCGCCGATCGTCGTCACGGGCACCGCGAGCGGGGCGACGTCCCTCACCCTGCTCGGCGCGCAGATCGTGCTCCAGGAGGGAGGGGTGTTCTCCGCGACGGTCCCGCTCGTCGAAGGGACGAACATCCTCCGTCTCGTCGCTCGCGACGCTGCGGGGAACGAGACGCCCCGCGACCTCCCGGTCGTCCTCGACACGCTTCCCCCGGTCATCACCCTTTCGGCGCCCTCGTCCGGGTCCTGCCTTGCGGCAGGAACACCGCTTGCGGTCTCGGGCCGTTACCTCGACGCCCATCCGCGGCCTGCGGGAGCCCCGGAGGGGCCCGCGGTCAGCCTCACGCTGACTCTGCCGTCCGGTGCGGCGACGACGCTCCCCTTGAGCGTCGACGAGACCGGAGCCTTCACGGGCTCGTTCCCGATTCCGGATGGCACCGAAGGGAGCGCAACCCTCCTCGCGATCGCGACGGATGCTCTCGGAAGCGTCTCGAGAGTCCTCTCCTCGGTGAGGTTCGACTCGGCGTCTCCCGAGGTCTCGATGACCTCCGACGGGACCCCCTTCCCGGGCTCGGGGCCTGGCGCCACGCCCCCACAAGGGGCGACGCCCGCTTTCGTCAACCGCCCCCTCGCCGCCCGCGCGCTCGTGCGCGACGGGGCCGCCGCGCCGCCCGCCGCGACTCTGACGCTCGACGGCCAGCCGTACACAGAGGGGACGCCGATCGCCGCCGAGGGGAATCACCTCCTCGTCGCGCGGGCGACCGACTGCGCGGGACACGAGTCCGCGGCGCACGCCTTCTTCGCCGTCGACACGACGGCGCCGGCGCTTCTCGCCACCGTCCCCGCCGAGAACGCCCTCCTCAAGGAACCGGTCACGACCTTCAGCGGGACCTCCTCGGCGGACGTCGTCACGGTCACGGTCGGCGGCCAGAGCGTCACCCCGACTCATGGCGCCGACTCCACGACGTTTTCTCTGGCTCCCTACGCGTGGCGCGAGGGCGACAACACCGTCGTCGTCGAGCTCGTCGACCGCGCCGGGAACCGCGCCTCCTTCACCCGGGCCTTCCAGATAAAGACGACCGGTCCCGTCGTCGAGATCCTCCTCGGGGGCGTGCCGCTCGGCACGGGGAAGACCTTCTTCGCGCCGATAACGCCCGACATCCGGACGAACGAGCCGCTCAGCGGTCCGGGTGCGGCCACGCTGACGGCGACCCTTGACGGAGCGCCGTACGTCCCCGGGACCCCGATCGCGGCGGCCGGTCCCCACACTCTCACGGCGAGCGTCGTCGATGCGGCCGGGACGCCGGCGTCCGACACCGCGTCTTTCACGATCGACACCTCCGGCGGCCCGAGCGTCGCCATCACGTCGCCCGTCGACGGAGCGACGCTCCCCGGCCCGACGGTCGACGTTTCCGGCACCGTCTCGGCGGCGCACGCGGCCGGCCCGACGATCGTCCGGGTGAACGGCCGCGCGGCGCCGGTCCCCGACGCTGGCGGGACGTGGACCCTCCCCGGCCTGCCTCTCGAGCCCGACGCGCCGAACGACATCGTCGCGGTGGCGGTCGACGCCCTCGGCCGATCCGTCTCGGCGGCCGTTCAGGTGCTCGTCCGCTCCGACGGCCCGAAGCTCGTCCTCATCTCGCCGGCAGAGGGGACGCGAACCAATCGGAGGAAGACCGACGTCGTCGGCGCGGTCGTCGGCGGCGCCTCCGCCACGGCGGACGGACTCGTCCACGCGGGCGCCCTCTCGACGACGATCGACGCCACCGGCTCCTTCCGCCTTCTCGACGTCCCGCTCGCCGACGGGCAGAACACGATTTCCATTACCGCCGTGGACGCCCAGGGACGGACCGGCGAAGCGCACGTCACCGTCGTCTCCGACACCACGGCACCTACCGTCTCCTTCACGGTCAGCGGTCAGCCGCTCGACGAGGGGGCGACGTTCGCCGGTCCGATGACGGTTACCGTGTCGGTCTCCGACGGGGCCGGCGGCCTGCCGGCCCCGCGCATCCTCCTGAACGGCGCGGTGGTTCCCTCGGCGACCGAGACGACGGAGGTCGCGATCCCGGATGAGGGCGGATGGGTCCTCTCCGTCGTCGCCCTCGACGGCGCGGGCAACGAGACCCGGGCGAGCCGCAGCTTCATCGTCGGCGGGGGCGGCTGCAATCTCTCCGACGTCCGGCCGCTCGACGGCTCGACGACGCCGGAGTCGAAGGTCACGATCGTGGGCCGATGCGGCGCCGCGCTCCGGGTCCTCGTGCGCGTCCCGCAAGCGGGAGGCGGTTCCCCGCAGGAGTTCGTCGCGGCCGTCGCGGACGGCACGTTCGCGGCGGGCGACGTCCCCCTTCCCGTCATCGGCGAGAACGCCCTCGAGCTCGTCTGCGAAGGCGCGGCGGGTGCGCCGTCGACCGTCGCCCACCGGATCACGCGACTCACGGGCGACGGTCCGGTCGTCTCGATCGCGTCTCCCGCGCCGGGCGCGGTCGTCACGTCGTCGAGCGCGACGGTGAGCGGCACGGTCTCCGACGCGACGGCCGACCTCTGGGTCGGCGGGACGAAGGTCGGTGCGGCCGCGCGCACCGGGACCTCCTTCTCCCAGCCCGCCGTCGCCCTCACCGAGGGCCCGAACGTCCTCGTCGCGAGGGCCGTCGACGCGGCGGGCCGATCCGGCGAGGCGCGCGTCGTCCTCCAGCGCGACTCTCAGGCCCCCCGGCTCACGGTCGTCTGGCCGACGTCGGGCGCCCGCTTCGGCAGGCGCGGAGATGCCCCGGTCGTCGCGGACGTGACCGGCGTCGTCGACCTCGGCTCCGAGCCGAACCTCCAGTCCGTCGTCGTTTCCAGCCCGGCAGGCTCGATCACGGCGACCGTCGACCCGGTCACCGGCGCCTTCCAGGCGCCCGGTCTCCCGCTTGGAGACGCTTCGGGCACCGTTCGCGTGACGGTCGTCGCGACGGACTCCGTGGGCCTCACGACGACCGTGACGGTCGACGTCGACGTCGACGCCGGAACCGTCGCCGCGGTGCCGGCTCTCCGTCTCGACGCTCCGGTCGATCTCACGCGGCTCACGGCCGCGTCGTCTCCCGCGATCGCCGTCTCCGGAGAAGCCTGGGCGGCGGAGGGCGCGACGGTCTCCGTCAACGGCGTGTCGCTCGACCCGTCCGCGCTCGAGTGGGAGCCGGCCGCGGCCGACGGTCGGCGTCACGTCACCTTCCAGACGACGATCGCGGCGCCGACGACGGACGGTCCCTTCGGAGTCATCGTCCGCGTGGAGGACCTTCAGAAGCGGTCGGCCTCGACGCGGCGGCTTCTCGTGCGCGACACGGTCGCCCCGGGAGTGTCCGAGGTCGTCCCGGCGTCGGGCGCCACGGGCGTCGACTCGGACGGTCTCGTCCTGGTTCTCTTCTCGGAGGAGGTCTCGAGGGCATCGCTCGCGGCGACGAACGGGTTCGTCGCGACGCGCGAGGGCCAGCCGGAGCCGATCGTCGGCACGTTCTCGGTGGCCGGGAGCGCCGTCGCGTTCGTTCCAGGTGCCGCTCTCACGCCCGGGGCGACGTATCGGGTCGTCCTCGGGGTCGGCCTTTCGGACCTCGCCGGGAACCCGCTCGAGGTCCCCCGCGAGTCGTCCTTCACGGTGGCCCCGACTCTCTCCGGAACGCTGCCCGTTCTCGACGCGCCTTTGCCGGCCGTCGTCTGCGCGACCGCGCTCGAGCTGAAGGGGAGCGCCCCGGCCGGAGCGAGCCTTCGGGTCGTCGTCGGCGCCGTCACGGTGAATGCGACCGCCGATGCGAGCGGGCGCTTCGTCCTTTCGGTCCCGCTCGTCGCGAACGGCTACCACGACGTCTCCCTCCGCATCGTCGGCCGCGACGGCTCGCTCGGCCCCGCGCTCTACGGCCTCGTCCGGAAGGACTGCTCGGCACCTTTCGTCGAGCGTGCGGACCTCGACCGGGAAGCGGGACGTGTCGTCATCCGCTTCTCGGAGCGGATGGCCCCCGCCACCGTTACGCTCTCGGCGACGGCCGGAGACGGCGCGAGCGTCGTCCTCTCCCTCGAGGAAGAACCGACCGTCCCGCGTCCCGGGATTCTCGTGCTCGACGCCGACGGCCGGTCGGTGCGCATCGACCTTCCCTCCGATGCCGACGCCTGGTGGCGCGAGAAGGCGGTCCGACTGCGTGTCCAGGAGCCCGCCGCCGACGAGAACGGCATTCCGCTCTCGGCCCCCTGGGTCACGACGTTCCTGCCGGGCGGCGGGACGGGAGACCTGACCGGCGGCTTCCTGTCGGGGGAGGTCTACGACGACGCGACGGGACGCCCGCTCGACGGAGCGGACGTACGGCTCTACCCGAGCTCGGCGGCGATCCCGGGAGCCGTCGCGGCGCCGGACGTGGCCCTGGAGGCGACGGCGACGGATGCACGCGGCCGCTACGGCTTCTTCGGCGACGTCGGGGCAGGGCGGTACGCGATCCACCTCGGAAAGGCGGGCTACGTCCCGGCTATCCGCAGGCTTCCGCTCGCGCCCGCGACGGGAGCGGTCCCCTTCGACGCGCGGCTCACTCCGTTGTCCCCCCTCGCGGCTCAGCGACTCGACCCCGTCGTCGGCGGCAGCTTCAAGGATCCCTCCGGTCTCCTCCTCGAGGTCGCCGTCCCGGCGTTCGTCGACGTTCCGCAGGAGTCGCTCGGAGTCCGGCTGACCCCGCTCACGGCGCAGGCCCTCCCCGAGCTCCTTCCCCTCGGCTGGTCCCCCCTCGCCGCGGCGGACGTGACGCTCGAGCTCGAAGGGACGACGCCGGTTCCGCTTTCGCAGTCGGCCGCCTTCGCGGCGGGCGCCGTTCATCTCACCCTGCCGCTTCCCGCGAACGTCCCTCCCGCGGCGGCGCTCGTCGCCGTCCGGCACGACGTCGCTTCAGGCCGCTGGCTCACGCTCGGAGCCGTCGACCGCCGCGCGGGCGCGGGCAGCACCGACGTCGCGCGCGTTCCTCTCGTCGCCCCCGGCGCAGTCGCGGTCGTCCTCGCCGACGTGGAGCCCGCGATCGCACCTCCGGCGCTTTCCGGCGCCGAGGGGGAGCCTCTGACCGCGTCGGCCCTCCCGTCTCCCATTCCGCCGCTCACAGCCACGCTCACCCTCGACCCGGCCGTCGTCTCGCCAACGGAGCGGGCGACGGCCCGCGTCGTCGCGCGCTCCGCCGATGGCACGACCTTCTGGCCTTCGGGGCTCGCCGTTCAGGCCTACCTCGACGAGAAGCTCGTTCTCTCCGGAGGAGGGGAGCTCTACGAGGCTCCGTTTACGGCGGATCTCCTCCTGACGCACCACCCGCTCTCGCCCGAAGAGGAGAGCGGCGCCACGGCGGGCACTGTCGGCGCGCTCTCTTTCGCCGTCTCGCCGAGTCCGAAGGCCGCGGAGGTCCTCCTCGAATCCGGCTGGGAGAACGTCCGCCTCTACCCGTTCCCGGAGTCGCTCGAGCGTGGCTCGATCCTCGGCGCCCTCGGCGGCACCGTCACCTCGCCCGACGGCGTCGAGCTGACGCTCCCCGAGGGCGCGCTCGCCGAGAGCGTCGCCGTCGAGGCGAGGCTCCTCACCGCTGCCGAGCTTTCCGGGCTCCCGGCGACCGCGGGCTTCGACCTCCTCGCCGCCGTGCGCGTCTCTCTCTCCGGGCGGGCGCTCGCGCGAGCCGCGACGCTTTCCGTTCCGCTCCCCGCGGACTCACCCGACGACCCCGCCGCGGAGGCGCGCCTCCTCCTCGCGCAGCTCGTGGAACAGCCGGCCGACGGCCGAGGCGCCTTCGCCCGCCTGACGGCGCGCGCCACGCGGGCCGCGGGCCCGCGCGCCCTCGCCGCCCCGGAGGCCGCGGGCTCGCCTCTGCCGCTCGAAGGGCTCCTCTCCGAGGGGACCTACCTCGTCCTCCGTGCGCAGGCCCCGCTCGGTTTCGCGACCGGCTTCGTGAGGATTGGCCAGGGCAACGGTCTCGCGACCTCGCGCGTGACGACGCCGACCCTCGGCACGGCAGACCTCTCGCGCCCCGGCGGCCGCTACGCGATCCCGGTCCCGGCCGGCGACAACCGCGACGTCTTCGCCCTCCACCCGCAGCTCGACGAAGCCGCGACGGGCCGCATCCCGTCCCTCGCACCGTCGGCCGTCGTCGCTCTCGACCTCCTCGTCAAGCCCGTCGGACCGCACGTCACCTCGGTCCAGCCCGGAGACAACGCGACCTCCCAGCCCATCGGCTCGTCCCTCGTCGTCCAGTTCAGCGAGCCGATCGACCCCGCGTCGGTCGTCCCCGGTCTCCTCACCGCCGAGCTCCTCGGCGACGACGGCGCTGCGACAGGCGCCTTCTTCAACGGGACTCTCACTCTCCAGCCCGACGGCACGACCCTCGTCTTCCAGCCGACGCATCCCCTCCCGCCCGGGCGGCGCATCCGCGGTCGTCTCACCTCCGGCGTCCGCGATGTCGGCGGCACCTCCTACGAAGGGGCGCTCCCGTACCTCTGGAGCTTCACGACCTCGACGGAGGTGACCTCCGGCGGGCAGATCGACCTCACGAAGATTCGCCTTCTCCTCCCCGAGAACGGCACGGCCCGCATCGTCGGCACCGCGGGCGCGATCCCGACCGGTTGGTCGGTCTCCGCGAGCGTCGAGAACGCCAAACCCTCGCCCGCCTGTCCCGAGACGACGACGAACGTCGACACGACCGGCGCCTTCTCTATCGTTGCGGGCTGCGCCTCCACGCCCGTCTCCCTCTCTTCGCGCGTCTTCCTCCGGGCCCTCGACGCTGCGGGCAACCTCACCGTTCTCCCGCTCGGCCCCTACGTCACCGCGGACGGCCTCGGCTTCGTCGCGCAACCCGGCGAGAAGGCCGTCTACACGACCCCGGAGGGAGTCGAAGTCACCGTACCGGCCGGTGCGTTCGACGAGGCGAAGGTGGTGCGGGTCGCGAAGAAGGACCCGGCGACGCTGGGGTTCGATCTCCCGACCTACCTCGAGCTCGGCGCGTTCGTCGACGTCGACTTCGACGGCGAGGCGAGCGAGACGCTTCGCCTCCGGATTCCCGTCACGACGACGGCGCCCGTCGGGACGCTCGTCTTCGCGGGCTCCCCGATTGATCTCCCCTGGGGTCGGAAGCTCCGGCTTATCGACCTGGCCCGGATCGTCGACGGCGGCGGGGGAGCGAAGGTCATCTCGAACGCGGAGGCCGACCAGCCCGTCGACCCAACGACGGGCGGCTCAGGGCTGATCGCTCTCGAGGGGAAGACGCATCTCGCGAGCCAGCTCCCTGCCTCGGTCATCCGAATGACGCTCCTCGAATTCACGAGCCGGGGCACGGCCGCGTTCTGCTTTGGAGTGGGCGCTGAACTGACTGCAGTCACGGGCTCAACGGTTCCGAACGAGCTGATGACGCAGGTCGGAGTGCTCTGGAACGAGATGGCCGACGCCTTGGTCTTCGTTCCTCCGGCCTACAACTGGACGGGTCGCTTCATTCTCCCCGCAGTCGTAGGGCAGGCATTCACGATCGTCGCGAAAGACCGGGCGACCGGCTGGGTCATCAACAGGCACGAGTTCGGTCCAGTCTCCCCGGTTCCCGGAGCGCTCGTTCCCGTCACGGATTTCCCCGACAACGACGTGACGATCCCGAGGCTGATCGATGCGAGCCCGTTTGGCCTCACGCGGTTCTCGGCTTTCACCGCCGATGGTACAGAGCCGACATGCCTCTCCATTCGCCTCGAGCTTCGCGCCTGCGCCACGTCCGACGGTTTTCTCCGAATCGAGGCCGATCCGGCCTACCCGCTCCCTGACGAGTCTCGGGTCTCCCTGCAGTCCCTGGCGTCGCCTGCCGGGGACCTCTCCGCGCGTCGCGTCCTGAACGGCTCGCTCGGTTCCGAGCCGCTCCAGCTCGCGCCGAAGAGCGGCGAGGATCTCCTCGTGACGGTGACACCCGGGGACCTGAATCCGGATGGCCTCGAGGTGCTCAGGTTCGTTTTCGACAAGCCTCTTGCCCCCGTGCCGGCCCCCGAGACCGCGGCCCATCTCGTCGACTGCGGCCCGTTGCCAGGCGATTGCCGGTCCGCGGTCCCGTTCCCCGTCGAACTGGACGCCCCCGGCGGTATCCATGCGCCATTCTCGGAGGCGCTCGTCCGGCTCCGAGGGACGCTCCCGCGCGGGCACCTCTTCCGGCTGACGCTTCAGCGCGATCAGTTCCGGAGGGCGACGTCCGGATCGGACGCAGTCTACTCCGGCCCGTCAGAGTTCCTCTTCGCGACGAGGAAAGCCGCTGAAGAGCCCCTCGCGACGAGTGACGCCCTCGCCCTCGGCGACACGAATCTGGCGCGCGACCTCGTGAAGCTCGGCAACCTCCTTTTCGTCGCGACCGGCACGGGCCGGCTCCTCGCGTTCGACGTCTCCACCGCGCGGAGCGGGGAGGTTGCGGGAGGAGCCCCTTCTCCGTTCGAGCTCTTCGCGCGGATGACCGATTCGTTCGACGAGATTCGGGGCCTCGCCACGGACGGGCACAACCGCATCTTCCTCAACGTCCGGGCCGGCAATACCTGGGGCGTCAAGGTCGTGAGGCTCGAGGACGTGCGGGGGGCCGGAGACTGCCCGGACGGCGATTCACCCTCCTGGGCGGAGGGCGTCCCATGCTTCAGCCCGGTCGAAGGGAGTGTCCGAACGGCCTTCCTGGCGGAGGGGGCGATGCTCGGCTCCGAGTATCTCGCCCGTGTCGGCAGTCTGGCCGTCGGGCGGCCGGTCGGGCTCGAGCTGCTCGCAAAGGACGACGGAACGAAACCTACGGATCTCAAGAGCTTCTACGAGGAGAACAAGCCGCCCGGCGACCCGGCGTTCGACGAGCTTCCTCGCGACGCGCAGGGCTTCGTGACCTTCGGGTTGCTGCTCTCAACGGTCGACCACCACGCCGCGCGGTCGACGAGGACCTGCTCCGGAGAGGCCATTGATGACAGATACCAGCGTGTCACCGTCGACAACGTCACGACGGGGCAGAGCTGGTCCTTCGATGTCGAAAACGCCTGGCCCGGAACGTCTCCGCCGAGCCCCGGGGTCAGGATCGTCTCCGGTCTGAAGGCACGTCGAGGTGACGAGCTCCGGCTGCGCGTCAACGTCGGGCTCACGGGTTACGTCCCGGTCCTCGGCAGCGGCGTGACCGTCGTCGACTTGAATCGCTTCTATCGGCTTCCTTCCACCGGAGGCCTGGACGCCGAGGGCGAGTGCGGACGCCGGCTCGGCCGGTACGAGGAGGCAGGCTCCTTCGGCGTCGCGCCCTGCTCCGCCGGGAAGACCCCCGACCTTTCCAACACCTACGCGGCCGCCGTGCTCGGCCAGACCGGAGACGAGGCTGAGCCCCGAGGTCGCGACACCCGTAGCACCTTCCTCGTCGTCAACCACTACGGCGGCGTCGAGGCGGAATCCTCCACGAGTGACCTCGGAGATCTTCAGACCGTTCAGGGCGTCTGTCTCACGGATTTCGACACCGATCCGTCTCTGCCCGTGTCTCTCCGAAGCGTTGCCGTGGCCACGAACGTCCGGTGGCAGGATGCGGGGCTCGTCTTCGCGGGGGGACGCTTCGTCGCGAGCGCACCGGGGGCCAAACCGACGGAGCGTCATGGAGATCTCGTCTTCTACTCTCTCGGCCCCGAAGGAATCGTCGCCTTCGACGCCACGAACCGCCGCCTCGGCGCGCCGATTGGCCTCTACTACCGCAAGGACCACTGGGTCACACGTATCCAGGCCGACGCGAGGGGTGGCCGGCTCTACGCGGGCGGATTCCACGCGATCACGAACGAGCCGTTCATCGACGTCTGGGACTTCTACCGGGTCAACGGTGGCCCGGACGAGGAGGGCCGGGATGCGAGGCTTCTCCTCAGTCTGAAGGCGGCATGGGACACGAACCACATCGCGTTCGATGAAGCCGGGACGGGGTTCCTGTACACATGGGGGAGCGCGGTCGCCGGCGAGGCCGCACGCGGTTTCATACTGCCGATCGAAGATGCGCGGTTCGTCTTCGCAGGGTTGTATAGCCCTGAAGCGGCGGAGCCGCCGAGTGACCCGCCGGCCGTGGGTCCTCTCCCGACGCTCCGGCCCACATCGGCTTTCGTACCCCTCGGCGTGCCCCTTCGGGTCGACTCCGTCGCCGAGCGTGACCCCGCCAATCAAGCCGAAGACGAGAAGGTCGCCACCGCGGCCTTCCGCGTTCGCATTGCCCTGCCTGGGGACCTCGGGGAGACGCTCGTCGCGAAGGTGCAGTCCCTGCGCGGGCTTCCTGCGGAGGGGCAGCTCGGCGCCGAGGATGTCGGCGCTTTCGTGGCGCCGACGGGTGGGCCGGGATGGCCAGCGAGGGAGGTCTTCATCACCCTTCGCCGGCTGGGCACCGCCGACGCCTCCGCAGGGAACGGCGCCTATCCCGGCGAAGGCGGTCGCCTCTCGACGGCCTACAACCTCTACGAGTCGAAGGAGGTCGTCCTCCTCCTGGCTGACCCGCGAGCCCGCGCGACCTACACGCTCCAGAAGCTCGAGGGCGAGGCCACCGCCGACGAGGAGAGCCAGTGCCGCCGCTGCACGAGGCCGGCCTACCTCCAGCGCCTCATCGACGACGGTCTCCTCCAGCCCGACGACATCCTCGAGCTCCTGGCGGCGGGTCCATACGTCCGTGCGACGCTTTCGACGGAACGGACCGACCCGCTCGACACGAGCGTCGCCGTGCCCGCGGACTCTGGCGCCACCGCCCAGGCCCGGGTCTTCTTCCAAGGCAACAGCGGCGGATATCGGGCGCCGTGGGGCCTGGCACGCGCGACATCGTGGGCCGATTCGGTTCCCGCACCGATCCAGGTCTCGCTGGAGGAGCCCGTCCTCTCGCCGGCCTACTGGGATTCGGGCGAGAGGGGAGTCGGCGTCCTCCTCGGAGGTGGCGAGGCCGTCTTCACCGCGACCGACTACGCAAAGCCGGGTCGGGGAATCGATGTCGCGATGGAGCGCACGTACCGCTCCGGCGTTCTCGGTTTCGGCCCTCTCGGGTCGGCCGGCTGGGGCTCGCCGCTGCTCCAGCACCTGCGGCAGATCCCGCTCTACGGCGACGGGAAGCGGCCGTCGGGCGAGGGGCCGTCGTCGCTCGACCAGCTCACGGGGATTCCCGAGATGGTCGAGTACTACGACGGTACCGGGCACGTCTTCCGATTCATCTCGAAGGGGAACGGTGGTTGCCCGACCTGGGCCGAGGAGGACTCCCTCGGGAGCTACTGCGTGCCCAAGGGCCTCTACCTCAGGCTCCGAAAGCTCGAGGGGGGCAAGCGGTGGCAGCTCCTGGGGCGGCAGCAGAGCGTCCTTCTCTTCGACGAACACGGTCGACTCCTGGAGGTTCGCGACCGTCACCGCGAGCTCGCCACCGATCCTCATGTCCGAGGCAACACGCATCAGCTCGTTTACGACGCCTTCGGCGCCTTGGCGCAGCTCGAGGACGACTACGGCCGCATCCTCCGATTCGAGGAGTTCTCGAATCCCCGAGAGGACGGAGAGCAGTACGGCCTCTTGAAGAGCTTCACGGATTTCGCGGGGCGAAAGACCCGCTACATCTGGAGAAGCCAGCCGGGGACACGCGACGACAAGCTCCTTCGGAAGGCCATTCTCCCTTCTGTGACGAGTTCACTTGGAGCGGATTACTCTCATGCGGACCCGACCGTCTCCTATTCCTATGGCGAGACGATCCTCGCCCCGTCGGCACCGCATCACGGGCCCGACTTCAGCCGGCTCCGTCTGACCGGCTTCAGGTTGCCGGGGACAGACGAGAGCGCGCCGAGCAGGGTTGGCCTCGACTATGACGCGTCGTCGGGGCGGGTCGTAGGCGTGACCGTTCCCGACGGCGGCCGTTGGGAGATCCAGAAGGCCGAGGGCCCGCCCGCGGCCCCGGCGACTTCCGCCCGTGTCGTTGCGCCCTGGGGGCACGCGCTCGACTACACGCTGGAATCGGGGCGCACCGCGACCACGCTCGAAGGTGTGCCTGCGCTCCTGGCCGGGATCCCCGTCACCGGCCCCGACGCTTCTCCAGCTGACCACTACGCCCTCACAATCTTCGGCTACGAGGAGGACGGACGTCTCGGGAAGGTCACGATCCCGGGAGGGCTTGAGCGATCCCACTTCTATGAGAGCTCCGCCGGCGACCGACTTCGGAAAGCGAACGTCGTGACGGTGGTCGAGAAGGGGTTCGCTCGCCAGGGGGACGCGGGATGCTCGATCGGGGCCCTGTCAGAGGTTACCCGGACGACGACGCTGCAGTACGATTCCGCCAACGTTCTGCAAGAGGTGAAGACGCCTCGCGATGTCCTCCTGACCCTCGCGATCGCAACATCGGCGTCGGGAGCGGTGCCCGTTTCAGTGCCGTTCGGCATTTCGGCGGCAACTGGTATTAGGGAGCTCGAGGCCTCTAGCAGCTTCGACTCGCACGCACGCAATGTGAGGACCGCCGGCCCCGAAGGGGAGCAGGGCACCCCCGTCGTCGAGGTCACGGACTTCCACGACGATGCTCGGGGACGGCCGCAAAACGGCTACCTCAAGACCGTCGTCCGTGGCCCGATAGTCGAGTCCTACGAGCGCTACGACGCCGCAGGTAACCCGCAGACCCGCGCTTTCGGCGGCGTAGTAGAAACGAGTCGATTCGACGAGTGGGACCGGCCGGTGCAGATCGAAGCCGGGGGCTCGGACGGGACGTACTCGCCGACGAATGCCCGGATCCAGAGCGGCTTCGACGCGGCTGGACGTCTCGTTCTGGAGAGGCGGAGACAGACGCCGCTCGGCGACGTCGACACCATCACTGCCTACGACAGCGCCGACCGAGTCACCTCTGTCACGATCAACCGCGTCGCCGATGCTTCCGGAGACGCCACCGCGACGGCCACGACTCGTTTCGACTACGACGCGTATGGCCGGCTCTGGAAGGTCACCTCTCCTGCCGGGGTCGTCGCCATCTACGACTACGATACGGCGGGCCGGATCAGCTCCGAGACGACCGGCTCGGGTGCACGGCGGCGGCTCTACGACGAACGGGGCCGTCTCGTCTACACCACCGATGGGCACGAGGGGTACTGGCGGGGTCTCTACGACGACTTCGGCGGGCTCACCGAGGAACGGATCGCCACCGGGGCCGTCACGCGTCGATGCTTCAACGCGGAAGGCCGGCCCACTCGGGAGGAGGTCCGCCAGGCCGACGGAAAGGTCCTCTCCGACGTCAGCCGGGAATACACCTCCTTCGGGGCCGTCTCCACCCTCGTCGAGCGCCTCTCTTCCGGCAGCCCCACGCCGGAGCAGCGCGTGACCCGGATGTCCTACGACCGCTCCGGCCGGCTCCTGACCGTCAAGACGGGGGATGGGGATACGCTCGTTCGGGACGAGGCGACGCTGGTCTACGACAGCGCCAACCGCACCGTACAGCGTACCGATGCGGCGGGAAACAAGGTCGACACCGTCTTCGAGCCCGCCTCGCGACTTTTCCCCTCGAGCGTCAGGCTGACCGAGTCCGGGCGTTCACCCTATTCCACCGATTTCCTCCTCACCGACGCTGCCGGCAATGTCCTTTTCCAGCGCGGAAGCGACGGATCCACGGTCCTGCGTGCCTTCGACGAGGCGGGCCGTGTCACCTCCGAAGTCACGGGGGCAAACCCTCCAGCCACCTACAGCTGGGACGGTGCGGGCCGTCTGCTCGCGAGCACCCTCCCGGCGGGGGGGCAGACGACCTACCGCTACGACCTCGACGGCCGCGTCACTTCCGAGACTGTGACGAGCTCCACAGGCGCATGGATCACCTCCCACGGCTACGACGTCGCGCACTCCGGCCGCCTGACGGGCGTCACCTTTCCCGACGGCACCGCGGAGGCCTACACCCAGTTCGACCCTGACGATGTCCCGCGCCAGTGGACCAACCGGCACGGCCAGGTGGTCAGCAGCGTCGTCGATCCTGCCAATCGCCTCCGGGGCCTCACCCCCTCTGGCGGTCCCGCGAACCTGGCCACGTACAGCCTTTCGTGGGACTACGATGACCTCTCGCGACTCACTCGAGCAGAGAAGACGGGAGTCCCCGCCTCGGCCGTCGTCAACAGCTACGACCTCGGGGGGCGTCCGGAAACGACCACGCTCGGTATCGGTGCGACCTTCACCCGCAGCCACGATGTCTGGGACCAGCCGTTCCGGAGCGCAATCACATCGGAGCTGTCGGGCGACGCGGCCGCGGGCGTCGCCGTCCTGCGGCGCGATCACGACGCTCTGAGCCGCCCCACACGCAGCTCCCTCGATCAGGACGGGGGACCCGATGGGAGCGGCATCCCTGGCGCCAGACTTTCCTGGAGCGGCGCCAGCAACCTCGAGCTCATCGCCACCCTCGGCCCGAGAAGCTTCCAGCAGACCCGTTCGTACGACAGCCCGGGTCGCACTACCTCTTTCGGGTTCGTCGGAAGCCGGGCCTGGGGTGATGTCGGAGTCGCCTACCGCCCGGATGATTCCTACAAGACGGGACGTGTCGCACCCTCCGCCGGCCTCTTCAGCGGCCAGGGCTGGAGCTTCACCCCCGACGTACGCCTTCGCCTGACGTCGGCGGAGAGTTCCCGAGAGACCTTCCATCTCTCCTACGGCGCCGGAGACGAGCTCCTCGGCCACACCCGAGACAAGCAGTCGCTCCTCGCGAGCTTCAGCCCGGGTCCTGGCGGACGCCTCCTCTCCCGCAACGGTGACGCGTTCGTCTACAACGCCTCGGGAGACCGGACGGAGGACGACCGGTTCGTGTACGGGTGGAGCTGGCGAGGTGAGCTGGTCTCGCTGGAGGTCAAGGGCGTATGGCCGGCGGATGGTCCCGGTGAGGAGCCCCGCGTCTCCCCGTGGGCCGGCCACAAGCTCTTCTTCGACTACGACGCTCTGGGTCGCCTCACGGCGCGCACGCACCTCGGCGTCCTGCCGAGTCCCGTGGACCCCGATACCTCGAGGCCCTTCATCTCCCGCCGGGAGGTC
This sequence comes from Acidobacteriota bacterium, assembly GCA_029567505.1. Taxonomy (GTDB): domain Bacteria; phylum Acidobacteriota; class Thermoanaerobaculia; order UBA5066; family UBA5066; genus UBA5066. Next base: position 17,132 of record JAKPXO010000045.1, read on the forward strand.
CTTTGGGACGGCGGAACCCTCCTCGCGGAAGTCGAGAAGGACGCTCAAGGGGCGATCCGCTGGAGGAAGACGCTCGTCCCCGGCGCGACCGGACTCGACGACGCGGTCCAGATGCGCGTGGAGGATTACGGAGCCGGCAATACTCCCGCCCGGCGCCTCTACAGCTTCGTGAGGGACGAGCAGGGGAGCGTCCTTGGCCTCGTCGACGAACAGGCGCCGGAACCGGCTCGAGGGCCCCCGCTTCCGGCGCGGTATCTCTACACGCCGCTCGGCGAAGCGCACGCCGAGACGGGACCTGAGCTCCTCAGGGCTCGCTTCGACGCGACCAGGACTTCCCTGAACGGCGCTTCGCAGAACCCTCCCCGTCCCGACGAGACCGTCGGCGGTGCTGTCCTCTTCGACCTCAGCCTCACGCTTGACCCGGAGACGCTGGGGCAGGGAGTCCCGATCGAGACCTGGAGCTCCGCCGACAACGCCTGGCAGCGGGTCCCTGCGGGGAGGTTCTTGCTCGCGTTGGACCAGGACAGGCCGACGAGTATCTCGGTTCTGCCCCTCGATGGCTGGCCGAAGGAGACCCGCTACCGAATCCGGCTGACCTCGGACCTCCTCGACGATCTGGAGCGCCCGTTCCGAGCTCCGGACGGCGGAGTCAGCTTCGACGTCCTTCTCGAAATTCCGGCAGATGGTCTGACACACCCTGTCTACGACCGGACGATTCCGACGACCTTCGACACGGCCCGGGCCGCGAGCGACACGGTCGGAGGCCGAGTTCCGGGCGGCATGAACCTCCTTCACGCCGGTGCGTGGACGGATCCGGTGTCGGGATTGCAGTACCTGCGGGCGCGCTGGTACGACCCGAGGACGGGGACATTCCTCTCCGAAGACCCCGCAGGAGACGTCGACTCGCCGAATCGATACGCCTATGTCGGTTGGCGGCCCAACGAGGCGACTGATCCCACGGGGGAGGCGGCCTTCCTTGCTCCACTTGCCGCCGCTGGCGTGAGTGGGGTTGTATCCGTCGGAGTCGGTGCGGTCGCGTCGTGTGTCTTCGACGACTGTAACTACAGCTGGAAGGACGCGGCGATCGACTTCGGAATTGGTGCGGCGACTTTCGGCATCGGAACCGGGACAAGCACGATCGGCCGAACCGGCGCACGGTGGGCAGCTCGAGTTGGAGCCGAGGCTGTTCTGGACGTCGGATCAGAGGTCGCCCGGCATGAGTGGAAGGGCGAGAGATACACGGCCCAGGATCTCGCTCTTGGTGCTGTGCTGAACTTCGGGATCGGCGAGGTTGGGGCTCTTGTCGGTAGAGGTTTCACGAGATCCGGCGGGTTTGCCCCAAGCAGGGGAGCGGGTGTTGGCCTGCCAGAGAGTCTGCAGCTCCAGAAGGAACTGAGTATCAAGGCGACTCGTGTGGGAGCTGCTCTGGATCGCTGGTTGATGTCCCCGCGTGCAGCGACCCACGGCCGTTACGGACGCTGGGCGAGGGTATATCAGTCGATTACGAACGACCCGGCCGCAGCTGCCCGCGCGAGCAACTTCGCGAAGGGGCTTCGCGGTCGGTTCCTGGATCGGCGTATGAATCAGTGGATGCGGCGAACCTACGGAGGACGGTACCCGAACATGCGGCTCGACCACGCGGTCCCGGGCTCTGGGAGCGGCCTGCGTCCCGACGTTTACATTCCCGACATCGGCGGCAAGAGCTTTATCTTCGATTTCGGTGGCCCATCGAAGATCGAGGGCATATCGGCATACGAAGGACTGGCCGACGTCCTGGTGCCGATCGTCCCCGGTTCGTTCATGCCATAGGCGGGAGGAGTATGGACAAGAAGGAGCTTCGGGAGCGCTGGAAGTCTGCCGAGTTTGCGGCAGCACAGCATTCAAGATTGGCCGCAGCATTTGCTGATGACGGCAGCGTCGAGGAGCTCGACCTGCGAGGTCTGGTGGTCGGCGATCGCAGTCCGGTCGGACTGACTAATGTCGGTCTGTACAAACGTACTATTCGGGACTCCGACCTCTCCTTCTCGCGTTTCGAGTGCTCATTCATCCAGTCGACGATCTCGCGCTCGACGTTCACCGAATGCGAATTCGACGGCTCGGACTTCTCGAAGAGCACCGTGATAGGCAGTGGGTTCGACGGGAGCCTTTTTGTTGCGTGCTCGTTCCGCGACGCGACCGTGACCTCAACCACGTTCCGGCGTGCTGTATTTCGCGACCGCCGAGCGCTCCCTTGCGAGTTGGTGAGGGGGGCGTTTCGGGAGTGCGACTTCTCCGGCGCGAAGTTCAAGAACATCGAATGCCGTGCCGCCCGGTTCATCGATTGCGTCTGGACCGGCGTTGTGCTTGAGGGCTGCGACTTTCGGGGCGCGAAGTTCATCAACAGCGAGCCGGATGCCACCCAACTCGCCCTGTGTACGACCTGAGTGACGCATGGGGTCTGACCCCCACTCTATCGGACTGGGGCCGTGTCTGCACTCGTGTATTACCGAACTGCGAAGAGCACGGCCGAAGCAGAGCACGGCACGGCGCCCGCGGGCGCCGTGGATGAGGGCCGCCCCCGGCGGCTCCGGCGCGCGGGGCGAGGACGGTGCGGGCGCGAGCACGGCGCGCGCCAGTAGCGGGTCGGTGCCAGGCGTGAAATCGTGCATTGTTGGGGAAGGTCGGAGGACCGAGGAGCACGAGCGGAGGAAGGGGTCTGACCCCCACTCTACGTTCTACGCGATGACGACTCGCCGCGAAGAGAAGGCCGAGGGCCGGGCACCGCACGGCGCCCGCGGGCGCCGTGGAGGGGAGGCGCCCCCGGGCGGCTCCGGCGCGCGGGGCGAGGAAGGTACGGGCGCCGGCACGGCGCGCGCCAGAGGCACCTCCTCGGACCTCCTCCTGTCGCGCGCCGTGCAGCGCCCCGCGGCCCAAAGCGGCTTTGGGCCGCGCCGGCTGAAATGA
>JAKPXO010000049.1 GCA_029567505.1 Acidobacteriota bacterium
GCGAGCGGGAAGTAGAAGCGCGCGAGCTCTCGCTGCGGCGGAGGAGGGGCGTCCCCGTTCTCCGACAGGAGCCCCGCCACGAGATGACGCGCCATGAATCGGCTCGCCGCCGCCTCGGCGACGACCCCGACGCTCAGCGCCGCCGCGGCGATCAGCGCCCCGGGGAGCCGGGTCGCCGTCGCGAGCGCGGCCGCCGTCGCGGACATCGTCGCGAGCCGGACGACCGTGCCGTACGCGACCCGCCGCGTCATCCGGTTCCGAACGAGGACCCCCTGGTAGAAGCGGCGGTAGCCGATCGCCGCGGGCCACGGCACGAGGAGCGCCGTCGCCAGGTGCGCGAGCCGCGCGACCTCCGGCGGCAGCGCGAGGAGCCTCTCCGCGACGAAGCGAAAGACCGGCGGGATCACGAGCACCACCAGGGTCGCCGTCACGGCGCCGTTGAGGCGCGTCGCGAAGCGCCGGAACGCGACGAACGACGCCCGGTCCTTCGCCAGCGCCGTCGTCGCCGTCAGCAGCATGATGATCGGCGACTCCGCGAGCCACGCGAGCGTGAACGCGACGCCGAACGCGGCGAGGTTCGGCACCGGGTCGACCAGGCGCGCGACGATCGCGGAGAGGTACGGCCCCTCCACCGACATCATCAGCCACGTCGCCGCCAGCGGGAGCCAGAACGCGAGGATCGCCCGCGTCGAAAGATCCTCCGGCCTTCTCGACTCTCGAGCGCCTGCCGGAGGAGGGACTCGAACCCTCACGGCCCTTCGGGGCCCGGTCCCCGGTCTGCCAAGACAGCCTGCTGGCCCGAGATCGACCCCGGCAGGTCTGGAGTCGGCTGGGCCGCGTCAAGGAGGCCGGTCTTCGGCCGCGAGCTACGCACGGGTGCCACCCTCCGTCCGGGCCTTCCCCGACGAACCTCCTGCCCGCCGGCCTCCTCGGACTTCGGCTCCTCCAGCACGTCAGGCGAGGCCGCGTCGCGTCCGGGTCGTCCGCCGGCGCGGGCGCTGCGTTGTGCTCCGGGTTCCGGTCGCCTTACCGCGTTGCCGTGCCGGCGCGAAGGTCACCGTAAGCGTGGAGCCGGTGGCGGCGGCGTACCTGGCGAGGGTCTTCAGGCCGAAGTTCCGGACCCGGCCGGACTCGAGCTTCGCGATGTAGGGCTGGGTCGTCCCGAGCTTCCTCGCAAGGTCTCGCTGGGAGAGCCCTTCCCTCTCGCGAAGCGCCACGAGCTCCTGCTCGATCTTCATCTCCGCCATCCGCTCCTCGACCGCGCTCGCGAGCACGGGGTCAGCCAGGACCCCGTCGAGCCACTCTCCCACCTCGGTCTTCTTCCTCTTCGAAACAGGTCACCTCCTCGTTCGACGGCGCCGTCCGTACTCGGCCAGGTCGTCCTTCTGGAGCTTCCTCATCCTCTTCATTGTCGCGGTCCGGATGTCGTTTCGCTTCTTGAACTCTCATTCCGGCAGGAGCGCCACGCGGCCGGGGAGAAAGACGCGGAAGATCCAGACCTGCTTGCCTCTCAGCTCGAAGAGCCCCTCTCCGAGCGAAGCCGAGCTGGGACGTCGGAGGGCGTTCCCCTGCTCTATCAGGCTCTTCAGGAGCGAGGCCGCGTCAACGCTGCCCTGCGGCCCAAGCGACCGGAGGTAGAAGGCCGCCAGGGATCGCCGTCTTCCGATTCGCGCCCCCTACGCCCCGCTGTCGCCTGGGCGTTCCGCTGTTCGTCGTCCACCCGACGAGCTGCTTAGATCCCCATCAATCTCCCCGATCAGCTCCAACGCATCCCGCAGGTCCTCTGCGATCTCCCCCGCGATCACGTCCGGGTCCGGCAGGTTGTCGGTATTCGCGAGGCTCTCGTCCCTCAGCCAGAAGACGTCGAGGCTGACCTTGTCGCGGGCGAGGAGCTCTTCGTACGTGTAGACCCGCCAGCGGCCTTCGGGATTTTTCTCGGACCAGGTCTGCTTCCGGGCGTGGCGGTTCTCGGGCTTGTAGAGGTCGACGAACTCGTCGAGGTCCTCGCGCTTCAGGGTGTTCGTCTTCAGTGTGAAGTGCTGGTTCGTCCGGAGGTCGTAGATCCAGAGCTTCTTCGTCCACGGCTTCTCGGCGGCCGGCTTGCGGTCGAAGAAGAGGACGTTCGCCTTGACCCCCTGCGCGTAGAAGATTCCCGTCGGGAGCCGCAGGAGGGTGTGGACGTCGCAGTCGGCGAGGAGCCGCCGGCGGATCGTCTCCCCGGCGCCCCCCTCGAAGAGGACGTTGTCGGGGACGACGACGGCGGCGCGGCCGTTCATCTTCAGGATCGACCGGATGTGCTGGACGAAGTTGAGCTGCTTGTTCGAGGTGGAGGCCCAGAAGTCGTCCCGGAGGTAGGTGAGCGCGTCACGCTCCTCCTCCCCCTCCTCGTTGACGAAGCTGACGCTCGACTTCTTCCCGAACGGAGGGTTCGTCAGGACGACGTCCCAGGTCTTTCCCGGGTGGCTTCGGAGGCTGTCGTCGGTTGAGATCGGGGGCTCGACGTCCTCCCCGGCCGACGGGCCGATGCCGTGCAGGAGGAGGTTCATGGCGCATAGTCGCGACACGGAGGCGACGAGCTCGACGCCCCGCAGCGCCTGGTGCTTCAGGTGCTTCTTCTGGGCCTTCTCGAGGTGAGGGTTCGCGGCCTGGATGTAGTCGTGCGCGGCGAGGAGGAAGCCGCCCGTGCCGCAGGCCGGGTCGGCGATCGTCTCGCCCGGCTGGGGGCGCATCACCTCGACCATCGCCCGGATGAGCGCCCGCGGCGTGAAGTACTGCCCGGCGCCCCCCTTCGTGTCCTGGGCGTTCTTCTCGAGGAGACCCTCGTAGGCGTCGCCCTTTACGTCCGCGTCGAGGGTCATCCACTGCTGCGGGTCGATGAGGTCGACGACGAGCCGCCGGAGCTTCGCCGGGTCCTGGACCTTGTTCTGGGCCTTCCGGAAGATCAGGCCCAGCATCCCCTTCTCCTTCCCGAGCGCCTCGAGGAGGTGGCGGTAATGCGACTCCAGGGCGTCGCCGTCCCGCTTCAGGAGGCTCGGCCAGGCGTACGCATCCGGGATTGGCGACGGTCGGCTCCACGGCGGCTGCGTCTGCTCGTGCGCCATCTTCAGGAAGAGGAGGAACGTCAGCTGCTCGACGTAGTCGCCGTACGAGAGACCGTCGTCGCGCAGGACATTGCAGTAATTCCAGAGGCGCTGGACGACCTGCTGGGAGCCGTTACTCGACATGCGCCCTCTCTCCGCCCGAATCGGGCCCCCTGATAATGACCGAAATCGTAAGTCTTTGGTTCGCGGAGGTTTGCTGTGCGACGACCCCTCGTTTGCAGGAGGCATCTGATAACAGACGGGCGGGAGCCGCCCTTCCGCTCAGGCGATAATGCCGCCACGGTCTCCATGCGAACGCCCGTTCTCGATCCGCGGTCCCAGCCGGCCTACACCCTTCGCGAGGCCGCGCTCTGCGTCCGCGTTCCGCCGGCAACGCTTCGCACCTGGACGGCGGGCCGGCCGTATCCGACCGCGACCGAACGGCGGCACTCCGATCCGCTCATCCTGCTGGCCGACGGCGACCGGGGCCTCTTCTCCTTCGTGAACCTCATCGAGGCCCAGGTTCTCAGGGCGCTTCGAACCGTCCACGAGCTCAGCCTCCAGAACGTCCGCAAGGCGCTTCGCGAGTACGGCAGGCACGACCCCAAGGACCATCCGCTCGCCTACGAAGACTTCCAGACCGACGGACTGGATTTGTTCGTGAAACGGTACGGCCAGACCATCAACCTGAGCCGCTCCGGCCAGATCGCCCTCCTCTCCACTCTCGAGCAGCACCTGCAGAGGGTGGACAGGGACGGCATCGGTCCGATTCGTCTCTTCCCGTTCGTCCGCACCGGCGCCGACCGACGCGATCTCGTGTCGGTCTCCCCGCTCGTCGCGTTCGGCCGACCGGTGATCGAGGGGACGCGCGTCGGTACGGACGACGTCGTCGCCCGGATCCGGCGCGGCGATTCCCCCGCCGACGTCGCCGAGGACCTCCACCTCACCGAGCAGCAGGTCATCGACGCCTGCGTCTTCGAGGAATGGGACCGGCGTGGCGGCGCCCAGGCCGCCTAAGCTCCTCCTCGACGAATGCTGCGGCGGTTCGCTCGCTGTGGCGCTCCGCGCCCGGGGAGCGACCGTCGTCGAGGCCGGGTTCGACCGGGCACTCCCCCGAGGCACCCCCGACGAGGAGGTGCTCCGATGGGCGGGAGCGAACGGCTTCGCGTTCCTCACGCGCGACCGCCATCTGAAGACCCGGCCCGCCGAGCTCGCGGCGATCAAGGCCCACCGCGTCGCCGTCTTCTACGTGCCCCCGAGCCCGCGCTCGCGCGAAGAGCTCTGCAAGGCCGTGACGGCCGCGCTTCCTCGAATCGCTCGCTGCCTCGAAAAGGAGAACCGCCCCTTCGTCCGGCGCATCCTTCCGAACGGCGCGCTTAAGGACGAGGAACTCGCCTGACACCTCGGCGCCGCGGCTCTTCAGGCCGCCGCCTTTCTCGGATCCGATCGAGGAGGACGCTCGCCGGCTCGTCGTTCGGGTCCTGCGGGACGAGACGACCCTCGAACGCCATCTTCAGGATCGACTGGCGCAGCCGCGCGCAGCGGGCGAGGTTCTTCTCGACGGTCGCCTCGAGTTCGTCGACGACGGAGAGGCGGCGTTCGACCTCGGCGACGATGCGGTGCTGCTCGGGGAGCGGAGGCAGCGGCACCGCGTACGTCCGGATATCGGCGAGATTGATGTGGGGGTGGGCTGAACCGGTCGCTGCCCGCTCGGCCTGCTTTCGCCCAAGCGGCCCGTTGAGAACCACCCGGACGAACCGGTTGTCGACTCGGTCTGACGGCCGAAACAAGACCATTCCTTGAGACATGCACACGCTTGGTGCTTCCGGCACCAGAACCGCCCACCCGAAACTCAGCTCGCGGCTGTAGATGATGTCGCCCGGGACCGGTCTCCGACGAAGTGTCTGCTTCTCGTACTCGTTCGTCGCGACCCGTGCAGCCTCCTCAAGTCGTAGGAATCCGCCAACCACATCTCGAGGCCGGAGAGCAGGTGTCCCCTCCTCCGAGTAGCGAGGGGTTCGATGGGCACAGTCGACAAAGACCGGACAAATCTGATCAAGCGATGCAACAGACCATCCTGGGACGCCTGCGACAACGATCTCCGCTGCAGAGGCCGGTTCCTCATACGACGTCTTCCACGCGTCGTGCGTCCGACCCCTCCCCGCCGCCTTCATCTTCGCGAGCTGGTCGGCCTCCCAGCGGGCGCGGCGCTCTTTCAGGATTCGCTTCAGCAGCTCCTCGCCCGACTCGAACGACCGGCCCTCCCGCTGGGCCAGCTCGGCCTCGGTCGGCACGAGGCGCCCCTCGCAGGCAGCTTTCAGGACCGACGCCCGGTAGCGTTTGAGGTTCGCCTTGGCCCGCTGGAGGCCCGCCACGGCGGCGTCGAGCCGCGTGAACTGCTTCTCGACCTCGTCGACGATCCTGCGCTGCTCGGGCTCGGGGGCGAGGACGAGTGGGAACTCTTCGATCGTCTGCTGGTCGATCTTCGGCATGCTGCCTGCAATTCCTTGAGCCGAGCGCCGAAAGTGCGACCGCGCCGAGTCCGTCGAAAGTGCTAGCTCCACGAAGGACGGAGAAACGCCTTCGGAGAGGCGGACCCTGATCAGAAGGTCAGGGAAGATCGCGTAGCCACTCGGACCTCGATAGAGCCGGGCCGTCCCGACGAGTTCCGGTGTATTCGCCCTTTCGACGAGTAGATCGCCCGATTCGAGCCATAGGTCTCGCACCTTTGCTGGGTCGGCGACCGTCACTTTTGTGTTGCACTCCGAGAAGTCACCGACCGTAACAGCGGTTAGGGTCAGGGTCCGAATGCCTCGGCCGTCCGAAGACGCCTTCGCTGAATGGCCGTTTCGGAGCGCTTCCCGAAGCACGTTTCCGAGGGGAACCGTCACCCAGCCTTCCGGCAGGGGGCCTGACCGGGCCTTCTCGGAACCGGCTGGGTCATTGCGCTCCATCTCTCGCGACAGAGCTCTCACGCCGCGATCACCTCATTCAGGTCCTCGGGTGGCACAGATAGGTCCTCGCTGCCTCGCCGCGGGCAGATCCCCGCCCCGCCCCTCATCGCCCCGCCCTCCACAGCCTCAGGCCGCACAACCGCGCGATGCGTTCGACGTCCTTGTCGAGCGTGAAGAGGAACCCGTCGGCGGCGAGCGTCTGGGC
>JAKPXO010000063.1 GCA_029567505.1 Acidobacteriota bacterium
CGCATCCGTGTCTGATCCCGTCCCCTCGGTCGTCTCGGTGTAGAAGAAGAGCTTCTCGGGGTCGAAGACGCGTGGCGGCACGGACCCGGACGGGGCGCCGGCGAGGAGAAGCCTGACGTCCGGCTTGGGGTAGGCGCTCGATGGTTCCTGCCCGGGCCTCCAGAGGGGAATCCTCCAACCGGTATTCGAGACGTCCGATCCCCAGGCGCCGTTCACCCGGATGCGAGCGGGTTGGCCCTTGGGATGAGGGAACGCGCAGCCCGCCACGGGGCCTGCACAAAGGCGGTCCGGAGCTGATCCCCCGAAGAGCTTCTCTTCGCCAGGAATCTCGATGTACTCATCTGTCTTTCGAAGGACCGGCCATCCCCGGAACGCCTCCTGTTCGCTCTCGAACATCGGCACGGGCTCCAGGGCGCGCGAGTAGACCGTCACGTGAATGGCCGGGTTCCAGACGACGCCGATCCGCCCCAGTCTTTCGACGGTCAAGGTCTCGAGCCGGCCCATCGCGAAGCTCGCCCGGATGGTCGACCGTCCCTCGTCGTAGGAGGCCTTCATCGCTCCCCACGCCCCCAGGCTCGAGAACAGCGGGGCTCGAAGCTCGGCGGACGTGGAACGTCGATTCCGAAAGATGGCGGTCAGGACGTTCTTCGATTCGATCGCCCAGGGGAAGCTCCCGGCCAGGTCTCCAACACCGCCCGGGAAGCCCGGAGGTACGCGTTCGGGACGCCTGAACCCCGCCGTCTCTCTCAGCCGGAAGACGAGTCCATCCGCATCGGAGAAGACGAGCCCGGTGTGCCGAACCGCCGCGCCCGCCGCATCGTCCAGGGTACCCGGATCCCATATCTCGAGCAGAGCGAGCCGGGAGCCGATCGCATCCGAGAGATCCTCCCACCGGCGGTCGGAGGCTTCGAGGAGTCTGAGAGCCTTGCCGTCCTCGTCCCGGGCCCAGCGAAGGGCTCTCTTCTCGATCGGCGGAAGGGTCCCGAGCAGCGAGGAGATCTCCGCGAGCCGCCGGCCGTGAGGATGGAGCTCTCCTTCGACACCGTAGAGCACCTCGAGCCGGGCCTCCGTCAGCGGTGCGCCCGGGTTCCGCTGTCCGGGGTAGCCGAGAATCCTCCTCGAATTCCATGGCGGTTCGCCATAGCGCTGCCGGAAGTCCGTCGCGCGGAGTCGGAATCGCGCGGGGGGCGAGAAGCGGTAAGCGACCGGCTTGCCGGCTTCGACGTCGGGCGTTCGGGACTTTCGCCTGTGCATGGCCTCGCCGACGGCTTGAGGAGGAAGGACGAGGCCGAACGGCGCCGCGGTCAGGACCTCCCACGAAGAGCCGGAGCGATTCGACCAGTTCGCGATCTCGCTCGTGGTGCCGAAGAGCACGTTCGTGTCATCCAGCTCCAGTTCGAGGAGAGCCACGAGGAACGGAGCCGGATCGATGACGAGCGCTCGAATTCGGTCAGAGACCTGGGGACGATTCCCGAGAATCCGGAGAGCCACGTCCTGGCTGAAGGTAGCACCGATGCTCTCTTTAACGCGGAGACTCAGCCCTTCCGCCCGGTTGTCCTTCGTGCCCGGGACGAAGACGTAGGGTGTCCGCCTCCACCCTGGTCTCGACGTCGGGGGGTCGTCGGTTCCAGCGCGGTCCTCGGGTTCGCCGGGGACACTGTCCTGACCCCCTGGCAGAACCGACAGAAGAGGCAGCTCGAGGTCCAGCTCCCGGGCCACGGCATGCGCGCTCCACCGGCCAGCTCCGCCTGGCACGATCCCGATTTCCGCGCTCAGGCGGCCGGGCTCGCCCCGAGCCTCGGAATTGCCGTCCGTGGGGGGGAGCGCCAGCCGAAATGCCCCGGCGCGTAGGACCTGTGTCCCCTTCGCGCCGGCCTTCGGTAACCGGGGCCGGGCCTCCCAGGAAACGAAGCTCTTCTGCGCCTTCCCCGGCGCACTCCTCAGATCGAACGGAAATGCGAGCGGGACGGAGTCTTCGGTGATAGCGCAGGGGAATGTGGCATCCACCGCGACCGCCTCCGGGAGCGAGAGGCATGGCGGCGCAAGTACGACGAGGGGACCGGAGCCCGGGGAGAATCCAAAGGGCGGGTCTTCGACGGAGTCTTCCGCCGGTGGTTCGGTCGTCAGGAAGGAGACGACGGCGTACTTGTCCTCCCCTTCGCGCGAGGAGAGCCTTGGGAGGAACGACATGGGTTCGCCGGCCCGGACGGTTCGGAGGGCATCGAAGACGGGTGCGGCCACATGGGTGTTCCAGATGTCGAGGGCCGCGGCCGCGGGGATCTCGAACGAGATCCACCACTCGGCACCGTCGGTCCTCTCGACGGCCTGGGTCTGGCTGATTCGAACGAGCAGGTGGCTCCGATCGTCGTCGTCCGTGCGAAACCGCCAGCCCGTTGGCGGCAGGGTCGACGAAAACGGGGCCAACCGGAGGGGGCGGCTCGAATCCAGAGGGAGCTCGGAACAGACCTCCAGGACGAATGCCGGTGACGGGACTTCCGAGGGAACGATCGCGGCCGTCTGCTCGAAGACCTTGGGGAAGCCTGGAGTCGTGGACAGCTCCAGAAAGCCGGCGATGGGTGGGGAAACGCAGGTTTCGTCGATGGGTCTCCACCATCGCGCGCCCACGAAGTCATCCAGCGTCGTCAGAGCCTCGCCCGCCACGTCAATGTTCTCGAAGCGCAGGACAGAGAAGGTGACCTCGTGGCCTTCGCCAGCGACCTCCAGGGAAATCTGGAGATCCGCCCTCGCAGTGAGGCCCTTCATGTCGGCCTTGGCGAACGTCCTCACGTGGCCTGCGAAGGTCGCGGTCGACCCGCCGCCTCCAACCTCCAGGAGGCGCGGCGGACCGGTCAGCAACGGAAGGTCGAGAAGCGTTCGGCCCTTCCACCGGAGCCTGAAGCGATTCATCTCGGCAGAGGCGCCACCCTGCAGGACGAAGCCCTCCCCGTCGAACTCCACCGCCGCGATCTGTTTCTCGCCGACGAGTCCCTCGAAGACGACGCGCTCGTTCGTCATGGCGGTTCCTCAGTAGGGCCGTTCGGGCAGATCGTCGTCGTGGCGGAGCAAGCCAGGCGAACGGCCAGTTCCGAGTTTCAGGAAGCGGCGGGCCGCCTCGCGATCCGCAGCGGCGGCGCCCCAGGTCCCGAGTAGGGACCAGCACGGGGGCTTACCCGGTATTCCGCGAACCGGGAAGCTCCCAAGCGCAGCGAAGTCCGTGAGGAGGGCCTTTCGCTTGGGGGGGACGGCCGTTCGAAGCCCCTCGACGAGGGCTCTCTCGTCCGCGTCCGATAGCGCGTCCACCGTCGTCTCCTGCCCGCCGTTCCCCGCGGACGGCAGCGCCGTCACGACGGCGCGCGTGATTCCGTCCGACACCAGTCCTCCGGTCACCACGTCGTTGGGGCGGTTCACGTGCCATCTCAGGAGGCACGCGGCGGCGAGCTCCGATCGAAAGACATCACCCAGAAGGACCGGCCTGCCGTCCGCGCGTTTCGGCAAGCCGTCCTCCTTCTTCTGACGGAAGGGGGTCTCGAGTAGGTTCCTGAGGCGGAGCCTGGCGAAGGCGTAGTCGACCGGACCAAACGCCGGCACGCGCGTCATCGCCTGGATCCGGAAGAACCAGTGCCAGCTCCTGTAGTGGTCTTCGTCACCCTTCGGTGGGGCTTCGACGGCGTTGTCCGCGGGGCGGTGCCAGGATCCCTCGTACTTGCGCTGCCCGGGCTTGAACAGGGCCGCCCCCTTGCTGGCCCAGGGAGCCGCGGGCTCCAGGCCCCACGGCTGGAAGAACCTCCCCAAGTCGGGGTTCCTCGACTGAGCGAAAGCGGCCAGAGCAGCCAGCTCGCCTGAAGAGAATGTCGTGTGGATGCCGCCCGCCGAGAGGATCCCCGAGTCGTACGCGTTCAAGGCGTCGAAGTAGCCATAGCACTCCCGTTCGTAGACGGCCCGGATCACTCGGAAAGTCGAGACCTGGCGTGCCTGCTCTGCGGTGACGTCCACCTGCCCGGGAGCGGGAAAGCCGCCCAGGCCCGCGGACCTGGGCGTCAGCTCATGCCGCGCCTGCCAGACCTGATCCGTCTTCGGTCCCTTGAAGCCCCCTTCGTCGACGAAGCGCCCGATGGGAACCGTGTCTGGAGTGCCATCCGCCCCGAGCGGGTGGAAGAACCCCGAGAAATCGCGGGCGAACACACGTTCGGCCCGACCAGAGAGGCCGTCCCAGTCCCAGAGGTTCTCCACGGTGCAGGCCAGGCGTTTGAACGACTCTCCGCACCTGGCAACCTTCTCGACCTTCCAGGCCTCGATGACGACGGGGCAGCGATAGGAGGCCTGCTCCCATGCGTCGATCAAACCCCTCGTCGGCTCGTCGAGTTGCCCATGGGCCCTGCCCGTGTACCGCAGCTCCGGGTCGAGCAAGACGGACTCGAGGCGGCTCGAGTATGGAACGCTCCCGCCCAGCGTCTCTCGGGCCACCCGCTCCAGCCGTGCGCAGCCCTGAAACTCCCGTACGGCCATGGGAAGCGAGCCGTTGGCGAGTGCGAACCCGAGCGTTACGAGCTTGGCTCTGTAGCGGGCGTCGTCCGGCATCTTCCACTCCCATGGGTAGGCAGACACTTCCAATCGGCGACCGATCGTCCGGTCGACAGGCGCATGAGACGCCGACATCGCCCGAAGGAGCGGCACGGGAGACCTACGATTGTGTTTGGCCGTTGGTGAGTATAGACCGGCCGGAACGGCGACTTCACGAGCACCGGCGAACCACCTGCCACGTCGAGCTCCCTCGTCGCCCAACCCGGTCGACGACGAGCGAGGCTCCCCCGCCCTCCCTCTCCAGGCGGTGACCCCATCCTCCTCGCCGCTCCCGCCTAGACCGGCCGCAGGTAGTCGGCGGGTGCGCCGACGAATCGACGGGCGAAGGGCCTGCCGGCGGCATCCCACGTCCACCCGTAGAGCGATACCGAGCCGTTCTCGACCGTCGCGCACCAGATGAACTGTTCCCAACGCCCGGCGGTGCCGTCGTTCGTGTACTCTGTGAACTTCCGTTCGTCGCAGTCCTTCCACTCCGGGATCTGCGGATCCTCCAAGGGCCTGTGAGTGTGGCCCAGGATGAACTGGGGCACGTACGAGTAGCTTCGAAAGTCGTCCTCGAC
>JAKPXO010000066.1 GCA_029567505.1 Acidobacteriota bacterium
CTCGAGCTCCTCGCACGCGCCGCCGCCTGGCGCGACGGATCGGCTCCGGCGATGCGCGTGAAGAGCGGGCTGATGGTCGGCCTCGGGGAGGAGCTCGACGAGGTGCTCGCCACGATGCGCGACCTGCGCGCCGCCGGGACCGACACGCTCACCGTCGGCCAGTACCTCCAGCCACACGCGCGGAGGCTACCGGTGGAGAGATGGTGGACGCCGGAGGAGTTCGCGCGGCTGCGCGACGAGGGAAGGGCGATGGGATTCGCCGTGGTGGAGGCGGGACCGCTCGTCCGCTCGAGCTATCACGCCCGGGCGGCGCTCGGCGCGGCCGGGGGCGGCGATGCCGCCGCCCCGCGCTGACCGGCCGGTGCTACTCCCCGTCGTTCCCGATCGCCTCGACCGGGCAGGAGTCCATCGCCTCCTGGCACTGGGCCTCTTCCTCGGGGGTGTCGGGCTGCTTCGTCACGAAGGAATAGCCCTTCTCTTCCTGACGCGCGAAGTTGTTGGGGGCCGTCACCCGGCAGACGTCGCAGTCGATGCACTGGGTGTCGACGTAGAACTTGCCGGCAGCGTTGTCGGAGTAGCGGTCGTCCTTGTTCGCCATGGCCGCGGAAGATAGCATGAGAGCTCCGCTTCGGATCATGATCGCCGTCGCCCTGATCACCGTCGGAGCGTCCTCCGGCTGCACGACCGACCCCGACCCCGCGGCCCGCGTCTGGAAGAGGCGCTGCGCCGCCTGCCACGGGCCGGACGGGGCGGGCCGGACCCGCTTTGCCGAGGGGCGCCCGTACGCCGACCTGACCGACGGGCGGTGGAAGCACGGTCCCGACCGGGCGGCCCTCCGCCGGCTCGTCGCCCAGGGAGACCCGGCGAGCACGATGCCCCCGTTCGCCGGGACCCTCACGCCGGAGGAGATCGACGCGATCGTCGACTGGACCCTGTCGCTTCCCGACCGGGCGGGGCGAGGAAGCGCGCGATGAGCCGGCTCCTCCCCCTCTTCCCGCTCGACGCCGTGCTCCTCCCGCAGACCCGGCTTCCGTTCCACGTCTTCGAGCCGAGATACCGCGAGATGCTCGCCGACGCTCTCGACGGGGAGCGCCTCCTCGGACTCCACACGCTCGCGCCGGACGCTCCGCCCCTCCCCGACGGACGTCCCGCCCTCCTCCCCTACGGCTGCGCCGGGGAGATCGTGGAGCACGAGCCGCTTCCCGACGGGCGGTCGAACATCGTCCTCCTCGGGACGTTCCGGTACCGGATCGCGTCCGAGAGGGAGGGCCGCCCGTACCGGCGGGCCGACGTCGTAGAGGCGCCCGTGGCGCCGCTCGCGCGCGGACGCGCCGGCGGCCCCGGCCGGCGCGAGCTCCGGCGCCTCCTCGCGCGCGACGTCGAGCGTCTCGCCGACTCCGTCGGCCGGAGCGAGGCGCGGCACCTCCCTCCGTCGCTCTCCGACGAGGGGCTCGTCAACGAGGCGGCGAGCCGCCTCGGCCTCGGGTCGGAGGAGCGGTACGCCCTGCTCGCGATGGAGACCCTCGAAGAGCGGTACGGATGGGTGCTCGACCGCGTCCGAGGCCTCCAGTCGCGGATCGACCTCCTCGCTCCCTACCGGCGCGAGGGCGACGACCCGCGCTGGAACTGAAGGCGACCGCCCCCCCTCCGGGGCGACCCGTCAGGTGGCGCTCTCGCGGGAAGCCGAGAGGGCCCGGTTGTGCGCCCAGCTCTTGATCGCCTTGATCTGCTCGTCCATCGTCCGCGAGAGCGGGACGGTGTTCGTGATGACGCGCGAGACGGCGTCCTCGTCGAGCGGCCGCTTCTCGTTGAACGCGTCGATCGCCGAGGCCTGGACGACCGACTCGATCTCCGCGCCGTTGAAGCCCTTCGTCGCCTTCGCGAGGAAGACGACGTCGAACTTCGAGACGTCGGCCTTCGCCTTCTTCAGGTGGACCGAGAAGATCGCCTTCCGTTCCGTCTCGTTCGGGAGGTCGAGGAAGAAGACCTGGTCGAAGCGCCCCTTCCGGATGAACTCGGCCGGCAGGAGGTGGATCCGGTTCGCGGTCGCCGCGACGAAGACGAGGGCCTCCTTCTCCTGCATCCAGGTGAGGAAGGTCGAGAAGATCCGCCCGAGCGCCGGGTCGCCTCCGCCGGCTTCGCGCCCGCCGGTGATCGCCATCTCGATCTCGTCGATCCAGAGGATGGACGGCGCGAGCCCTTCCACGGTCTTCAGTGCCCGGTGAAACGTCGCCTCCGGGTTCGCCGTGCCGAAGACGAGGTTCATGTCGAGGCGGAAGAGCGGGAGGTTCCACAGCGCCGGAATCGTCTTGACCGAGAGCGACTTCCCGCAGCCCGACATCCCCATCATCAGGAGCCCCTTCGGGACCGGGAGACCCGCCTCGACCGCCTCGCGGGTGAAGAGGTGCTGCCGCTTTCGCAGCCACTCCTTCAGATTCTCGAGGCCGCCGACGTCGTCGAGCGTGAAGCGCGGAGGGACGTACTCGAGGACGCCCTCCTTCCTCGAGGACTGCTCCTTCTCGGCGAGGAGCTCGTCGAACGTCCCCTCGTCGAAGCGCGGCGTCCGGGCGAAGACCTTCGAGAAGACGTGCTCGAGCTCGTCGATCGTCAGGCCGCGCAGGACGGTGACGACCCGGTCCGCGTCCGCGGCCGAGAGCCCCCCTTCTCCGAGATACCGTCTGCCGAGGACCGTGACGGCGTTTCGCACCTCCGCCTCGTCGGGGAGGTCGTAGTCGACGAGGAAGACCTCCTTCTTGAGGTCCTCGGGAAGGACGAGCCGCGGCGAGACGAGGATCACGAACTTCCCCTTCCCCTTCGCCTGCCGGTAGACGTCGCGCAGCTTGCGAACGACGTCGGCCCGCCCGTCGAACAGCGCGGGAAGGTCCTTCATCAGGTAGAAGCCCGGTCCGTTCGCGCGGAGGACCGCCTCGAGGGCGGCGACGGGGTCACGGGTCCCGTCGGGAGCGTCCGGGAGACCCGACCATCCTTCCACGCACGTCCAGACGGCGAACGGAACGGGCCGTTCGTAGAACTTCTGCGCGAGCGTCGCGACCGCTCGCTCGACCCTCCCCTCCTCCCAGGACTGCACGTAGACGAGGGGATAGGAGCCGAGGAGGGCGCGGCGGATCCTCTCGGCACCACGGACGGGAATGACGGCGCTCATGGCGCGATTCTAGACGGTAGACTTCCACGCCATGGCCAGCTCAGAGCATCTGGAAGCACTGAAGAGTCCCGACTGGAACCAGTGGAGGTCCGAGCACGCCGGGATCACCCCCGACCTCACCGACATCGGGCTCCTCGGCCTCGACCTCTCCGGGAAGAACCTCGCCGGCGCCGACCTCTCGCGATCGAAGCTCGACGGCGCGAACCTCGACGGCGCGAGCCTCGCGGGAGCGCACCTGCAGGGGACCTCCCTGCGCGGGACGAGCCTTCAGCGCGCCGACCTCTCGAACACCGACCTCGAGTACCAGACGCTCGACAAGGTCGCCCTCGTCGGCGCCTCGCTCCGAGGCGTCAACCTCAAGAACGCCTCGGTCCGCGAGGCGAACCTGACGGCCTGCGACCTCTCGACGGCGAAGCTGGAGGGGACGACATTCTCGGGGAGCGTCTTCTCGTTCAGCCGCCTCGTGGCGGCCAACTTCCGCGGAGTCGTGATCGACGGCTGCGTCTTCGAGGAGTGCGACCTCTCCCAGGCGGTCTTCGACGGCATCACCTACCAGCGCGGGAAGTTCGACAAGTCGACGCTCACGCTCGCCTTCTTCCGCGACGCGAAGCTGGCGGGGACGAGCTTCCGGGGCGTGAAGGGGCAGCGGATCACGTTCCGCGGGGCGAACCTGACCGGCGCCGACTTCGGCGGGGCCGACCTGACCTCTTCCGACTTCGAGCGCGTGATCGCGCAGGCGGTCGACTTCTCCGAAGCGACCCTCCGGAAGGCCTGCTTCAAGGACGCCGACCTGCGCCGGTCGATCCTCCTCGGGGCGCTCCTCGAGGAGACCGACCTGACCCAGGCCAACCTCGAGAAGCTCGACCTCCGGACGCCGAAGCTGAAGTTCCCGAACTTCACCGGGGCGAAGCTCGCCGAGGCGAACGGCGTCGGCGCGAACCTGCGCGGCGGCAACTACACCGAGGCGGACCTCTCCCGGGCCGACCTGACCGAGGCGAACCTCGAAGGGGGCATCTTCCAGAGGGCGCACCTCGAAGGGGCGACGCTCCGGCGAGCGAACCTGAAGCGGGCGCGGATGGCGGGCGTCCTCGCGCCGGGGGCCGACTTCTCGGGAACGAACCTGCTCGGGGCGGAGGCGCAGGACGCCGACTTCTCCGGCACCGACTTCCGCTTCTCCACTCTCGTCGGCGCGGTCCTCGAGGGGGCGCTCTTCAAGGGGGCGAACGTCGCGCACGCCGACTTCTCCGAGGCCAAGCTCGGAGGATCCAGCTTCGTCGGAGCGAAGGGCGAGGGGGCGAAGTTCACCGGGCAGCTTCACCTGAAGCTCGTCCTGGCCGCCGGGGCGTTCCTCGGCTCCTCGAAGAAGAAGGTCGAGAAGGTCGAGGACCGCAAGGAGCAGGAGCGAAAGGCGCGGGTCGCCCGCCTCGAGCGCGAGGCCGCGGAGAGGGACCGCTCCGTGGCGACCCGCCCGGCCCGCGGCGACGCCGACCCCCCCGAGAAGTAGCCCGGGCGCGCCGCCGGGAGCGCGCCCCGGGGCCACGACGCGGCTGCCGGTCCGCTAGGGACGAGGACCGGCCGGCGTCGCGGTCGGAGACGATCCCGGCTGCGTCGCGGGGGCATCTCCGGCAGCACCCGCCGCCTTCAGCCGGGCCGCGAAGGAGCGGACGTCGTCCCAGACGGACGCGTCGACGAGGAGCGTGTCGCCCCGCCCGTCGACGCGAGCGGCCACCAGCTTCTCCGCCGCGAGCGGCGGCGTCGCGAAGAAGACGACGCGAACGGGCGCCTTCGCCTTCTCGAGGAGCACCTCGACGGAGCCAGCCGGGGCGGGGGCCCGCCGGCGCACGGGAGCGAGGCCGATCGAACCGAGGTCCTTGGCGGCCACGAAGCGCCGCACCTCGGCCCGGCCCAGACGCTCGAGGAGGTCCTCGGCGATCCGGCCCTCGACGTCCCGGCCCGCCGAACGCCACGCCCCGTCCAGCTTCTCGGCACCGGCCCGGAGCGATTCGCTCTCGAAGACGACGCGCGTGACGAGCCACGTGTCGAGCGGGAGGAGGCGTCCCTCGCGGAACGCGGAGAGCTCCTTCCCGAGCGTCTCCTGCGCCCGGTCGTCGACGACCATCACGACACCGTCGCGTGAGGCGTAGAGCTTCCCGGCGGCATCGGCCTTCGCGGCGCCGAAGGCGAGCCGGGCGAGGACCCCCTTCCCCTTCGCGAGGAGGACCTCGGCGGCCGGGGGCGAGAGGCCGATCCGCGGCATGTCAGCCGCGGCGACGGCCGGGAACTCGGTCGCCCGGACGCCGGCGAGGTCGGCGAGGAGCTGGTCGAGAAACGAGCCCGACGCGAGGTCCGCGACCGGCTGCTCGAGACGCCACCCGGCGCCGTCGCGAACGGCGACGAGGCGGTTCGGTCCCCGGAGGACCGTGACCCTCTCGATCTCGGAGGTCGGAACGTCGAGGAGGCTCTTCGAGCGGTACTCGTCGTACGGCTTCGTCAGCTGCGCGATCGGAGCGAACCGCACCGACCCGAGCCGGCCGTCCACGGACGCCGCCGTCGCGTCGGCCCCCGGGACCGGATCGCCGAAGAGGATCGTCCGCGCCCGGCCGTCCGTGGTCGTGACCGTGACGCGGACACGGGGCGAGGCGAGGCCGTGCGCCTCCGGGTCGAACTCCGTCCTCGTCTCGCCCAGCAGGTCGAGCCGGGCGAGGTCGGCGGCGAGACCGTCGGCGGTGACGGCGTCCGCGGCGCCGCCCCGGGGGCCCGCGAGCCGCCACCGCCCGTCCTCGCGGGCGAGCTCCACCTTCGGCTGGTCGGTCCGCTCGAGGACGAGCCGCGAGACCGCCTTCGGGTCGAGCTCGACGAGCCGCTTCCGCGCCTTCGCCGCCTCGTCGGAGGTCGGCTGGTGACGCTCCCAGAAGACGACGAACGCCAGGAGGCCGAAGAAGACGCCGGTGAGGATCAGGAGCTTCCGGGTCGACATGGCGGCTCCGTCAGCGCCTCCTCCGGAGCCACACCGCGAGCCCGAGCGCGATCGCGGCGAGCGGGAGGACCAGGAGGACGAGGAGGGTGATCCGACCCACGTCGCCGCGCGAGAGGGAGACCGCGACCTGGTCGGTCGACTTCGGCGGGATCGAGATGAGGGACTCGCGCTCGAGGAGCCAGTTCACGGCGGACGTGACGAGGTAGAGGTTCGCGGCGTTCGAGATCCCGCCCGTGGAGGCGAAGTCGGCGTCCCCGACGACGACGAGCCGGGCCTTCTTCTCCGTCGCCGACTCGGCCGCGACGGCGAGCGGCACCGGCCCGGCGACGTCCTTCTCGTCCTTCGCGACCCGCGTCTCGAGGTCGGCCAGGTTCGTCTCTCCCCACCCCTCGCCCGAGGTCTCGGCGAGGACCGTGACCGAGACGTCCTTCGGAGCCGGCTCCACGGCGCCGACCGACCGGACGACCGGGAAGACGACCGGGAGGCCCTGGAGCAGCTTCGTGACCGGGTGAGGGCGGAAGCTGCGCGAGACGACCGTCTCCGGCCCCATCAGCGGCAGGGCGTTCCGCGGGTCGACGACGATGTCGTCCCCGAGGCGGACGCCGTACGCCGCGAGGACCGGCCCGAGACCGAGGTCGACGAGGCGGTTCGCGGCTCCGGGGGCGAACTCCGGGTCGAGGAGGAGAAGCGCGCGGCCCCCGCTCCCGAGGTACGCCTGCAGCGCGTCCGTTTCGGGGAAGGTGAACGCCGCGCGCGGCCCGGCCACGACGACGAGGTCGGTCCCCTCGGGGACCTTCTGGTCGGCGAGGCTGTCCCACTCCTCGACGGCGCAGTTGTCCTGCTTCAGGAGACCGGCGAAGCGCTCGTAGCCCTCGGAGATGCGCCCCGAGAGCGGCCGCTCGCCGTGCCCGGTCGTGAAGACGACCTTCGGGCTCCGCTCCTGCGTCACGGAGAGGATCGCGGCGGTGAACTCCTGCTCTCCCTTGAACCCCTTGAGCGCAGGCTCGCCCCCCATCTCGGCGCGGGAGAAGTCCCAGTCCGCGAGCGCGTCGACCGGGACGACCTTCCGCTTCTCCCCCGACCGGAAGACGACCGAGAGGCGGATGTCGCCCATCTCTCTCAGGAAGGCCTGCGCCCGGGCGGGGTTCCGCTCCGGGTTCAGCGTCTCGACCGTGAGGAGCGGCGAGGCCGCCTGGTAGCGCTTGAGGAGCTCCTGGGTCTCGGCGTAGAGCGGCGAGCCCTCGGTGAGGAAGACGGTCGCCGAGACCGGCTTCGTCAGCGCCTTCATCACCTCCGTCGACTTCGGGGAAAGGGTGTAGAGGCCGGCGCTCGTCCAGTCGAAGCGCCTGTAGTGGCGCGCGCCGAGCCAGTTCACGAGGACCAGGATCCCGAGGCCGATGAGGATCGCGAGGCCGAGGTTGACGCGGCGGGCCGTGCGGCTTTCGCTCATCTCACTTCCCCTTGTTGCCCTGCAGGGCCTTCGTGGCGAGGAAGAGGAAGAAGACGACCGCCGAGACGACGTAGACGACGCGCCGCGTGTCGACGAGGCCGCGCGCGAAGTCGTCCATGTGCTCGATCAGGTTCAGGTAGCCGAGCCCCTCGCGGAGCTTCGGGTCGGTGACGAGCTCGCGGAAGACCCCCGCGAGGAAGAGCGCGAGGATCATCACGAAGCTGACGATCGCCGCGATGATCTGGTTCTTCGTCAGCGCCGAGGCGAACGTCCCGGCCGCGAGGAAGAGCGCCCCGAAGAGCGCGATCCCGAGGTAGCTCGCGGCGATCGGGCCGAAGTCGATCGTGCCGTACCGCGACAGCGCCACCGGGTAGAGGACGGTCGGAAGCCAGAGGAAGAGGAAGAACGTCAGGCCCCCGAGGAACTTCCCGGCGATCACGGTGCCCTCGCCGACGGGGGCGGTCAGGAGCGCCTCGATCGAGCCCGACTTCCGCTCCTCGGAGACGAGGCGCATCGCCACGATCGAGGAGACGAGCATCATGAAGATCCAGTAGAAGACGTTCTTGAAGAAGAGCGCCATCAGCTCCTGA
Organism: Acidobacteriota bacterium; assembly: GCA_029567505.1. Taxonomy (GTDB): domain Bacteria; phylum Acidobacteriota; class Thermoanaerobaculia; order UBA5066; family UBA5066; genus UBA5066. The sequence continues at coordinate 8,181 of JAKPXO010000066.1, forward strand.
CGCGGGGTCTCCGGGCTGTTCAGCGACAGGAGGATCGCGTAGAACACGTAGCCGTTGATGAAGAGGAACGCCGTCAGGACGACGTAGGCGAGCGGCGAGAAGAAGTACGCGAGGAACTCCCGCTTCAGGATCGCGAGGAGCGCCTTCAAGACCGCGCCTCCCCGCTTCCCGTCTCCTCGACCGCCGTCGGGAGACCTTCTCCGCCCGGTCCGTGCTCCGCCTCCCGCGTCGCCAGGAGCCTCACGAAGACGTCCTCGAGGGTCGCCTGCCGGGGCGCGAGCTCGAGGAGCGTCCAGCCGCGGGCGACGCACTCGCGGAAGACGGCCTCGCGCAGGTCGGCTCCGCGCTCCGCCTCGAGCAGGACCCGCGTCTCCCCGCCGGCGCCGATCCGCGCCGCACGGACGACCCCCGGGAGCTTCCGGAGGATCCCGTCGGCGTCGGGGACCTCCCCCTGGATCGCGACGGCGAGGCCGGGCGCCTGCGTCAGCTGCTGGCGGAGCGTCTCCGGAGTCCCCGTCGCGACGATCTTCCCGCGGTCGATGATGACGACGCGATCGCAGACGAGCTCGACCTCCGGGAGGATGTGCGTCGACAGGAGGATCGTGTGGTCCTTCTTCAGGTCGCGGATCAGGTCGCGGACCTTCACGATCTGGCGCGGGTCGAGGCCCACGGTCGGCTCGTCGAGGACGAGGACCTGGGGGGCGTGCACGAGCGCGGCGGCGAGGCCGACGCGCTGGCGATACCCCTTCGAGAGGTTCCCGATCGGCTTCGACGCGACGTCGTCGACGAAGCAGGTCGCGAGCGCGTCGTCGACGCGGGCCTTCGTCTCGCGGCGCGGGACGCCGCAGAGCTCGGCGCGGAATCTCACGTACTCCCTCACCCGCATCTCCGGGTAGAGAGCGAGCGTCTCGGGGAGATAGCCGATCCGCGCGCGCGCCTCCCGCGGCTTCTTCGCCGCGTCGACCCCGTCGACCGTCACCCTGCCCGCGTTCGGCTCGAGGAACCCGGTGATCATCCGCATCGTCGTCGTCTTGCCCGCGCCGTTCGGGCCGAGGAAGCCGAGGATCTCGCCGCTCTCGACCCGGAACGAGACGTCGTCCACGGCGAGCGTCCCGTAGAACGACTTGCGGAGCGCGTCAACCTCAAGCATCGTCGTGCAGTCCCTCCGTGGACGGGCAGAGGGCGGCGCCGTCCGCGCCGCCCTCCGCCACGAAAGCGCGGGAAATATAGCAGAGCGAATCGCACGTGCAGCCCTCCCCCGCCGCCCGTTCCCGGGCCCTCCTCGGCGTCTTCCTGTGCGTCCTCGTCTGGGGGACGAACTACCCCGCCACGAAGATCGCCTACCGCGAGCTCTCCCCCCTCGCCTACACCGGCTGGCGCTTCCTCCTGGCGGCCGCCCTCATCCTGGCGTGGGCCCGGAGGAACCACGCCCCCGTCCTCCCGCCCCGCGGCCTCCGCTTCCCGGGGTTCCTGCTCGCCATGACCGGCGTCGGCGTCTACCAGCTCTTCTTCGCGATCGGGGTGGCGAAGACGAGCGGCTTCGCGGCCGCCCTCCTGAACTCCGTCTCCCCGCTCCTCTCCCTCCTCCTGGTCGCCCTCCTCGGGCAGGAGAAGATCCCGCGGACGGCCGTGGTCGGGACCGTCGTGGCCTGGGGCGGGGTCCTCGCGTTCCTCTCCTCGGCCCACGGGTCAGCGGATCTCGGCGGCCTGACGGGCAACCTCCTCTGCCTCGTCTCGGCCACCTGCTGGTCGGTCTACAGCGTCCTCTCCTCCCGCTACTCGACACGCATCCCCCACGCGACGGCGCTCGCGTCGACCTTCACGTTCGGCGTCCCCGTCCTGCTCGCCTACTGTCTCCCGGCGATGCTCCGGCAGGACTACTCCTCCGTCTCCACGGCCGCCTGGGTCATCCTCGTCCTCTCCGCCGTCTTCCCGCTCTACGTCTCGTTCCGCCTCTGGGCCCACGGGCTGGCGGTCCTCGGTGTCGCCGCCACGACCCGCATCGGCGTCCTCGTCCCGCTCGTGGCAGGGGTCGCGTCGGCCCTCTGGACCGGCGAGCGCTTCTCCGGGGGAAAGGTCGTCTCCGCGGCCGTCGTTCTCGGGGGTCTCGCCCTCGCCCGCCTCGGGACGTCGAGAGAGACGCCGGACAAGGCCTGAGGCCTCAACGCCGGCGTCGCCGGACGGGCTTCCGCGGGGTCTTCGTCGGCGTCGGGGTCGGGCTCGGCACGAGCGCGGTCCGCCCCTGGGGCGCCCCTTCCGGCCAGGGGCCGATCGCGTCGGGCCAGGGGCCCGGGAGCTCCGCCGGCACGGGCGCGGCGGCGACGCGCGGCGCCTGTCGCCCGGCCGCCGTGGCCGGCGACGCGCCCCGCTCCTCCGCCGCCCCGCCGAAGAACGCGACGAGGCCGTCCGCGAGCGCCTCGGCGCACTCCTGCCGGTACGCGCGGGTCAGCGTCAGCCTCCGGTCCTCCTCGTTCGAGAGGTTCGAGAGCTCGAAGAGAACCCGGTTCGGGATCTTGTTGTAGCGGAGGACCGCCGGGACCCACTCCCGCCCCTTTCGGATGACGTGCGTTCGCACCGGACGGAACTGGTGGACCGGGAGACTCCGACGGCGGAAGGCGCCGATCAGCTTCTCGGCGAGGGAGGTCGAGGCCCCTTCGGCGAGGACGCGCTCCTTCTTCGTGAACGAGACGACCGGGTCGTCCCGCACCTCGCGGAACCTCCGGTAGAACTCCGTCGCCCGGCCGTAGCGATCGCGCAGGAAACGCTCGCCGGGGACGTACGCCATGGCGCCCCGGACGGACGGGTGGAGCGAATCGGCGTGGAGCGAGAGGAAGACCGTCTTCTCCGGCGGGATCGGCTTCCCTCCCGGACCCGGCCGCTTCAGGATCGCGTTCGCGAGGTACCAGCGGAGGTTCACGCCCGCCACGACGTTCGTCATCTTGTACGGCGGGTCGGTCAGCAGGACGCGTCCCTTCCGGTCGGGAAGGCGGTCCCGGTCGATCACCTCCCAGCCGGACACCGGCTCGCGCGTCATCATGACGACCTCGGCCCGGGTCGTCTCGAGGAGGACCTTCCGCAGGCGGGACGCGACGTCGTAGACGTAGGTCGACTCCCAGACGCCGTGGTGAAGCGTCCCGGTGTCGGTCCCCCCATGGCCGGCGTCGATCACGACCCGGACCCCCGCGAGGAAGAGCGCCTTCGCCGGTGTCGCGAAGAGGGCCGCCTCGGCACGCTCCTTCGCCTGCGCGGCGGCCTTCGGGTCGTCGGGCGGGAGGTACTCCTCGGACAGGAGCTCGAGCGGGATCTTCACGGGGTAGCCGACCGGGATCGCGTGGACGTCGTCGATCCCCGACCGGAGGGCGATGTCGAGCGCGAGCTGGATGACGTCCTCGGCGTGGATGCGGCCCGTGAAGCGGACGACGACCGCCGAGTAGAGGGCCTCCTTCCGCTTGAGGCGATAGACGGCGTACCGCCCCTTCTCGTCGGAGCCGTACTCGAGGCGGGGAGGCTCCTCGTCGGGGATCGGCTCCGCGTCCCGGAACGGCGGAAGCAGGTACTCGACCGGGATCTTCACGAGCGTCCCGCGCGTCACCGGCTCGCTTCCCGAGAGTCCGTTCAGCTCCGCGAGGCGGGAGGCGAGGCGGGCATCGCCCGTGAACCACGTCGCGATCGACGCGAGCGGCTCCGTCTCGACGGCCACGTGGAGCCAGCCGATCGTCGCGCGGACGTCCGCGGGGAAGAGGGCGCGGACGGCGGCGAGGCGCGTCTCGTCGGAGAGGTCGCCGTACGGCAGGACGATCCGGCGGCTCCGGGACGGGGCGGCCGGAAGGGCGAGGAGCCGCGCGGCCGCGGCCTCGTCGCGGGAGATGCGACGGGCGAAGTCCGTCACCGACTCGCCGTCGAGCGGGCGCACCTCGACGAGGATCGAGCCCTGGTCGAGGTACGCCGAGAAGTCCTCGGAGACCTCCACCCGGCGCAGCGCCGCCTGGGCCTGCCCCAGGAACGGGACGAGCAGGAGGGCCGCCAGGGCCGCCCTCGAGAGAGCCCCTCTCACCGAATCACGCCCGGCGGGTCCGGCCGGGGGCCGGCCGCCGCCTCCAGCTCCCGCGCAACGCCGAGCAGGAGCGACTCCGATCCCGCCGGCCCCGCGAGCTGGACCCCGACGGGGAGCTGCTCTCGCGAGAGCCCCGCCGGGACCGACAGGGCGGGAAGCCCCGCGAGGCTCGCGGGGACGGTGAAGACGTCGGTGAGGTAGAGCGAGAGCGGGTCGCCGCTCTTCTCGCCGATCGGGAACGCCGGGCCGGGCGCGGTCGGCGAGAGGAGGAGGTCGCAGGCGCGAAAGGCGTCGGCGAGGTCGAGCGCGATCCGGGCCCGGACCCTCTGCGCCCGCTCGTACCACGCTTCCCGGTGGCCTGCGGAGAGGGCGAACGTACCGAGGAGGATCCGCCGCTTCACCTCGTCGCCGAAGCCGGTCGCGCGCGTCGCGCGGACGAGAGCGCCCGGACCGTCGCCCGCGACGCGGGCGCCGAAGCGGACGCCGTCGAACCGCGCCAGGTTGGAGGAGGCCTCCGCGGCCGAGATCAGGTAGTACGCCGCGATGCCGAGCGAGAGGCGCGGGAGGCGGAGCGGGACGACCGACGCGCCGCGGGACGCGAGGAGGCCCGCCGTCGACGCGAGGGCCGCCTCCGTGTCGGGGTCGACTCCCTCCCCCGCGTGGTCGAGAAGGCCGACGCGCAGGCCCGCGACGCCGGCGTCGAGCCGGGAGAGGAGGTCGGGCGGAGGCCCGGGGAGGGAGGTGGCGTCGGACGGGTCGGCGCCCGCCATCGCCGCGAGCGCGAGAGCCGCGTCCCTCACGTCCCGGGCGATCGGCCCCGCCTGGTCGAACGAGGAGGCGTAGGCGACGAGGCCAGAGCGGGAGACGCGGCCGTACGTCGGGCGCAGGCCGACGAGACCGCAGAACGCCGCCGGAAGCCGGATCGAGCCGCCGGTGTCGGTCCCCACCGCGAGAGGGACCGCGCGCGCCGCGACGGCGGCGGCCGAGCCGCCCGACGAGCCGCCGGGGACGCGGTCCGGATTCCAGGGGTTCCGAACCGGACCGAACGCCGACGTCTCGTTCGAGGAGCCCATCCCGAGCTCGTCGCAGCTCGTCTTGCCGACGACCACGCACCCCGCGGCGCGTAGCTGGGCGACGCAGGTCGCGTCGCAGGGCGGGACGATCGCGCCGAGGACGCGGGAACCGGCCGTCGTCGGCATGCCGGCCACGTGGACGTTGTCCTTGACGGCGATCGGGACTCCGGCGAGCGGGAACGTCTCTCCCGCCGCGATCCGACGGTCGACTTCGGCGGCGGCCTCGATCGCGTCCTCTCCCGCGACGTGAAGGAACGCCCCGTGCCGCTCGCGGCTCCTGGCGGCCCGGCCGAGCGCCGCCCCGGTGACGTCCCGCGCCCGGACCTCCCGCGTCGAGACGGCAACGGCGAGGCGGTGCGCCGGTCCGTCGAGAAGGCGGTCCGCTATTCCGGTCACCCGTTCCTCGAGACGACGCGCGGTGCGACGAAGTGCCCCCGAGCCATCTCCGGAGCATTCGCGACGGCGAACGGGCGCTCGCCCGCCTCCGCGGACGGCACGTCGTCCCGGAGCGGCGCGGCGGGGGCGTCGGAGAGGGGCGGCAGGAGGTCGTCCGGGACCGAGCGGATCACCTCGAAATGGTCGAGGACCCGGCGGAGCTCTTCGGCGAGCCGGCCCGCCTCCTCCTCGGCGAGGTCCAGCGCGGCGAGCCGCGCCATCCTGCGGACGAGGCCGCCGTCGATCCTCACGGATTCGAGTATAGCCAGCGGCTTGACGCGTCCCGGCGCGCTCCCCTACCGTCGCCGACGACCGTGAGCCTCCTCCCAGAGCCGCGCGCCGCGCTGGCCCGCCTCGCGCGCCGGAGCGCGGTCCGTCTCGCGCGAACGGCGTCCGGGCGCTCCGGGACACCCTTCCTCGTCGTCGGCGGTGCCGTGCGCGACGCCCTCCTCGGCCTCCCGGCCGGAGACCTCGACCTCGCGGTCTCCCGCGATGGCGCCGCGCGCTTCGCCGCCGCGCTCGCGCGGCTCGCCGGGACGCGGGTCGTTCCGATCGGCCGGGAGCCACGGCGCATCCTCCACGTGCCGGTGCGCCGGTCGTCCGTGGACATCTGGGAGACCGAAGGGGACCCCGCCGACGACCTCCTCCGGCGGGACTTCACCGTGAACGCCCTGGCGCTCGCGTTCCCGGGCGCGCGTCTCGTCGCCCCCGAGGGAGCCCTCGACGACCTCGCCGCGCGCCGCCTTCGGCTTCCGCGCCCCGGAGTCCTGCTGGAGGACCCCCTCCGCGTCGTCCGGGCCGCCCGGTTCCTCGCGCGCCTGCCCGGGTTTCGCCTCGACCCCGGGATGCGCACCGAGCTCGCCGTCGGCGCGCGGGGACTCGGCGCCGTCGCCCCCGAGCGCCGCCTCGCGGAGCTCGACGCGCTCCTCGCCGTCGGTTCCGCGCGAGCCGCGCGCGCGCTCGGGCAGCTCGAGACGTGGGGCGGCCTCGCGGCGCTCCTCCCCGGCACCGACGTGGAGGAGCGCCGGCGCGGGCTGGCCGCGCTCGCGGCCGTCCGGCGCGACGCGCAGCCCGCCCTCCTCCGCGCGGTCCTCCTTTCGGGGGCTCCGACGGAACGCGGGGCTGCGGTCCTCGACGCGCTCCGCGCGAGCCGGAACGACCGGAGACTTGCGGCGACGCTCGCCGGCCTTCCCGCTCCGTCCGCCCGCCCCGACGCGACCGAGGCGGTCCGGCTCCTCCGCCGCGCGGCTCCGTTCTCGCGGGAGGCCATCGCCTTCGTGGAGGCGACGGGAGGCCCGAGGGGCCGCGCTCTCGCGCGCTGCGTCGACGCGGTCCTCGCGCCGCCCGGCGCGCTCGGCCGACTCCTCCGTCCGCGGCGTCCCCTTCCGGTCTCCGTGGTCGCGGTCCTCACGGGTGCCACCGGTCCGCAGCTCGGACGCGCCCTCGAGCGCCTCGACGACGCGCTCGCGACGGGGGCGATCCGCGGAGCCGGTGCGGCGCGGGCCTTCCTCTCCGGATCTCCCCGCCCCGACGCGCGGCGAGGTCGTCGGACGCGACGGACGGTATAAGCTTCGTGCGAGGATCTGGAGCATGGACCTGACCGAACTGTTGAAGTTCGTGACGAAGAAGGAGGCGTCGGACCTCCACCTGAAGCCGGGGCGTCCCCCCCTTCTCAGGATCAACGGGCGGCTCGTGCCGCTGAAGACCGACCCGCTCCAGCCGAAAGAGATCGAGGACATGGTCCTCACGATCCTCACGCCCCACCAGAAGGAGAAGCTGACGGCCAACTACGCCGTCGACATCGGCTACGGCATCCAGGGGCTCGCCCGCTTCCGCGGCAACATCTTCCTCCAGCGCGGGAGCTGGTCCGCCGTCTTCCGGCGGATCCCTTTCACGATTCCGGGCGTCGAGGAGCTGCACCTCCCGGACGTCATCCAGACCTTCTGCGACTATCCGTCGGGCCTCGTCCTCGTCACCGGGCCGACGGGCTCGGGCAAGTCGACGACGCTCGCCGGGATCATCAAGGGGATCACCGAGCGGCACCCGGTCCACGTCGTCACCGTCGAGGACCCGATCGAGTACCTCTTCCAGGACAACCTCGGCTCCGTCTGCCAGCGCGAGGTCGGGACGGACACGGTCTCCTTCCACGAGGCGCTGCGCAACGCGATGCGCCAGGACCCGGACGTCATCATGGTCGGCGAGATGCGCGACTGGGAGACGATGCAGACCGCGATCACCGCGGCCGAGACCGGGCACCTCGTCTTCTCCACGCTTCACACGAACAACGCCGCGCAGACGATCGACCGCATCCTCGACAGCTGCCCCGGCGGCCAGCAGAACCAAGTCCGCCGCCAGCTCGCGCTCGTCCTCCGCTCGATCTGCTCCATGCAGCTCATCGAGCGGATCGACGGCCAGGGGCGCGTCCCGGTCATCGAGATCCTCGTGAACTCCCCGAAGATCACGAAGCTGATCGAGGAGGGGCACTCCAACGAGATCCTCGACGAGATGGAGTCGTCGGTCACCTACTACCGGATGCAGTCGATGAACCAGTCGCTTCTCGCTCTCCTCGTGAACGGGGCGATCGACTACGAGAAGGCGATGCAGCTCACCGCGGACCCCGAGGACCTCTCCTTGAAGCTCCGCAAGCTCTTCCCCCAGATCGAGGAAAAGTTCCGAGGAGGAATCATGGCCCCGTCCGCGAACGACTTCTCCGCCATCACCGAGCTGATGGACATCAAGAAGCTCTACGAGGAGGCCGAGGAGAAGTGGAAGCTCCGCCTCCAGGAGAAGGACGACCTGATCGCGAACCTCGAGGCCGACCTGCAGTCCAAGGACCGGGTCCTCGAGGCGAACTCGATGGGGAGCCAGGAGCTCGAGAGCGAGCTGCAGAAGGCGCGTCAGGAGAACGAGCGGGTCCGCCAGGAGGCCGCCGCCCGGATCGCGCAGCTCAACGAGCGGATCAAGGAGCTCAACAACCGGATCATGGGCGGCGGGAACCCTCCGTCGCAGGGGACGCCGCAGTCGGGCTTCTTCAAACGTTAGGCGGACGGATCGCCCCCGCGCCGGCTCCGGCGCCCGTTAGACTCGGCCCAGCATGTCCCCTGCCGCGCGCCGCGCGCTCCTCCTCGCGGGCGGAGCTTTTCTCGCCGCATCCGCGGCCGCCTTGCTCCTCCTTTTCCGGGTCGACCGCGCCGTGACGCGGGCGGCCGCGCCCGAGGCGCTTCGCGCCGAGAGCGTCCGGCCGCTCGGATTCGAGGCGCTGTCCCCGACCCCCGTCGCGGGCGACGCCGCGGGGGACGGGGCCGTCCTCGGCGTGGCCGAGGCCTCCGGCGAGCTCCTCCTCGCCACCGGCTCGGGGCTCGAGGCGGGGGGGCGGACTCTCGGCGTCCTCGACGGCCTCCCCTCCCTGCGCGTCGGCGCCGTCGCGTCGTGGCGCGGCACACCCGTCTTCGCCCTCGAGCGCGGCGGCTGGGGCCGGCTGGCTCCGTCGGGACCGGAGAGGGCCGTCTCCGGGTTCGACCCCCTGGAGGTGCGCTCCTTCGCGGAGACCGACGGCGGCGAGCTGCTCCTCGGCGCCCGCCAGGGACTCTTCCGCGCCTCCTTCGCCTCGGGCGAGCTCGAGAAGCTCGACGACGCGTCGGTCCTCTCGCTCGCGCTCCTCCCGACGGGAGAGGTCGCGGTCGGAGGCGAGTCCGGCCTCCGGATCGTCGCGCCCGGCCGGGCGGAGGCGCGCCTCGTCGCGACGCCGGACCGATGGGTCTCGCGGGTGGCGGTCGTCGACGGGAAGCTCTGGGTCGCCACGGCGACGGGGGCGGCGCTCGGCCTCCTCGAGGCGACGACGCTGACGGCGCACCCGCGCGGCGCCGACGCCGTCGACGGGGTCGCGTTCGACGGCGCCTTCCGCTTCGTCCCCACGGACGACCCGCCGCGTCTCGCCTCGCTCCTTCCCGACGGAACCCGCCGGGAGGTCCCCGCGCCGGAGCGGTTCCGGCGCCTCTTCGTCGCGGGCGGCCAGCTCCTCGCCGACGGGCCGACGGGTCTTCGGCGCCACGACCCGGCGCGCGGCTTCGAGCTCGTCCGCGAGGCGTCGCCCGGCCTCCCCGCACCGCACGTCAACGCCCTCGCCGCCGACGGAGCGCGCCTCTGGCTCGGCTTCTTCGACGGCGGCCTCGCGACCGCCGACCCGGGCGCGTCACCGCTCCGGGCATCTCCCGCCCCCTCGGGCGGCGCCTGGGGCGTGAACGCGATCCTGCCCGTGGCCGGCGTCGTCTGGGCGGCAACGCTCCGCGGCGCCTTCCGGATCGAGGGCGAGGACGTCCGGGCGGTCGACGGCGCGGGCGCGGCGTTCGCTCTCGCGCAGACGACGTCCGGCCTCGCGATCGGCTACGGCCAGGGAGTCCTCCTGCCGGCGCGCCGACTCCTCTCGGCCTGGCACGGTCTGCCGGGCAACCAGGCCTACGCCCTCGCGGCGGACGGCTCCTCGCTCTGGGTCGGAACGCCGACCGGCCTCGGACGGGTCGAGCGCCAGCGCGTGGCGTGGCGCGTCCTCGCGGGCGAGGGGAAGCTCCCGCATCCGTGGGTGACGGCGCTCTTCGCGGGAGACGACGGCCTCTTCATCGCGACGTACGGAGGCGGGATCGCCGTCCGCCGCCGGGGCGGCGCGGACGCCCCCTTCGAGCCCTTTCCGGAGACACGAGGCCTCCGGGTGAACGCCGGCGCGCTCCTCGCGCTCCCCGACGGCCGGCTCTGCGCGGGCACCCAGGGCTCCGGCGTCTGGTGCTCCGACCGGGCCCGGACGCGATTCGCGCGCCTCGACCTCCCTCTTCCCTCGCCCGACGTCTTCTCTCTCGCCGCGTTCCCGAAGGAAGCCCCCGAGCACTTCTTCGCCGGCACGTCGGAGGGCCTCCTCCGACTGCCGGCCGACGCCCTTCCGGAGACACGATGAAACGAGCCGCGCTCCTCGCCCTCCTCGCCGCGCTCCCGGCCGCCGCCCAGACGGGCCTCCTCGTGCCGACCTCGACGGGCCGCCCCGACGCCCGCGTCCTGACGCTCCGGGAGATGGCCGTCGACGTCGGCGTCGCGCGCGGCTATGCCCGGGTGAACGTCCGGCAGGTCTTCGAGAACCACACGGGCGAGGTGCAGGAGGGGACCTGGCGCTTCCGCCTCTCGCCCTCGGGCGCCGTCGGCGACTTCGCCGTCTGGGACGGCCTCGTCCGGATCCCCGGCGTCATCGTCGAGAAGAAGCGGGCGCGCGCGCTCTACGAGGAGCTCACGACACGCCGGATCGACCCAGGGCTGCTCCAGCAGGGCGAGGAGGAGGACGCGAGCTCCGGCGGACCGGGACGGCCCTCGGGCGGTGCCGTCTTCTCGGTGAAAGTCGCGCCGATTCCCGGCTACGGAACGAAGCGGCTCGAGCTGCAATACCAGGAGGAGGTCCCGTGGGCCGACGGCGTGGGCGAGCTCCTGATCCCGCTTCGCCCGGGTGCCGGAGAGCCGGCCGTGGCGGGGAGCCTCGAGGTGAACGTCACGCTCGAGGACGGCGCGTTCCTCGAGGCGCCCTCGACGGCGCTCCCGCTCACCGTGTCGGGCAAGGTCGCCCGGTTCCGCGGGAGCGCCGTTCCCCTCGCGAAGGACGTCGTCGTCCGCTTCCGCCCTGCCTCTTCCGCTCCGCTCACGTTCTCGGCCTTCAGGAGCCCCGACGGCCGCCTTCCCGACGGAGTCGCTCTCGCCCCCTGGGAGCGGCTCGCCGACGTCCCGCCCGAAAAGGACGGCTTCTTCCTCCTCGAGCACCGGCCGGCGGCTGCCTCCGGCACCTCCGTCGCCGACGCGCGGGGCCGCGCCCCGCTCCGGCTCGCCGTCCTCTTCGACACCTCCCTCTCGAGCCGCTGGGGGAGCCTCGAGACGGGCTGGGCGTTCCTGACGCGGCTCCTCGACCGGCTCGGACCGGAGGACCGCTTCGTCCTCGTCCCGTTCGACCGCGAGAGCGCTCCCGACCCGGCCGGCCTCGTCGCCGCCACCCCCGCCGCGAAGGAGGCCGCGCTCTCCTACCTCCGCGCGCGCCCCCTCAGCCCCGGGACCGACGTCGCCTCCGCCCTCCGCGCCGCCGCCGCGCTCGTTCCGTCCGGCAGCGACGCGCGCCTCGTCCTGGTGACCGATGGAGTCGAGGCGCCCGGGGCGCTCGCCGCGTCCGCGGCAGGCCGGCCGCTCTTCACCGTCCTGACCGGAGAAGAGCGGAGGGAGGCCTTCGTCGTCCCCTCGCGCCAGCTCCTCCTCCTCCCGCCCGGCAGCGCGCTCCAGGCGCCGCCCGGCGAGGCGCTCTTCCTCGCGCAGCTCTTCGCGCCGCTTCCGAAGGAGGAGCCGCGCGACGGAGGGGCGTCGAAGGTCCCCTTCGCGCGGAAGGGCGAGGACCCGGGTCTGCGCGACGTCTACGGGGTGATGACGCAGCCGCCGCTCGCGGGGTCGCTCTCGGGCTGGGTCGGCCGCTACGCGCGTCCGGCGAAGGCGACGATCGAGCTCGGCGGCGCCTCCGTCGAGGCGCGCTTCCCCGAGCGGTCCCTCGACGCGCGCGACCTTCCGCGCCGCTGGGCGCGCGCGCGGGTGGACGACCTCCTGCGCCGGATCGAGCTCGAGGGAGAGAAGCGCGAATGGGTCGAGGAGATCCTCGAGCTCTCGCGCCGCTACAAGCTCGTCACGCCCTACACCGCCTTCCTCGCGGCGCCGCGCGCCCTCCTCCGGCCGCGGCGGATCCAGCCGGGCGACCCGGTGATCCGCATCGACGCCCTGCCGGGGACGGCCGCCGTCGCCGCGCTCCTGCCGTTCGGCCGAAGGCTGGACCTCCTGCGCCGGCCAGGCTCGACGCTCTGGGAGGGGCGCTTCCTCGTCCCGGACGGAACGAAGGACGGCCCGATGGACGTCCGGATCGTCGTCCGCGACCGGAACGGCGCGACGGCCGTCGAGTCGAAGAGGGTCATCGTCGACGGCACTCCCCCGACCGTCACGCCGGTCCTGCCGTCCTCGGCCGCCGCGGGGACGCGCGTGCGCCTCGCGGCCCGGGCCGACGCCGACGTCATCGCGCTCACCGCACGCGTCGGCGACGGCGCCCCGGTGCCGCTCCGGTGGGACGGCGCCGCGAAGGCGAACGCGGCCGAGCTCTTCCTCCCGCAGGGTCTCACCGGCGACGTCCCGGTCCACTTCGAGGCGATCGACGGCGCGGGGAACCACGGGTTCGCCCGCGCGCAGCTGAGGGTCCGCTGATGCTCGAGCCGCTCCGCCCCCGACGCCCCTTCCTCGTCGCCTTCGCCGTCTCGACGACGCTCGCGGCCGCGACCGGCCGGGCCGCGCTCGACGCGGTCGACGTCCTCGTCCCCTGGACCGAGCTGACCGAGGCCGACGCCCTCGCCTCGACGCTCGTCCGCAAGGCCGTCGTCGACGGCCGGACCGTCCACTACCCGACGCCGACGAGGGAGCTCGCCGCCCAGCTGGAGGCCCGCGCCGCCTCGGGAGGCGCCGCCGCGCTCGCGGCCCTTCGCCACCTCGCCGAGGCGCGGCGCGAGCTCGGCGACCTGCCTGGCGCCGAAGAGGCGTTCGGGCGCTGGGCCGACGGGAGCGGCGGCGCCGCCCGGGCCGAGGCGGCGCGCTGGGGCGCCCTCTACCACCGCTGGCCGTTCGCGTTCGACTCCGCGCGCGCCGCCCTCGCCTCCGACGCCCCCGCGGACACGAAGCGCGCGCTTTCGACCGAGCGGATCGCCTGGGCCGACGAGGACCCCTCGCGCGGCGACCCACTCGCGCTTCGCGCCGAGCGCGCCGCCCTCTTCCCCGGCGACGCCGCGTTCGTCGAGGAGTGGATCCGCGCCCTCGAGAAAGCGGGCCGTCTTGACGAAGCCGAGGCCGCTCTCCGCGCCGCGAAGGGGCTCCCGGAGGAGACGCGCCTCCTCGTCCTCTCCGACCTGAAGGGGGACCACGGAGACCGGGAGGGGGCGTACACCGTCCTCGAGGCCTGGGTCGCCGACCCCTCGCGCGTCCCCTCGCGACGGACGCTCGAGTCGTTCGCGCGGCGCGCCGACGCGGTCGCCGCCTCGCGGATGGAGTCGGCCCGCGTCGCGCTCGAGAACCGCTTCGACGCGCGCGGCCTCACCCTCCTCGGCCGCTGGTTCGAGGGAAAGGGCCGCGCCGACCTCGCCCTCGAGCTCCTCACCCAGGTCGAGCTGCGGCACGAAGAGGGCTTCTCGCGCGCCGATCGCATCGTCCTCGCGCGCCTCTACGAGGCGCTCGATGCCGTCCCCGAGGCGTTCCGAAGCCGCCTCGCGGGCGCGGCGGCGGCCACCGCCGCCGAGGCGAACGACGACCTCGCCGCACTCGCCCGCCTCGCCTTCGCGGCCGGCTCGCGCCCGATCGCCTGGGGCGCGCTCAACGACGAGCCGTACCGGTGGGCCGCGCGGGCCGACGTCACGCCCGGCTTCACGACGGCGGGGCTCTCGTTCCTGCTGACCGGACTCGACCCGCAGAACGCCCTGGCCGAGCTGGAGGCGCAGCGCCTCCCCGAGAAGACGCTCCGCGCCGGCCGGCTCCTCCTCGCCGAGCTGGAGAGGCGGAAGCCGGACCACCCGGCGATCCCGGCCCTCCACGTGACGCTGATGGAGCGTCTCGTCTCCCGCGGAAAGGGGGCCGAGGCCCTCGCCCTCCTCCCGCGCGCCGAGGCGGGCGACGCGGCGACCCGCGCCGAGGCACGGAGGATCGCGCTCCTCGCGATGCGCCAGTCGAAGGCGCCGCTCGAGAAGGAGGTCCCGCTCTGGAGGGAACGCCTCGCCCTCCTCGCCCCCGACGGCAGCGTCCCGGGCGGCGGGGCCGGTGAGCTCTCCGACGTCGAAGGGTTCGAGCCGTCCGGCGAGGCGTCGGACCTCGAAGGAGACGCGGACGCGCCGTCGAGGGAGCGCCTCGCCGCCACGACGCCGGACGACGGGTACGACCGCGTCCTGTCGGAAGCGCTCTCCCGCCTCGACGAGAGGGACCGCACGCACCGGGCCGGCGTCTCGCTCCTCCTCGGAGAGATGGACCGCCTCCCGCGTGCCGAGAAGGTGTGGCTGAAGGCGGTCGACCGCCTCTCCGGCTGGAAGCTCGACGACGAGCTCGAGCCGCGCTACCGGAAGGCGATCGCCTCGTTCGAAGGCCCGGAATGGTGGAAGAGGCTCGCCCGCTGGTACGCGCGGCGACAGAAGGCCGCGGAGCTGAAGGCGCTCGGCGAGGACCTCGTCGCGAGCTTCCGCGCCTCGGAGCTTTTCGCCCGCGACCCGATGCTGGACTCCGCCCTCGTGGCGCTCGAGGAGCAGCCGAACCCCTTCGTCACGTTCTCCGACTTCCTCGCCCTTCGGGCGCTCCAGCGCTTCCCTTCGAGTCCCGCGGCGCTCGACCGCGCCGAGGCGCGCCTCCTGACGCGCGCCTCCTTCGACGACCTCCTGGCGCGGCGTCCCGGCGCCACGAAGAACCGGGCCGTCGTCGACTCCGCGCTCCTCGCCGCGCGGCGCGACGCCGTCCTCTTCGCCGACGGATCCAGACGGAGCCGCTTCCTCGACGCGCTCGTGAAGAAGGGCGAGCTCGAAGCGTTCCTCCGCCGCCTCGAAGAGGTCCCCGGGAAGACTCCCGTCGAGGACCTCCTCCTCCTCGACGGCTGGGCGCGCCTCTCGCGCTTCGAGCGCGCCGTGCCGTTCGCCGAGGCGCTCGCCGAGTCCTATCCGGGGAACCCCGTGCACGCCGCCACGGCGATCGCCCTCGAGCGGTCCCTGTCCGCGTTCTCGTCCGACCGGGCCGCCGCCGCCGAGCGGATCGCGGCGCGGGCCGCGGCCGCCGCGCCCGACCCGTCGCCGCACCTGACGCCGGTCGGCGAGATGTGGCAGGACCTCGAGAGGCCGGAGCCGGCCGGCGAGGCTTTCCGGAAGGTCCTGGCCGCCTCTCCGCGGAACCCCGACACGATCCTCGAGGTGGCGACCGCGTTCTGGGACTACGGCCGTTTCGCCGAGGCGTGGCAGGTCCTCGACGAGGGACGCCGGCGGCTCGGCCGCCCCGCTCTCCACGCGTTCGAGGCGGGCGTCCTCAAGGAGGAGCTCCGCGACCGCGACGGCGCGCTCGCGGAGTACGTCGCGGCGCTTTCGGGGGAGTGGGACTCCGGCGGGCGCGCGCGGCGTCGCCTCGCCCGCCTCGCCGGGCGGCCCGTCGTCCGGGAGATCCTCCTCGCGCAGATCGGCCGGCTCGCCCCCGGCGTCCCCGCGGACGAGGCCGCCCTCGCGTCGTACCTTCCGCTCGCGACCCTCTCGCCGGCGGAGACGTCCGACTGGGACGACTGGATCGACCTCCCGCGCGACCCGGTCGGCCGGGCCTCTCGCGCGGAGAGGCGCGAGACGACACGCCCCTCCGAGGAGACCGGTTCCATCGCCGTCGGCGCCGCGATCTGGCGGAAGTCGCTCGAGATGGCGCCGCGCGCCTCCTCCCCGCAGCTCCTCGCCGCGCTGCGGACCTGGTCCTCCAGCGTCGCAGACGCCCGGTGGGCCGGCCCCGACGGGCCGACGACTCTCGAGGGGCTCCTCCTCGAGCGCGAGGCCGCGCTCCTCCTGAGCGAGGAGGCGCGGATCCCGAAAGAGGCGGCCCGGGCCGAATGGCTCCTCGCCCGCGGCCGCTCGGAGGACGCGGCGGCCGCCTGGGCGCGGCTCCTCCCGCGCGTCGACGCGCTCCCCGACGGCGCCACGAAGATCCGTGCCCTCGCGACGCGCGCCCGGTTCCTCGAAACCGCGGGAGGGGATGCCGCCGGCGCCTTCCGCGACGCCGTCCGGCGCTTCCCGTGGTCGCTCGGCCTCGTGGAGGACCAGGTGGCCTTCTGCTTCCGGACGGGACGCGACGCCGAGGGGCTCGACGCCCTCGAGGCGGCCGCCTCGCGCGCCGCCGCGGGGCATCGCGAGCCGCTCACGCGGCGGCTCGTCGGCGCTTCGCTCGGGAAGAAGGACCTTCCCCGCGCCCGGCGCGCCGTCGACCGCCTCCTCGCGTTCGACCTTCCGCCCTCCGCCCGCGTCGACGCGCTCGCGCTCTCCGCACGCCTCGCCTTCCGCGAGGGAGCGAACTTCGACCCGATCGCGCTCGCGAAGGCCGAGACGCCGAAGCTTCCGGAGGCCCTCCGGCCGGACCTCTGGGCCGCGCTCGCCGCGGCCGCCCGCGACGAGGGCCGGCTCGCGACCGGCGTCGACCTCTACGTCGAGGCGCTCAATCGGCGCACCGACCGCACCTGGCTCGAGGCGGCCTGCCGTCTCGCGGTCCGCGCCGGAAAGGCCGACGACCTCCTCGCGTTCTTCCGCGCCCAGCGCCAGAGGAGCCCGCGCGACGTCCGCTGGGCCGTCGCCGTCCGCGAAGTCCTGACGTTCCGCGGCGACCTCGAGGGCGCCACCGCCGCCGCGCGCGAGGCGATCTCCATCGCGCCCGAGAGGGAGGAGCTCTACGCCGAGGCCGTCGCCCTCCTCGAGCGCCAGGGTCGCTTTCGCGATGCGGCCGACGTCCTCGCCAGCCGGGCGAAGAGCCGCCCCGCCGACGAGTCGATCGCCTCGTGGCGCGCGGCGCTCCACGTGAGGGCCGGCGACGTCCCCGGCGCGCTCGCCGTCGAGCGGGCGGCGATCGCCGCCGTCCGCGCCGCGGGAGGCGACGAGGGCGACGCTCTCGCCGCCCGGCAGACGGCCCGCGCCGCCCGGCGCTTCCTCCGGCTCGGCCGCCCGAACGCGGCCTGGGAGCTCGCCGCGCCGGGGGGCGACCCGGCTCGCTCTGGCGAGGTGCCGCTCGAGCACGCCGAGAGGACGGAGATCGCGCTCCGCGCCGGGGCCTTCCCGAAGCTCTTCGCGCGCTTCGCCTCCGACGACGCGTTCCTCGAGGAGAGCGCCTGGCCCTTCTCCCGCAACGCCCTCCCCGAGCAGCGCGAGGCGGCCGAGAAGGACGTTCTCGCGCGCGTCTTCCCCGCCCCGGGCCGCGTCGACGAGCTCGCCCTCACCCGCCTCCACTCCTGGGCCGAGTCGGCCGGCCTCCGCCGCCTGAACGAGGCGCTCGCGCGGAGGCTGCTCGCCACGGTCCCGCCGGCGAAGGCGTTCTGGGGAGCGGACCCGCCGGCCGACTTCGTCGCGAGCCTCGACCCGATCGAGCGATACACGACGAAGGACGGCGCGTCCCGCCTCCGCCTCGTCCGCTCCGACTTCCACGCCGAGTGGATCCGTCACCTCGTCGCGCGGGACGACCTCGCCGCGCTTCGCCCGGCGCTCGCGCCGCTCGTCGACGAGCTGCACGCGAAGGTGACCGGCCCGGCGCCCGTCACGAAGGCGCTCCCCTGGGCGGGCGCGTTCCCCGTCGAGGCCTTCGCGCGCCTCGCCGCGCTCCCCGAGAATGCCTCCTGGAAGAGGGCGGTCGAGACCTGGCTCTCCTCGTACGGCGCGCACCAGCGCTTCCTCGCGGCCACGGGGCGCTCCTTCGGCGAGAAGGCGCTGATTCCGCTCCTGACGGACGACGGCCGCCGCACCTGGTTCGCTCGCGGCGGACCGCCGGCCGGCCCGGGCCCGGAGACCGCCGACGTGCGGACCGCACGGAACGCCGTCGTGGACCGTGCCGCCGGCGCGCTCTGGCGCCTCGTCTCCGGCGCTCCGGGCGCCGCGGCCGACGCCGACGCCACGCGTCTTCGCGGCCCCCGCACCGTCGGCGAGCTCCTCGGGCGCGACCCGCGTTTCGTCTGGAGCGAGCTCGCGCCGAAGCCCGGCGACCGGGGCGACGACCTCGTCACCGGCTCCGGCGTCGACGCGGGCCGCGTCCCCGCGCGGATCTGGGGCACCGCCCCCGCGGCTCCGTGGTACGTCCTCGAGAGCCTCGCCCGCCTTCGCGACCGCTCCGCCGACGCGCCCCTCGTCCCGCTCGAAGCCTCGTCCCGCGGCGCGGAGAGCCTCCGGGCCTCCGCCGCCGTGAGGAGCGCCGAAGCCCTCGGCGACCTCCCGCTCGCGCTCGCGCTCGACGAGACGTGGTTCGCCGACCTCTCCCGGGCCGAGCGTCTCCACCGCCGCCTCCGGCTCCTCGTCGCCACGGGAGGCGCCGACGGGAAGACGCGCGCCGACGTCCTCCTCCGCCAGGAAGTCCGCGCACGACAGGCGAAAGCGCCGGAACCGCTCTTCCGAGCCTGGGAGCGAAGCGCCGCCGCGCTCGGCCTGACGCCTCCGCTTGCGCACGTCGACCCGTCCGTCCCGCTCGCCTCCGGTCTCCTCGCGCTCCTCTGCGACCGCGACGGGCCCGCCGCCGTCGCCTCGCTGAAGCCCGCGGACGTCGCGGAGTACCGGGGAAGCCTCGGCGGCCTCTGGAGCGCGCGCGTCGCGTCGCTCTCTCCCGACCGGCTCGACCATTTCCTGCGCGAGGTCTGGGCGAACGACGGCGCGTCCTTCCCGCTGCACGCCGCCTCACGGCTCGAAGAGCCGCTGCGGTCCGCCGCGCCGCTCCTCGCCCGCCTCGCCGCGCCGCTCCGCGCGGAGGGCCTCCGGGCCGTCCGCGCGCTGCCCGAGACCAGCCGGCTGGAGGGGCTCGCGAAGAAGGCCGGCCTCCGCGGACCGGACCTCGACCTCCTCCTCCTCGGCGGGGACCTCCGGCGCGGCGACGACGCCGCGGCGCTCGCACGCCTCGCCGCGCTCCTGGAGCACCCTTCCGCGTTCTCCGCGGGGGCGTGGCGCGAGGGTCCGGGCTTCGACGCCCTCCTCTCCTTCGACGAATCTCCGCCCCGGGCCGAGACCGCCTCCCCGGTCCTTCGGGCCTTCCGCCTCGTACGCGACACCGGCCGCGACGCCGTGCTCCGGCAGGCCACCACGCTTCTCGCTCCGAAGGTCGAGGAGAGGCTCGCCGCGTCCGCCGCCCCGACCGCCGTCTGGGAGCTCGCGTTCGAGCTGACGCCGCCGTCCGGCCGCGCCGCGCGCCTCGAGGAGCTCGAGCGCAGCTGGGCGCGCGGGGAGTGGAGCGATCGAAGCGAGCTCGTCTCCGTCGTCACGCTCCTCGCGGGGGTCGACCGCCCGGCGGCAATCCGCTGGTTCCGTCGGATCCCCGAGCCCGTCTACTTCTCCGAGGTCCGCGACCGCGCCGACCTGCTCGTCGCCCTGCACGACGAGGACGGCGCGCGCGGCGAGTGGATCGCCGCGCGCGCCCGGCTCGCGCTCACCGAGGAGCAGGAGCTGGCCGCCTTCGACGCGTGGCGGTCGCTCGGCGGTGGCGCCTCCTCCGCCCCGACGTGGTGGACGGCGGCGCGGCCCTTCTGGGAAAAGGACCCCGCCGCCCTCGCGGCGTGGGGAGGTGAGCTCGCGCGGCACCTCGTCGATCACCCGTACGACCGCCACGCCGCGCGCGTCGTCACCCGCAGCCTCGCCCCCGCCCCGGCCCGCTTCGTCGCCCCGGCGACGCTCGCGTCCGGCGGGGCCGACGAAGCCGCCGCCGGGTGGCGCGTGGCGCGAGCCGAGCTGCCCCGCGGGGCCCGAGCGGCCCGTGCGGCGCTCCGATCCACCTGGTTCGACGCCGACGAGCTTCGCGGCCGGGAGCGTCCCGACGCGGAGGTCGACGGGCTCCTCGCCGACCTCGCCCGGATCGGCGCGGCCACGGCCGACGAGGGGCTCGCCGAGCGCGCCCTCTCGGCCCTGGAGGACCGGCGCTCCCCCTCGGTCGCCGCCCTTCGCACCGAGCTCGCCGCGCTGCGCCTCGCGGCTGCGCCGAGGCCGGAGCCCCTCCTCGGCGGGAGCGGCCGACCGGTCGTCCGCCTTCTTCCCAAGGACCTGACCTGGGACCTCTACGCCCGGGTCCTGAACGCGGAGGAGGTCCC
>JAKPXO010000067.1 GCA_029567505.1 Acidobacteriota bacterium
CTCGAGCGTCGCGTGCCACCGGCCGACGGGGACCGGGGCCTTCGCGAAGAGGACGGGGGCGAGGAGAAGGGCGGCCGCGCCGAGCGGGACGGAAAGAGTGAGGCGTCGCATCGCGCCGAAGGTTACCGCGCCTCGCGCCGCGGCCCCCCCGGAACGAGAACGGGGCGCCGAAGCGCCCCGTTCTCCGTCGTCGAAGGGCTCCCGGCCGGGAGCGCCGGCTCACCCCATGCAGGCGATGATCTGGTCCCCGAACTCGCTGCACTTCACCTCGGTGGCCCCGTCCATCAGACGGGCGAAATCGTAGGTGACCTTCTTCGCCGCGATCGCGCCGTCCATTCCCTTGATCACGAGGTCGGCCGCCTCGGTCCAGCCCATGTAGCGGAGCATCATCTCGCCCGAGAGGACGACCGAGCCGGGGTTGACCTTGTCGAGGTCGGCGTACTTCGGCGCTGTGCCGTGCGTCGCCTCGAAGACGGCGTGGCCGGTTACGTAGTTCACGTTCCCTCCGGGCGCGATGCCGATGCCGCCGACCTGGGCCGCGAGGGCGTCGGAGAGGTAGTCGCCGTTCAGGTTCAGCGTCGCGATGACGTCGAACTCCTCGGGGCGCGTCAGGACCTGCTGGAGCGTGATGTCGGCGATGGCGTCCTTGATGAGGACCTTCCCCGCCGCGAGCGCCGCCTTCTGCTCGGCGTCGGCCGCGGCTCCCCCGGACTCCTTCTTCGTCCGCTCCCACTGGTCCCAGGTGTACGTCTCGCCCGCGAACTCCCGCTCGGCGAGCTCGTAGCCCCAGTTCCGGAACGCGCCTTCCGTGAACTTCATGATGTTGCCCTTGTGGACGATCGTGACGCTCTTCCGCTTGTTCTCGATCGCGTAGCGGATCGCCGCCCGGACGAGGCGCTCGCTCCCCTCCTTCGAGACCGGCTTGAAGCCGACCGCCGCCGACTCGGGGAAGCGGATCTTCTTGAACATCGACGGCCAGCCCGCCTTCAGGAGCTCGAGGACCTTCTTCGCATCCTCGCTCCCCGCCTCGAACTCGATGCCGGTGTAGATGTCCTCGGTGTTCTCCCGGAAGATCACCATGTCGACCTTCTCGGGGCGCTTCACCGGGGAGGGGACCCCCTTGTACCAGCGGACGGGGCGCAGACAGACGTAGAGGTCGAGGAGCTGGCGGAGGGCGACGTTCAGCGACCGGATGCCGCCGCCGATCGGAGTCGTGAGCGGGCCCTTGATGCCGACCAGGTACTCCTGGAACGCCGCGACCGTCTCGTCGGGAAGCCAGGTCCCGAGGTTGTCGTACGACTTCTGGCCCGCGAGGACCTCCATCCAGGCGATCTTCCGCTTCCCGCCGTAGGCCTTCGCGACCGCGGCGTCCAGGACGCGGACGGAGGCGCGCCAGATGTCGGGACCCGTGCCGTCGCCCTCGATGAAGGGAACGACGGGGACGTCGGGAACGACGAGCTTGCCGTCGACGATCCGGATCTTGTCGCCGCTCGGCGGGGCGGGCATCTTCGTATCGGACATCACGTACCTCCGGGGGGCGGATTCTAGCGGCGCTCACGGAGCGCGACAAACCGGGAGGAGCGCGCGGCGCCGGTCAGGCGCCCGGTCGCCCCTGGAGGCGGCGCTCGGGCGGGTAGGGGTGGAGGTCGGGGACGTCCCCCGCGAGATGGCGACGCTTCATCTCGTTCCAGAAGCTCGGCACGAGGAGATCGCCGTGAGCCTCGGAGAAGAGGCGCCGGAGAGGCGCCGGGAAGCCCATGAACGTCAGGAACTCCTCGGGGAAGACGTCGCGGGGTCCGACGTAGAACGACGGCCCGTCGCCGCCCCCGTCCTCGTCCTGTTCCGGGAGCTCGCGGAAATCGCAGTCGGTCACGGCGCAGAGCTCGTCGTAGTCGTAAAAGACGACCCGACCGTGCCGCGTGACGCCGAAGTTCTTCACGAGGAGGTCGCCGGGAAAGACGTTCGTCGCGGCGAGGTCCCGGAGGGCCCGCCCGAAGTCGAGGACGGCTTCCCGGGCCTTCTCCTCGGGAGCCTCGCGGATGAAGAGGTTCAGCGGCGCGACCCGCCGCTCGGTGTAGAGGTGCCGGATGACGACGTCGCCACCCCGGAGCGCCACGTTCTCGGAGCACTCGCCGAGCAGCTCCTCGAGGAGGGACGGCTCGAAGCGCTCCTTCTCGAACTCCAGGAGCTCGTACTCCTGGACGTCGACGAGCCGCCCGGCCCGGTCGTGCTCGAAGACGAACTGGTAGCGCTCCCGTACCTCCTCGCGCGTCACGCTCTTGGCCGGGCCGAAGCGGTCGCGGATCACCTTGAAGACGACGTCGTAGCCCGGCATCGTGAAGACGGCCATCACCATCCCGCGCTCGCCGCGCGCCCGCTCGAACCGGTCGCCCGACCGCTCGAGGTGCCGGAGGAGGTCGCGGTAGAGCTCCGTCTTCCCGTGCTTGTTGTACCCGAGCGAGACGTAGAGCTCGGACAGCGGCTTGCGCGGGAGGATCGACTTGAGGAACCGGACGACGCCCGCCGGCGCCTCGACGTCGACGTGGAAGTAGGACCGGGTGAAGCTGAAGACGATCGAGACCTCGTCCTCGTCGAGGAGGACGGCGTCGACGGCCACCCGCCCTCCCGGATTCGCGAGGGCCAGGACCAGAGGAAGCGAACGCCGGCCCTTCACGACGCGGCCGACGACGTACGCTCCCTTGCCGCGGTAGAAGACCGGCTCCAGCAGCTCCACGAAGTCGAAGCCGGGCTCTCCCCACGCCCCCGCGACCGCCCGGTCGACCTCCGCCGCCACCCGCCGCGCATCGCGCGCCGGGTCCTCCCACGGGGCCGCGAAGGAGTAGTCGTCGACCACTTCCCCGACGACCGTTCCGGTCGAGAGCGCACCGGGGTAGGTCCTCACCGGCACGGCGCCCGGCGGGGGAAGGCCCGTGTCGCTCCCGAGGTGGACGAACTCACGCTTCGGATCGACGCCGACGGTCGCGAAGACCTTCCGCGTGACCGAGTTGAAGAACGTCTCCGCGAGCTCGAGGTCGCCGTGCCCGCCCATCAGCCAGGAGTACTCGCGCTTCATCGCCGACCAGAGCTCGGGCGAGCGGCGCTCCTCTCCGAAGACCTCCTCGAGCGAGGCCACGACACGCCGGACGACGCTCGTGTAGAGGGCGAGGCGCTCGACCATGTCCTGCTGGACGCCGTGCCAGTCGGCCGCCTCGAAGTGGCGCGCCGAGCGCCGGGTGATCCTCCGGAAGCCGGAGCGATACTTCTCGAAGCCCCACTTGACGAGGATCGCCCCCTTGCGCGGGAGGAGGACGTCCGCGGCGGTCATCGTCCCGCGAGGATACGGCAGGCGTTCAGCTCCCGGCGTCTCCCGCCGGCCCCGAGGTCCACTTCAACCCCGCGATCGCGACGACGAGGAGAGCCACGAAGAGCGCCCGGAGGGGCGGGAGCGGCTCGTCGAAGAGAACGACCCCGAATACGACGGCTCCGAGGGCGCCGATCCCGACCCAGACCGCGTAAGCCGTCCCGATCGGAATCGAGCGGACCGCCCACGCGAGGAGGACGACGCTCCCGGCCATCGAGGCGGCGACGAGGAGCGACGGGAGGGGGCGGCGGAAGCCGTCGGTGAACTTCAGGCCGACGGCCCACCCCACCTCGAGGAGGCCGGCCAGGACGAGGAAGAGCCAGGGCATGGGAGGCTCCTTTCCGCGTCGTCTTGTCCTGACCGGGTACGGCGCGTCTCGTCCGGGCGACACGGCCCGGGGCCGCGCGCGGCGCGGACCGTAGCATCGCGGCCCGGGTCGTTCAACTCCGCCCCGGGCCACCTCGGGCCGCAATCACGGCGGGTACCCGGTGATCTCGCGGATCTCGGCGTAGAGCGGCCGGAGCCGCTCGTACATCCGGCGGTAGACGCGGCGGTAGAGGCGGTCGTAGAGGCCCGAGGTCGAAGGCTCGGGAACGAAGACGCGACCGACCCGTGTCATCGAGGCGACCGCGGTCTCGAAAGTCGGGTGGAGCCCGAGTCCGACTGCTGCGTCGATCGCGGCGCCGAGGCCGGACGCCTCGGTCACGTGCGGTCGCGCCGCGGGAAGGCCGAAGACGTCCGCGGTGATCTGCATCGCCGCGTCGCTCTGCGCTCCCCCGCCCGCCACGCGCAGCTCCGTGATCGGGACGCCGCTCCGCCTCTCCGAGCGTTCCTTCCCCTCGCGAAGGGCATAGGCGAGCCCTTCCAGGATCGCCCGGTAGAGGTGCGCGCGGGTGTGGACGTCGCCGAAACCGATGACGGCCCCTTTTGCCTCCGGCCCGGGGCGCCTCACGCCCGGAGACCAGTAGGGTTGGAGGACGAGGCCCATCGACCCGGGGGGGACCTTCGACACGAGCTCGTCGAAGAGCGCCTCCGCGGGGAGCCCCTTCTCGCGCGCCTCCGCCTCCTCGAGCTGGCCGAACTGCTCCTTGAACCAGGTCACCATCCAGAAGCCGCGGTAGATCTGGATCTCGAGGCTGTAGGCGCCGGGGACGGCCGACGGGTACGGCGGCAGGAGCGGGAGCGGCTCGACGTAGCGGCGGTGCGTCGTGTTGATCGTCGCGGTCGTCCCGTAGCTGAGGCAGGCGACATGCGGCTCGAGGCATCCGGCGCCGAGGACCTCACACGCCTTGTCGGCGGCGGCGGCGATGACCGGGAGGCCTTTCGGCAGGCCGGTCGCCTCGGCGGCGGCCGCCGTCAGCTCGCCGAGCCGGCCACCGGGCGGGACCAGCTCCGGCAGCTGCTCCCGGCGGACGGGGAGCGCATCCCACTTCCAGTCGAGGCGACCCGCCCAGCGGAGCCGCCGGTAGTCGAACGGGACGTAGCCGACCTGCCCGCCGGTCGAGTCGGCGAAGCGGCCCGTCAGCCGGTGGGTGAGAAAGCCGGAGAGGAAGAGGTACCGCTCTGCCTTCCCCCACGTCTCCGGCTCGTGGCGCGCGAGCCAGTGCGCCTCCGCTTCGGCCTGGAAATAGGCGACCGTCTCGGCCATGCCGGCGAGGCGGAAGGCGGCGCCCCAGAGGCCCCGGACCGGCGGGACACCCTCCGTCCTCCGCTGGTCGAGCCAGACGATCGCCGGCCGGAGCGGCCGCCCCTTCGCGTCCGTCGCCACCATCGTCGCCCGCTGCGTGGTCACGGCGAGCCCGGCGATCGAGCCGGGAGAGACGCCCGGCTGCGCGAGCAGGCCGAGCGTCGCCGCGCAGACCGTCCGCCAGTAGAGCTCCGGGTCCTGCTCGGCGAAGCCGGGCGGACCCGGGACGTAGGGTTCGATCGGCACGCGGCTCCGCGCGAGAAGGTTCCCCGACAGGTCGAACAGGAGAGCGCGGACGCTCTGCGTCCCGTGGTCGATCGCGAGGAGCCGCTCGCCGCTCACGCGCAGAGAGCGGCCGACGCCGCGGGCGCCGAGTGGCTCGCGCGCCACCTCGCGAGGTAGTCCTGCTCTTCCATCCGCCAGCGCTCATCATCCCACGCGAGCTCCTCCCGGCAGATCGCCGCGACGCGCGGGAGGAGCGACGCCCCGCCGTCCGGCAGGAGGAGCCCGACCCGCACGCGCCGCAGGAGGAGGTCGTCGAGCCGGACGACCCGCTCGGAGCGCGCGGCGTGCCGGATCTCCGCCCAGAGCCAGGGGGTCCCCGCGACCGGCTCGAGCTCGCCGGGCCGCGCCCCGGCGACGACCTCCGCCGCCGCGCCGCCGTGACGGCCCGCGAGGCGGCGCGCCGTCGCGGCGTCGAGGCCCGCGGCCTCCGGCAGAGGCGCGTCGCACGGGCGAAAGACGCCCGCGTCGGCGCGGACGCGGGCGAGAGCCGGAATCCTCCCGCGCAGCAGGCGGAGCGTCTCGACGGCGATGAGGCGGAACGTCGTCAGCTTCCCGCCGGTCACCGTGACGAGGCCTTCCTCGTCCCAGAGGACGTGCTCGCGGCTCTCCTCGGAGGGACGCGTCTTCCCCGTCCCGACGACCGGCCGCACGCCCGCGAAGCTCGAGACCGCGTCCCGCGCGGAGAGCGCGAGGGAGGGGAACGCGCTCCGCGCTCCGTGCAGGAGGTAGTCGACCTCGGGAACGGAGATGGACGGCTCCTCGTCGAGCGATCCGGGGTGGTCGAGATCGGTCGTCCCGAGGAGGGTGAGGCCCTCCCACGGATAGGCGAAGAGCGGCCGAGCGTCGAGCCGGTGCCGGAACGTGACCGCCTGCGCCGTCGGGAAGCGCCACTGCGGGAAGAGGAGGTGGCTCCCCCGGAGCGGACGGATCCGGGGCCGGCCGCCGACCTCGGCGCGGAGCCGGTCGGCCCACGCGCCGGTGGCGTTCACGACGGCCGCGGCGCCGAGCGCGTGCTCCTCGCCGGTGACGGCGTCCCGAAGGAGCGCGCCCGCGACGCGGCCGCCGCGGCGCAGGAGCCCCTCGCAGCGAACGTAGTTCCGGACGACCGCCCCCGCGGCGGCCGCCTCGTGAAGGACCCGGAGGACGAGGCGCGCGTCGTCCGTCGCGGCATCGGCGTACGCGAACGCGCCGGAGAGCCCCGGGCCGCCGACGTGGGGCGCCCGGAGGAGGAGCTCGTCGGACGTCAGCCTCGCGTGGCGCCCCTCGCGCGCGAGGAGGTCGTAGAGCGCGAGGCCCGTCCCGACGAGCGCCGGGCCAGGCTTCTCGCCGCGCCGGAGCGTGAAGAGGAAGCCGACCGGGTCGACGAGGCCGGGGGCTTCGTCGAGGAGCCGGTCCCGCTCGCGCACCGCCTCGCGCGTCAGGCGGAGGTTCCCCTCCGCGAGGTAGCGGAGCCCGCCGTGGACGAGCTTCGAGGAGCGGCTCGAGGTGCCCGAGGCGAAGTCCCCCTGCTCGACGAGGACGACCGTGGCTCCGGCGCGCGCGGCCTCGAGCGCGATCCCGGCCCCCGTGATCCCGCCGCCGACGACGAGGAGGTCGGCGGACGCCGGGAGCCGGAGGCGGTCGGCGGCGCGCGTCACGGCAGGAGCTTCCCGGGGTTCATGAGCCCCTGCGGGTCGAACGAGCGGAGGACGTCTCCGAGGACGCGGACGCCGAGCGCCCCCTTCTCGGCCCCGAGCCAGCGGGCGTGGTCGGCCCCGACGCCGTGCTGGTGGCTGATCGTCCCGCCTCCCGCGACGATCGCCTCGGAGGCGGCGGTCTTCAGCGTCCGCCAGCGCGCGAGCGTCACGTCGGGGTCGGGATCGATCCGGAAGAGGTACGTCGTGTAGAGGCTCGAGCCGTCGAGGTAGACGTGCGAGAAGTGCGTGAAGGCGTGGACGCGCTCTCCCTCGCTCTCGAGCCCGACCCGCAGCGCCCTCTCCACGGAGGAGAGGAGAGCCGGGACGCGGCTCCAGGGCGCGGCCGTCTCGAGCGTGTCGACCGCCCAGCCCGCCTCCCAGAGCGAGTTCCGCAGGTACGGGGCCCGGAAGCGGTTGCGGTGCCACTCGCGGCCGAAGGCCCGGCCGGCCGCGACGCCGCAACCGC
>JAKPXO010000208.1 GCA_029567505.1 Acidobacteriota bacterium
CTCATCGGGATCTCCTTGCCGGGCGCCGGCGGACGATCTTAGACCGCGGCGTCGGGACGAGCGGGAGAGGAGCAATCCGGAGGAGGCGTCCCGACGGAAACCGGTCGATGGAAAAGAAGGGCGTCGGAAGACCCAGGGACGGCAACCCCGAAGAGACGCGCCGGGAGATCCTCGCGGCCGCGTCGGAGGCGTTCGCCGCGGCCGGCTACGTCGGGGCGACGACGCGCGCCGTCGCGTCCCGCGCCGGGGTGAACGTCGCGACGCTCCACTACCACTTCGGCAGCAAGGAGGGGCTCTACCGGGCGGTCCTCGAGGCCGCCGGCCGGGGCACGCTGCCGGCCCTGCCCCCCGCCGACGGTCCCGGGACGGTCGCGGGCCTCGTCGGCGCTCTCCTCCGCTTCGGACGGGAGCGCCCCCGCCTCGCGCGCCTCGCGCTCCTCCACGCGCTCGCGGGGCCGGAGGGAGGTCCCGCTCCCGGAGAAGAGCGGGTCGTCTGGGCGGAGCAGACGCTCCGCCCGTACCTCGCCGGACCGGCGGGAGCCGAGGCGGCCCGGGCCATCGTCGCGCTCGTCGACGCGGCCCTGGCGACGAGCGGGGCGCCCGCGCTGGACGGGACGGAGGCCGGAGAGGGATTCGAGAGCCGCTCTCCGGGCCGCCAGGAGCGGGCGGTCGTCGCGGCGGCGCTCTGCCTCAGCGGCCTCGGCTGACGGACGCCTCGCCCGTCGCGCCCCGGATCGAGAGCCCCGGGAGGAGGACGAGAGCGTTCACGGCCGTCCCGAGGAGGACCGGGTCGAGCCGCGCGCCGAGGAGCGTCGCGCCGAGCGTCGTCGCTCCGCCGAGGAGCATCGCCGCCCCCGCGAACCGCGGCCGGAGCGCGAGCCGCGGGGCGAAGGCGACGAGCGTCGGGAGGATCAGGCTGGAGGCGAAGATCGCGTAGCCGAGGCGGAACGTGGCGAGGACGTCGCGCATCCCGAGCGCGACGAGGAGGCCGAGCGCGCCGTAGGCCACGACGAGGATGCGGGACGTTCGGGCGGGCGCCCCGCCGAGGAGGTCGTGGGAGGTGGCGGCCGCGGCCGACAGGAGGACCGAGTCGGCAGAGGCCTGCATCGTCGCGACGAGCGCCACGAGGAGGAGCGGCGAGAGGAGCGGGCCGGCCAGGAGGCGGACCGTCGTCGGGAAGGTCTCCTGGGGCACGCCCCCGACCTCGAGGGCCACCCCGGCGAACGCGATCACGACGACCGCGGCGCCGAACACGAGCTTCGCGGCGGCCGCGCCGAGCGCGGCGCGCCGGGCCGTCGCCGCGTCGCGAGCCGAGAGGAGCTTCGCCCAGACGTCGCTCCCGACCGCGTGCGGAAGGCCCACCAGGACGAGGAGCGCGCCGACGTCGGTCCAGCCGAACCGGTCCCCGACCGGGAAGGAAAGGAGCGGCTCCGGCCAGCCCGTCCGGGAGAGAGAGGCGAGCGCGAGCGGCAACGCGACGCCGACGATCCCGACCACCATCAAACCGAGCTGGAGCAGGTCGGTCTGCAGGACGGCGCGCTGTCCGCCGAGGGCCGTGTAGGCCACGAAGAGCAGCGCCGTCCCGACCAGGACGGGCGTCGGCGGCCAGTCCGTCAGCGAGCTGACCACGGTTTCCGTCGCCTGCGCGAGGAGCGCGAACCAGACGATCTCGGCGAGGACGACGAGGAGGGCCGCGACCTTCCGGACGCGCGGCCCGTAGAAGCGGCCGACGACCGCCGCGAGCGTCACCTCGCCCGTCTCGCGGATGCGACGGGCGAGGAAGAGCCCGAGGCCGAGGAGGCCGAGAGCTCCGGCGATGTCGAGCCAGGCGCCCGGCAGGCCGTTCTCCGCGACGAGCGACGCGAGGACGAGCGTCGTCGAGCCGCCGATCACCGTGGAGGTGAGGCCCGCCCAGGTCGGGAGGAAGCCGAAGGAGCGGTCGCCGAGGAGGAACGACTCCGCGGAGCGAGTGGCCCGGCGGGCGGCGAAGAGGCCGACGAGGAGGACGGCCGCCCCGTAGACGAGGAGCGCCGGGATCACGAGCGGACTCCGCGGGGTACGATCGGATCGTGAAGAGGACGTTCACCTTCGAGGAAGCCCGGAAGGTCTTTCCGGCCGTCCGCGAGCGGACGCGGCGCGCGATCGCACGGATCGAGGCGCTCGGCGAGGCCTGGGAGGCTCCGGCCGGACCGGAGGCCCGGGCGATCCTCCTCTCCTGGGCCCGCGAGATGGAGGAGCTCGGGATCGAGGTGAAGGGCCCCGGCCTCGTCGACTTCGACTCGGGCGACGGCTACTGGTGCTGGCGGTGGCCCGAGGAGGCGCTCGACTACTACCACGGGTACGAAGAGGGGTTCGCGGGGCGGGTCAGGGTCCAGTGACCGCGTGGCCCGAACGGGCCCCGGGGCGGGCGACGCCCGCCTGGAACGAGTCGATCCTCCGGCGCAGCTCTTCCGGGAGAGGCGACTTCCGCCCCTCCTTCCAGTCCCAGCCGACCTGCACCGTCCGGCCCGAGGCGACGAGCCGGACTTCGGCGTCGACCGAGCCCCCGGCCGCGACGAGCCGGTAGTCGAACGCGAAGGACGTCGTCCCGAAATCCCCTGCCCGGCACCCGACGAGCAGCCGCTCGCCGAGGCGGACCGGAGAGGCGTAGTCACACTCGGCGCGCGCCAAAACGAAGCCGATCGTCTCCGGCGCGACCGGCTCGCCCGGCGCGCCCCCCGGGTGGATCGCCAGCCAGAACGCGAGGCGGGCCTGCTCGAAGTAGGTGAGGTAGACCGCGTTGTTGACGTGCCCCATGGCGTCGAGGTCGCGGAACCGGACCTCCACGGGAACGACGCACGGGAACTCGGGAAGTCGGACGTCGCGCATCCGGATCGACTCTAGCACCCCGCTTCGGGTGAGAATACGGGTCCGGTGGCACGAACGCCCAACCTCGACGACGACCTCGACTTCCTCCTCGACCGCGCTCTGCGCGGAGAGGGGGAGATCGACGAGAGCTTGCGCGCGCGCCTCTCTCAGGCGTTCCCGGCGCTCCGGGTCCCGCTCCCGCCCGCCGAGGGACGTGCCGCGGCGCCGAAGACGCCGGCCGCGCCTCCCGCCGCCCATCACGCGGCGGAGTCGACCGGACCGATCGAGGCACCGGGCGCGAACGCACCCAGCTTCGCCGAAGCGCTCCCGCTCGGCATCGTCCTCTCCGACGCCTCGGGTCTCGTCCGGAGCGCGAACGCGATGGCGCGCCGGATCTTCGGCGCCGACGCGGTCGCGCTCGAAGGGCGGCGCGTCATCGAGCTTTTCGAGGCGGTCGAGCGAGCCCAGCTCGCGGGACTCCTCGAAGACGCCTTCCGCGGGCGTCCGACGCGCGAGGTCGGGCTCAACGCCGCGAACCCGGCGGGGGCGGTCGCCGTCCGCGTCTCGGCGGCGGGCCGGTTCGGACCGGACCGGAAGCTGACGCAGGTCGTCTGGACGGTCCGGGAAGCGGGCGTGAACCCGGCCGCCCTCGAGGTCCACGTCCACAGCGGAAAGCAGGAGCTCCTCGCCGAGCTCGGCATGGAGCTGGGGCGCGAGGTGAGCCCGCTCCTCGTCCGCCTCACCGAGTCGCTCGTGTCGGTCCAGCGCGTCCTCTCCTCCGGGGGCGAGGAGCCCCCCGCGGAGCGCGAGGCGATCCGCGTGAAGATCGCCGACGCGCTCTCGGGTCTCCTCCGTCTCTCCGAGGTCGTCACGGAGCTCGAGCGCTTCTCGGCGACGGCGCCGCTGAAGATCGAGACCATCGACCCGTCGGAGATCCTGGAGCGTGCCCAGAAGCTCCTCGGCCGCCGGCTCAAGGGCGCGAAGCTCCGGGTGCGAAACGACATGGACGAGCCGGCGCCGAAGGTCCTCGCCGACGCGCCCCGGCTGGTGGAGATCTTCGTCAACCTCCTCCGGAACGCGCGGAACGCGATCCTCCGCCGCTTCGAGGGCGCCGACCCGGAGGCGAGCGCGGCGATGAAGCGCCTCGTCGTCGTCCAGGCGTTTGTCCGCGACGCCTACGTCGCCCTCGTTTTCACGAACAACGGCGTCCCGGTCCCGCAGGCCGACCACGAGCGGATCTTCCTTCCCTCGTTCCAGGCGCGCGACCCGGAGCGGAGCGGCCTCGGCCTCCCCGAGACCGCCGCGCTCATCAAGCAGATGGGGGGCGCGATCCGCTGCGAGCCGCTCGGGGAACAGGGGACCCGCTTCATCCTGACGCTGCCGAAGGCGTCGTAGCGCCGGACGGACCCGGCGGTCCGGGTCCCCCCGGAACGCGTCAGACCCCGAGGACCCTCCGCCCCTCGGCCGAGGCCATGTCGGCGCTCCACGGCGGGTCCCAGACGAGCGACACCTCGGCGTCGACGACGCCGGGAACCGCGAGGAGCCGCGCCCGCGCGTCGCCGGCGATCGCCGGACCCATCCCGCACCCGGGAGCGGTCAGCGTCATCTTCACCGCGACGTGCGTCCCGCATCCCTTCGCCGGGGAGAGCGTCAGGTCGTAGACGAGGCCGAGGTCGACGATGTTCACCGGGATCTCCGGGTCGTAGCACTGCCGCAGCGCCGCCCACACCTCCTCCTCGGAGGCGGGGCCCTTCGGCGCGCGCTTCGGCCGCGGCTCGGCGGAGGCGGGGACGAGGCCGAGCGCGTCCGCGTCCTCCGGACCGATCCGGAAGAGGCCGCCGACGGTCGGCGCCTGCACCGTGAACGAGCCGCCGAGCGACTGGACGAGGTAGACGGGCACCCCTTCGGGCAGCCGCGCCGCCTCGCCGCTCGGCACGCGCACCGCAGCGCAGTCACGCCGAAGGAGGATCGCGGGGGTGCGGGTCACGCCGTCCTCGGGCGCGGGGAGGAGACGGCCTTGAGTCCGACGAGGACGACGACGACGACCGCCACCTCGAGCAGCGCTCCGGTGCCGTAGGGCCCCGCCGCGTCCCACGCGAACCACGCGTGCTCGCCCCAGAACGGTCCGAGGATCCGCCCAAGCGACGAGAGCGACTGCGCCGCGCCGAGGATCTCCCCCTGCTCGGCCGCCTCCGTCGAGCGGGAGAGGAGTCCGGCCAGCGCGGGGTTCACGAGCCCGCTCCCCGCCGCCGTGGTGACGACGAGCGCGACGAGCGCTCCGTGCCCCGGCACGAGGACGAGCCCCGCGAACGAGAGCGCGAGAAGCGTCGAGCCAATCCCGATGAGGCGGGCCTCGCCGAGCAGCGGGACGAGGCGACGGATGAGCCCGCCCTGGACGACGGCCGCCGTGACGCCGATCAGGACGAAGAGCCAGGAGACCGTCGATGCGTCGTGTCCGAAGCGGCTCCGCGCGAACTGGGCGAACGTCGCTTCGAAGTTCGAGAAGGCCGTCGTGTTCAGGAGCGTCACGAGGAGGAGCGGGCCGATGACCGGACGGCGGAAGGCCTGGAGCGTCGCCCGGAACGGGAACCAGTGGCGGGGCGGCCGCGCGGCCGCGCTCGCGGGGCGCGTCTCGGGGAGGCCGAAGTAGGCCCACGTGAACGCGACGAGGGAGAGGCCCGCCGCGACGAGGCCCGGCAGCGCCGGGCTCACCTTCACGGCGAAGCCGCCGATCGCGGGGCCGAAGACGAAGCCGAGGCCGAACGCCATGCCGACGAGGCCCATGCCACGGGCGCGGTCGCCCTGCGGCGTCACGTCGGCGATGACGGCCTGTGCGGTGCCGATGTTTGCGCCCATGATCCCGGCCAGGACGCGCGAGGCGAGGAGGCCGGCGAACGAGCCGGCGAACGCGAAGAGGAGGTAGCTGAGGAAGCTCCCGAAGAGGGAGAAGAGGAGGACCGGCCTGCGCCCGATCCGGTCCGAGAGGCGGCCGAGCAGCGGCGCGAAGAGGAACTGCATCGCCGAGAAGCTCGCCATCAGGACGCCGAACGCCAGCGGCGACGGCGCGTACGCCTCCGCGTAGAGCGGGACAAGCGGGATGACGATGCCGAAGCCGACGAGGTCGATGAAGACCGTCAGGAAGACGACGGCGAGGGGCGAGAGGCGACGGCTCACGAGGTCGCTGCGAGGCGCCCGGAGACGGCGACGGCCCCCGCTCGGGGGCCGTCGACACCGCCCCGGGTCAGCCCGGGCTCAGGCGAAGCTCTTCCCGCAGCCGCAGCCGCCGCCGGCGTTCGGGTTCTCGACCGAGAAGCCGGCGCCGCGGAAGTCCTCGATCCAGTCGACAGTCGCGCCGTTGAGCTTCATGGCGCTCGTCTTGTCCACGAGGACGCGGATGCCGCCGACCGCGAGGACGTGGTCGGTCTCCTTCGGGTCGTCGAACGTGAAGCCGTACTGGAAGCCGGAGCAGCCGCCGGCCTGGACGAAGACGCGCAGGGCTTTGTCCGCCGCGTCGGGCATCTTCGCGGCGAAGTCCTTGACCTTGTCGACGGCGCGGTCGGTGAGGCTGAGGGCGAACGTCTCCTGGACGGAGACGGTGGCGGTGTTGAGGGTCGTGGACGCCATCGGTTCCTCCTCAAGGCCGCGCGCGCCGGGCGCCCGCGGTCTCGAACCTTTGATTCTCGCTCCGATCGAGACGGCGCGTCAACGCGCTCCTCCCGGCCCGTCAGCAAGAAGCGGACCAGAGTCGGGCCTACAGCACTACCCCTAGTGGTCCCATGACGAGTAGCTACGAGATGTTGCGCAGATGGGCCTCCGTCGCATAGGATTCCTCATCCGCCCATCGAGAATTCCACAAGGGGGTCCGCCGTGTCTCTTCCCGCCGATCGCACCGCCCAGCAGGCGTCCGTCTCCACCGCTTCCGAGCCCTCCGCGTCGCGCTCCGCGCTTCGCGGCCTCACCTTTCGCCGGCTCTATACCGACGGGGCCACGCACCCGTTCGACGCGATCGAGTGGGAGCTCCGAACCGCCTCGATCACGAACGAGAAGGGCGAGGTCTTCTTCGAGCAGAAGGACGTCGAGGTCCCGAAAGCGTGGTCGATGACGGCGACGAACATCGTCACGCAGAAGTACTTTCACGGGAAGGTCGGGACGCCCGAGCGGGAGCGCTCCGTGAGGCAGCTGATCGGGCGGGTCGTCGAGACGATCACGGGCTACGGGGCGAAGGGAGGTTACTTCCGGACCGCGGCGGACCGGGACGCCTTCCGCGACGAGCTCGCGGCGATCCTCGTGAATCAGGTCGCGAGCTTCAACTCGCCGGTCTGGTTCAACGTCGGCGTCGAGGAGCGGCCTCAGGCCTCGGCCTGCTTCATCAACGCCGTCGGCGACTCGATGGGCTCGATCCTCGACCTCGCGAAGACCGAGGGGATGCTCTTCAAGTTCGGCTCGGGCACCGGCTCGAACCTCTCCTCGCTCCGCTCCTCCACGGAGTGCCTCTCCTCGGGCGGCATCGCCTCGGGCCCCGTCTCGTTCATGAAGGGCTTCGACAGCTTCGCCGGCGCGATCAAGTCGGGCGGCAAGACGCGACGGGCCGCGAAGATGGTCATCCTGAACGTCGACCACCCCGACGTCCTCGAGTTCATCGACTGCAAGGCGCGGGAGGAGCGGAAGGCGTGGGACCTCATCGAGGCGGGCTGGGACGGCTCGTTCGGCGGCGAGGTCTACAACAACGTCCTCTTCCAGAACGCGAACCACTCCGTCCGCGTGACGGACGAGTTCATGAAGGCCGTCGAGGAGGGGCGCGACTACGCCTGTCACGCCGTGACGACGGGCGAGGAGCTCCTGACGCTCGACGCGCGCTCCGTCCTGAAGCGGATGGCCGACGCGGCCTGGATCTGCGGTGACCCCGGCATCCAGTACGACACGACGATCAACCGCTGGAACCCCTGCAAGGCGACGCACCGGATCAACGCGTCGAACCCCTGCTCGGAGTACATGTTCGTCGACGACTCCGCCTGCAACCTCGCCTCGCTGAACCTGATGAAGTTCGCGAAGGAGGACGGCGCCTTCGACGTGGAGAAGTTCCGCCACGCCGTCGACGTCGTCTTCGCGGCGCAGGAGATGCTCGTCGACGAGGCCTCGTACCCGACGCCGGCGATCGAGCGGAACTCCCACGACTTCCGCCCGATCGGCCTCGGCTACGCGAACCTCGGGGCGCTCCTCATGTACAACGGCCTTCCCTACGACGGCGACGACGGGCGGGCCTATGCGGCGGCCGTCACGAGCCTGATGCACGGCCAGGCGTTCCTCACCTCCTCCCGCATCGCCTCGGAGATCGGCACCTTCCGGATGTACGAGCCGAACCGGGACGCCTTCCTCGGCGTCATCGGGATGCACCGGGAGGCGGCGGCGCAGGTCCCGCGGACGGGCGTCCCGAAGGAGCTCTACGAGGCGCAGCTCGGCGTCTGGGACCTGACGCTCGAATCGGGTCGCCAGCACGGCTACCGCAACGCCCAGGCGACCGTCCTCGCCCCGACCGGGACGATCGGCTTCATGATGGACTGCGACACGACGGGCGTGGAGCCCGACCTCGCCCTCGTGAAGTACAAGAAGCTCGTCGGCGGCGGGACGATCAAGATCGTTAACAACACCGTCCCGCACGCGCTCGCGCGCCTCGGCTACACCGAGCCGCAGGTGAACGAGATCGTCGCGTGGGTCGACGAGAAGGGGACGATCGAGGGCGCGCCGCATCTCTCCGCCGGGCACCTCCCCGTCTTCGACTGCGCCTTCAAGGCGCGGGGCGGGACGCGCTCCATCGACGCGATGGGGCACGTGAGGATGATGGCCGCCGTCCAGCCGTTCCTTTCGGGCGCGATCTCGAAGACGGTCAACCTGCCGCCCGACGCGACCGTCGAGGACATCACGAACGTCTACGTCGAGGGGTGGAAGCTCGGCCTGAAGGCGATCGCGGTCTACCGCGACGGCTGCAAGCGGACTCAGCCGCTCAACACGGCCGCGTCGAAGAGCGACGACGCCGTGAAGGGGACGAAGGGGACCTCGCCGGCGCAGGCACCGGCGCCGGCCGCGGCGGCCGGCCCGCGGCGAAAGAAGCTCCCCGACGAGCGGCGCGCGCTGACGCACAAGTTCTCCGTCGGCGGGCACGAGGGGTACATCACCGTCGGCCTCTACGACGACGGACAGCCGGGCGAGATCTTCCTGACCATGGCCAAGGAGGGCTCCACGATCTCGGGCCTGATGGACGCCTTCGCGACGGCGATCTCGCTGACGCTCCAGTACGGCGTTCCGCTCGAGGCGCTCGTCGAGAAGTTCAGCCACATGCGCTTCGAGCCGGCCGGCTACACGAAGAACCCCGAGATCCCGATCGCCAAGAGCCTCGTCGACTACATCTTCCGCTACCTCGCCTCGCGCTTCCTGACGGCCGACCTGCGCGCGCGCGCCGGCGTCATCTCGCGTGAGGAGAACGGCAACGGGCACGCGCTCGCGGCCATTCCCGTCCCGCCCCCGCAGAAGGCGGCTGCCGTCTCCTCGACGACGTTCGCCTTCGAGAACAGCGCCGACGCCCCGAGCTGCCACCAGTGCGGGCACCTCATGGTGCGCAACGGCGCCTGCTACAAGTGCCTGAACTGCGGGGAGACGAGCGGCTGCAGCTGAAGTGAATAGGGGGACCCGGGTTCCGCCCGGGTCCCCCTCGCTCGCTGCGCGAGCGCCCCCCCCGCGGCGGAGAGGCGGCGGCCTTCGGCCGCGGCGGAGCCTTCGGGATCGTGGCGGGGAGGGTTCCGCCCGGGTCCCCCTCGCCCGCCCCGCGGGCGACCCCTCCGCCGCGGGAAGGCGATGGTGCGGCGGCTTCGTCTGCCTAGGACGACGAGGGCGGAGATTCCAGACGGCGGATGGCGGTGAAGCTGTAGGAGACCGCCTGCGGGCTCACGACCTCGTTCTCGAGGCTCATGGGCTCGGAGAAGAGGGTCGTCCCCGGCATCAGCACGACCGCGTCGGCGCCGACGGCCGCCGCCTTCTCCCGGACCTTGCCGAGAATCGCGGCGGTGCTGTGACGGCCCGAGAGCCAGACTTCGATCGTGCCGAGGGACTGGTGCGGAGCCGTGGGAAGGGAACGAAGGACGGCGACCTCGGTCGGGGAGACCGAGGCCTGAACCCCGGGGGCGAGGTCCTCGGCCGGGTGCCAGGTCGTCGAAACGCAGCCGCCGAGCAGGAGAGAGAAGCCTGCGGCGAGGAGCCCGATCCGCGTGTGTCCTCTCATGAGGGTACCTCCAGAGGCGTGCGAGCAAAGGACATGCCGGTGGGACCGCCTCGTCCGGAGGACAGCCGCCGCGCCGCCCTACTTCTTCTTGCCGAAGAGGGCGTCGAAGGCGGAGCGGGCCTGGTCGGGGGTGTCGGTCGCCTTGCGCCCGGTCAGGTCGAGCGTGACGGCGGGCTCGTAGAACGTGCACTCGTTCGCGCGGGACTTCGCGGAGATCGGCGCCGGGATCGGCTGCCGGCACTGGAACGGGGCTCCTCCGTCGAAGTGGCGGCACTGCGCGCAGGCGTGGAGGGGCGCGCGGCACTTGACGCAGAGCGCGGCGAGAGCGACCTCGGGGTCGTTCTTCTCGTGGCACGTGCGGCAGCGGAAGACCTCTTCGCTGGGCCGGCCGGCGCTCCGTCCTCGCGGCGCCCCCTCGAGCCGGGCGGGGCGGTCGTCGAATGGGCCGCCGCTCCGGGGCGTCGACGGGGCGTTGTCCTGGTAGCCGCGCTGGCGGTACTTCCGGTCCATGGAGGTCACCTCGGCCCCGAGCGTGCCGCAGCGGAAGGGCGCGCGTCAACGCCGCGAGGTATCGTTCCCGTGCTGGAAGGAGAGAGAGCCGATGAACCTGATCCTCAGAGTGCTCGTGAACGCGCTCGCGCTCGGGGCGGCGGCGTACCTCGTGCCCGGAATCCGCGCCGGAGGCGTCGAGTCGGTCCTCCTGATCGCGCTCGTCTTCGGCGTCCTGAACGCACTCGTCCGCCCGTTCCTCAAGCTCCTCTCCTGCCCGCTCCTCGTCCTGACGCTCGGTCTCTTCACTCTCGTCCTGAACGCGGTGATGCTCATGCTCACGGCGTGGCTCGGCCAGAAGCTCGGCATCGACTTCCGCGTCGACGGCTTCTGGCCCGCCTTCCTCGGGGCCCTCGTCGTGTCGATCGTCTCCGTCGTCCTCTCCTGGGTCCTGATCGACGAGAAGAAGGGGTGAGGGCTTGACCTCCGGGTTATCGTTCCCGGCGACGTGATGAAGAACGGCCTTTCCCTCCCGTTTACGGCGACCGGCGGCGTCTATTCGCCGTTCCGCGGAGGGGTGGGCGTGTAGGCACGGCCACCGCGAAGGGCATCCCGAAGCCTCCCTCCGCCAGATCGGTGGAGGGGGGCTTCTTCGTTTCCGGCGAAGGCGAGAAGGAGGCGACGATGACGGAGCGGAACCAGCCGGACGGGCGCGACGGGGCGTGCGAGCGGCGCATCGTGCGCGCCGGCTACCAGGGGCGCGAGGGCTCCTTCGGCGCCCGCGCGGCGGCACGCTGCGGGCGGCCGGTGGCGCTCCCGACCTTCGAGGCGCTCCTCGACGCCCTCGCCGAGGGGACCGTCGACGAGGCGCTCCTGCCGGCGGTCGATCGGGTCATCGGGCCGGTCGTCGAGGCGCTCGGGCCCCTCGGCGCGGCCATCGACGGAGGCGCACGCCTCGCGGTCCTCGGCGAGATCGAGGTGCCGATGCGCCTCGTCCTCGCGGCGCCGCGCGGCGTCGCGCTCGAGGAGATCGAGGAGCTCCACTCCCAGCTCCCCGTCCTCCGGCAGTGCGAGGGGCTCCTCGCCCGCCTCGGGGCGCGCGCCGTGCCGGCGGAAGACACGGCGCAGGCCGCGGCGACCGTCGCGCGCGCGGGCGGGAGGCGCGGCGCGGTCTGCTCCGAGGAGGCGGCCCTCGAGGCGGGCCTCGTGCCGCTCCTGGAGGACGTCTCGGACGTCCGCCCGAACGGGACGCGCTTCTGGAGGCTCGCCCGGGCGGGTGGGGAGGGGAGCGATCAGCCGCTCCGCGTCCTGCGCGTCCCGACGGAGCGTCTGGCGGCGCACCTGAAGCAGTCCGGGATCGAGGTCTTCTCCTCGGGGCCGGGGGCGGGCTTCGCTCTCGTCGGCGACGCGCTGGTGGCGACGGCCGCGGCGGCGGTGCGCGAGGCGAAGGCGCAGGGAGCCACGTGGCTCGGGACGCCGCCCGACCTCGCACGGCGGCCCCGGGTCGAGGCGCTCCCGCGCGCCACCGAGGTGCGCCCCGCGACGGTCGTGACGGTCGGCGGCTTCCGGGTCGGCGGCGGGGCGCGGGCCGTCATCGCGGGGCCCTGCACCGTCGAGTCCGAGGAGCAGATCAGGCGCCTCGCGCGGGCGGTGGCGCGGGCCGGCGCCACCGCGCTCCGGGGCGGCGTCTTCAAGCCGCGCACCTCGCCCTACTCCTTCCAGGGGCACGGGCTCCACGCGCTCCGCTGGCTGAAGGAGGCGGGCGA
The DNA here is from genome assembly GCA_029567505.1 of Acidobacteriota bacterium. GTDB lineage: Bacteria > Acidobacteriota > Thermoanaerobaculia > UBA5066 > UBA5066 > UBA5066. The sequence continues at coordinate 12,376 of JAKPXO010000208.1, forward strand.
GCGCGTCGGCCTGCCGGTCGTCACGGAGGTGATGGCGCCGGCGCAGGTCGGGCCGGTCGCAGAGGTCGCCGACGTCCTCCAGATCGGCGCGCGGAACTGCCAGAACTACGACCTCCTCAAGGAAGCCGGAGCCGCGGGACGGCCGATCCTCCTCAAGCGCGGCTTCGGCACCACGGTCGACGAGTGGCTCGCGTCGGCCGAGTACCTCCTCGACGCGGGGTGCGAGCAGGTGATGCTCTGCGAGCGCGGCATCCGGACGTTCGAGCAGTCCACCCGCGGGACCCTCGACCTCGGGGGGCTCCTCGCGGCACGGCAGCTGACGCACCTCCCGCTCCTCGCGGACCCCTCTCACGCGGCGGGGCGGAAGGAGCTCGTGCCCGGGCTCGCGCGGGCCGCGTGGGGCGCCGGCGTCGACGGCCTCATCGTCGAGGTCCACGACGCCCCGGAGTCGGCCTGGTGCGACGGCCCCCAGGCGCTCCTGCCGGAGGACCTCGAGCGGCTCTGCGACGAGTTCGGCCTCCTCCCGGGCGCGACCCCCTCGGTGGAGCGCGTGCGGACCGCCATCGACGCCGTCGACCGCGAGATCGGACGCCTCGTCGCCCGCCGCCTCGAGCTCTGCCGGCGCGTCGCCGACGCCAAGCGGGCCGCGGGCGTCCCGCTCCGCGATGCGGCCCGTGAGGAGACCGTGATGGCCCGGTACCTCGAGACGCCCGGGATCGACGAGGGCTCGGCGCGCCGCCTCGCCGAGTCGCTCATCGCGATGGGGTTGACCGTCGAAGGCTGGTCCGCCGAGGGGGCGGCCTGAGGAGGGTCACTCCCCGATGATCTTGATCAGGACCCGCTTCGCGCGCCGCCCGTCCCACTCGCCGTAGAAGACCTGCTCCCAGGGGCCGAGGTCGAGCCTCCCGCCGGTGACGGCGAGGACGGCCTCGCGCCCCATGAGCTGGCGCTTCACGTGGGCGTCGGCGTTCTCCTCTCCGGTGTCGTTGTGCCGCCAGGAGCGGACCGGCTCGTGCGGGACGAGCGCCTCGAAGAAGCGCTCGAAGTCCGCGAGGAGGCCGCGCTCGTCGTCGTTCACGAAGACCGAGGCCGTGATGTGCATCGGGTTGACGAGGCAGAGTCCCTCGGAGATACCGCTCTCGCGGACCGCGGCCTCGACCTCGGGCGTCACGTTCACGAAGCCGATCCGCTTCGGGAGGTGGAACGTCAGCTCTTTGCGGTACGACTTCATGCGCGCCTCCGTGCGGCGCCGAGGCTAGCCTCCCTCGCGGGCTGGCGCGAGCCGGGGCGCCGATCCGAGATCACCCCTCCCTCGCGGGCGCCGGTTGCGATATCGTCTCCGCCATGACGGAAGCCGTCGAGGAACGCCGACTTTTCGCCGATTTTCTGCGGCGGCGCGGGCTGAAGACGACCCGCGAGCGGACCGCGCTGTTCGAAGAGATCTTCGCGACGCACCACCACTTCGACGCCGACGACCTCGTCGTGAGGCTGCGGGGCAAGGGGAAGAAGGTGAGCCGGGCGACGGTCTACCGGACGCTCGACCTCCTCTACGACTGCGGCCTCGTCTCCCGCGTGAGGCTGAACGACGAGAAGTACCGCTACGAGCGTCTCCTCGTCGGCGAGCACCACGACCACCTCGTTTGCACCTCCTGCGGCGCCGTCATCGAGTTCGTCGACCCGCGCATCGAGGAGCTGCAGGAGACCGTCTGCAAGAAGTACGGCTTCGCGCCGACGACCCACTCGCACCAGATTCGCGGCGTCTGCTCCGACTGTCAGGCACGCGAGGGGACGTCCCGGGGAGCTTCGCCGGCGTAGAGGGGGCCGTATGGCCCCCTCAATCGTCTGGTTCCGCCGGAACCTCCGCCTCGACGACAACGTCCCCCTGGACGCGGCGCTCCGCGGACACGAATCGGTCGTCCCCGTCCTTGTTCTCGACGACCAGGAGCGGGACGAGGACGTCTCCCCGCCGAGGCTCCGGTTCCTCGCCGAGAGCCTCCGGGAACTCGAAGGGGAGCTCGCCGCGCGGGGTTCGCGCCTCCTGGTCCGCTGCGGCCCCGCGGGGCCGGCGCTCGCGGCCCTCGCACGCGAGACCGGGGCCGACACCGTCTACGGACACGACGACCACGAGCCGCACGGACGGGCGCTCGCGCGGGAGGTCGAGGCGGCCCTCGCGCCGCAGGGAACGCGACTCCGCCTCCTTCCCGACCTGCACCTCGTCCCCCCGGCCTCGCTGAGGACCGACGCGGGGCGCCTCTACACGGTCTTCACGCCGTTCCTGAAGCGCTGGCGGGAGGCCGACAAGGCCGCCCCGCGCCCGACGCCGCCGCGCGTCCCGACCCCCGATGCGGTCCTCGCGCGGACCTTCCTTTCGATTCCGCTCTCCCGTCCCCGCGTCCTCCGGGCGACGGGCGCGCCCGCGAACCCGCCCGGCGGGGCGCGCGAGGCCCGGCGCCTCTGGGACCGGTTCCGGCGGACCGCCCTCGTCCGGTACGCCGGGGACCGCGACCTCCCGGCCGCCCCCGGGACTTCGCGGCTCTCGCCGCATCTCCGGTTCGGCACGCTCGGCGTCCGCCGGCTCCTCGCCGAGGCGAGGGATGCCTGGAAGGAGGCGGACGCGGCGGGGCGGGCGTCGATCGACGTCTTCGTCTCCGAGCTCGCCTGGCGCGAGTTCTACGCTTCGATCCTCGCCGAGCACCCGCGCGTCCTCACGCAGAGCTTCCGGCCGGAGTTCGACCGCTTCCCCTGGGTCGCCGAGGAGGAGGCGGAGGAGCGCTTCCGCGCGTGGCGGGACGGACGGACCGGCTACCCGATCGTCGACGCCGGGATGCGCCAGCTCGCGCACGAGGGGTGGATGCACAACCGGGTCCGAATGATCGTCGCGAGCTTCCTGACGAAGCACCTGCTCGTCGACTGGCGGCGCGGAGAGGCCCTCTTCCGCGCGCGCCTGGCCGACGGCGACCCCGCCTCCAACAACGGCGGCTGGCAGTGGTCGGCCGGCTGCGGTACCGACGCCCAGCCCTTCTTCCGTGTCTTCAACCCGGTGCTGCAGGGGGAACGCTTCGACCCGGACGGCGCCTACGTGCGGCGCTGGGTGCCGGAGCTCTCGGCCTGGAAGGGCGCGGGCCGGAACCTTCACGCGCCGTGGCGCGCGCCGTCACCCCCGGTCGACTACCCGGCGCCGGTCGTCGACCATGCCGAGGCCCGCGCGCGGGCGCTCGCCGCCTTCGACGCGATCAGGGGCGCGGCCGGGGCGCCCCGCCGCTGACGGGGAGGGGATCGACCGCGACGCCGTGGAGGACGGCGTAGGCCGCTTCAAAGAAGAGGACGCGCTTCACGTAGTCGCGCGGCTCGAAGAGGGGCATCGCCTCGAGGAACTCGTCGGCAGCCAGGGCGGGGGCCTGCCGCAGCCAGCGCCGGGGACGTCCCGGGCCGGCGTTGTAGCCGGCGAGCGCGGAGATCCGGTCGCCGTCGAACTCGCGGAGCATCATCGCGAGGTAGCGCGCCCCGAGGGCGACGTTGACCTCCGGGTCCTTCAGGTCGGGCCGGCCCCGGCGTCCCTCGCGCCGGAGGAGGTCGCGGCCCGTCCCGGGCATCACCTGCATCAACCCGGTCGCCCCCGCGTGGGAGCGCGCACCGGTCTGGAAGAGGCTCTCCTGCCGGATCACGCCGTAGACGAGCGCCGGGGGGAGGCCGTTCGCGGTCGCCTCGCGGACGATCAGCGGCTCCCGCCGGAAGGGGTAGTACGCCCGGCGCACCGCGAGGGGAAGCGCGCCCTCGTCGGGCGTGCCGAGCTCGGGCCAGCGGGACTTCAGGATCGCGACGGCCCGGCGGAATTCGAACCGCTCGGAGGCGCAGGCGGCGAGGAAGAGCGGGTCGGCCGACCGCTCGGTCTCGGCCGCGTCCTCGGCCAGCGAGGCGAGTCCGACCGCGAGGAGCTCCCGGGAAGCGAGCGACGGGGTGTCGGGTCCGAGCGCGTGCGGCGGAGGCGGGCCGGGTGGCTCGAGAGGAAGGGCGGCGCGAACCGGGACGCCGAGCCGGGCGCCGGCCCACCTCGCGTAAAGGTCGGGCACGGCGGTGGAGACGAGCGAAGCCTGGAGGGCCCGGGCGGCGCTGCCCTTCCCGAGCGCCTCGAGCGAGCGGGCGGTCCAGTAGACGGCCCGCCGCCGCACCGCCACGTCGCCGTAGAGCGCGGCCTGCTCCTCCAGCGCCGCCGCCGCGGCCCGGTGGGCCTCGGGGGTGCGCGAGAGCGTCGGGAGGAACGCGGCGCGAAAGAGCTCCTCGGCTCCGACGGTCGTCGCCGGGTCGATCGCGACGAGCGCGGGGAGGAACCGGCGCGCCCCGTCGAGCCGGCCGAGGCGGGCGGCGGCCCGAACGGCCTCGCCCAGGAGACGCCTCCGGTCCGCGGGGGCGAGAGATCGCGCGAGGAGCGTCTCGGCGCGGGCCGCGAGCGCCGTGAAGGCCTCGAGCGTCTCCGGGTCGGGAGGGGCGGGGAGCGCCCCCGGGACGGCAGGCGCGGGGCGCGGGGCGCGGCGCCTGCGCGTCGCGGGTGTGCGGCGCGACGGCTCGTCGAGAAGCCGGAGGTCCGCAGCCACGAGGAGGGCCTCGATCCGCAGGCGTTCAGCGTCGTCCCGACCCGCGAGCGCCGAGGGCTTCACGAGGGCGTTCCGGGCGGCGCGGGCGCGTCCGGCCGCGAGGAGGAGGTCGGCGGCGTCGAGCCGGTGCGCGGGACTGCGGGCGAGCGACGCGGCGAGGTCGGCCGCCGCGGTCGGGCTCCTTCGAGCGAGAGCCCGGGCGCGGACGAGCCTCAGCTCTGGCGCGGCCCGGGCGAGCACGCGGGCGAGGAGCGCGCCGTCGGCGGGCTCGAAGAGGTCAGGCGCGGCCTCGGGGGCGTCGGGGAACGCCCGGACGAGGTCGGCCATGAGCTCCGCCGCCTCGGCAGGCGTGCGCGCGAGGCGGGTCCGGATCAGCGCCGCCGAGATCCGGGCGCGCGACCCGCCGGCAGAGCGACGTTCGCGCGCGGCGAGCGCCGCCAGGACGGCCCGCTTCTCGGCCGGTGTCCGGGCGGCCCGGGCCGCGGACGCGAGCGCGGCCCGGGCGAACGGCTCGGCTTGGGCGGCGGCCGAGAAGCCGATGAGCCTCGAGACGTGGATCCCCGCGCCGACGCGGGCCGCCGGGTCCGTCGCCGCCTCGAGGGCCAGAAACCGGGAAAGCTCCGGAAGGCCGAGCGGCGTGGCGTCCGGGAAGGGCCCGGCCGCGGGGCCCTTCTCCGTGGCGATCACCGCGCGTGCGACGGCCGAGCGAAGGGCGAAGAGCCCCGTCTCCGGCACGTTCGCGAACGGGGCGTGCTCTCCCTCCCGGACGGCGCGCCGGGCCGCGGCAAGTCGTTCCTCCGGCGACGCGCCACCAGGGGCGCCCGAGGAGGCGCCGGCCGAAGCGAGCGCTGCGGCGAGGAGGAGGAACGGGGCGAGCCGGCGGGGGTTCAGGAGGGGATCGGACCGAGCGCTTCCGGCTTTCCCTCGGCGAGGATCTTGACGAGCTCCTCCTGGAAGAAGTCCGACGTCGCCCGGACGTGCTCGGGGGTCCGCTCGGCGTAGACCTGACGACTGCGCTCGATGTCGTCCTTCAGGCGCTCGTAGAGGTCGCAGGCGACGCGCCCCTCGGCCACCTTCCGCTCGTTGTAGAGCTTGATCTCCGAGACGAGCAGGCGTGCGATGCGGCGGGCGTCGTCGATGGCTCGCTGGGGGTCGTCGGCCCCGCGGGCGGCCCGCCCCCGCGGGACGAAGCCGGGCGGAGGCGCGAGGGGGGCGGCGGCCGAGCCGGCCGGCACGTCGAGGCCGCCCGAAGGAGCCGCGGCCGGCGCGGCCGGCGTCGGCGGTGCCGAGGGGCGGGGCGCCGGAGCGGGAACCGGCGGCGCGGGGGGCGCAGGCGGTGTCGGCGGGAGGACGGTCTTGATCTGCTCGAAGGCCAACGTCAGGTCGCCCCGGCTCGGCGGGGCGGCCGGGGTGGGCGCGGCCAGGCGGGGAGGCGGCTCGGGCGTCGGAGCGCCGGGACGAGGCGTCGCGAGCCCGAGGGCGGCGGCGCTTCGTGCTCCCGACGCCGTGAGGATGTCGACGCCGGAGAACGGGTCCTTCTTCTTCGTCGTCGCCGATTCCTCGAGCGCCCGCAGCGCCTCTCCGGCGTCGGTGATTCGCCGCGTCTTCCGCGCGGAGCTCGGGTCCGTCTGCTCGAAGACGGAGCGTCCCGGGAGATCGCCGGTGACCGAGAGCGAGGCCGAGGCAGGGGGCGTCTCGGGCTGAGGCGGCGGGGCGGGCGTCGAGACCAGGGCCGGCGGGGCGGCCATGGCGTTGGCGGAGACGGGCGGAGAGGGAGGGACCGGTGCCGGGACGGGCGCGGATTCGGCACCCGGCTCGGCGTCCGCGGTGGTCGCCGGCTGGAAGACCCGGATCTCCTCGCCGCGAGGCGTGAGCGCCGGGGAGGGGATCTTCTTGCGGGCGGCGAGGAGGTCGACCGAGAGGCCGGTGACGAACGTCAGGACCTCGATAGCCGACTCGTTCAGGCGGCCCTCCTCGCCCGGGAGCTCGTCGGCGCAGAGGATGCCGGCGATCCGGTCGCGGATCACCATCGGGACGAGCAGCGTTCGCGCCGGCGGGTGGCCGCCGAGGGCGCGGCGGAGGCCGCCGCCCTCCGGTGGCGGAACGGCGATCATCGGCTTCTCGGTCTTCAGGCACGCCTCGACGAACGGGTCGTCGCTCGTCGCCAGGTCGAGTCCCTTGACGGAGTCGTCCCGCCCGCCGGAAGCGTCGTACCCGAGCGCCTTCCAGCCCGTCAGCCGATCGTTGCGGAGGACGAGGAGCGCGGCCCGCGAGGAGTGGACCTGCGCCTCCGTCAGGAAGTGCGTCAGGACGTCCACCTGCGTGCGGGACCCCTCGATCGCCGCCATCGCGCTCTTCACGAGGCTCCAGTCGGGAGCCACGGGGGGACCGGGGACGGTGACGGTCTCGACGACCCGCTCGACGACCTTCTCGACGATGCGCTCGGGCGCCGGCGCCGGAGGGACGGCGTCCTCGAGGAGCGAGGCGACGAGGTCCTCCGGGAAGAGGTTCCGCGCCTGGGCGGGGATGCTCTCCGAAGCCTTCGAGATGAGCTGGTCGATCTCGTTCCGGGTGTCCGCGAGCTGGGATTTCCAGGTCGCGAGGTGGTCCTCGAGGAGGGTCGAGAGCGACTCGATGAACCTGCGATTGGCGGCGGGGTCGACGGACATGAGACGCCTCTCCTGGATGCCTTCAGGGTCGCGAGGCGGCATTATAGACGCGCGGTCCCGCGGGTCTCGCCACGGGCGAGCCGCGGTTGACGGCAGCGGGGCGGACCCGTAAACTTGCAGGTCCGCCTCGGTCCGGCCGACTCGGCCGCGCCACTCCGGGCCCGAAAGGGGTGACTCTCAGTTGCCTTTGATCCACGTCAAGGAGGACGAGTCCTTCGAGAACGCGCTGCGCCGCTTCAAGCGGAAGTGCGAGAAGTCGGGGATCCTGTCGGAGCTCAAGAAGCGCCAGCACTACGAGAAGCCGTCGACCAAGCGGAAGCGCAAAGCGATCGCCGCGAGGAAGAAGATGCTGCGGAAGCTGGCCGAGGAGCGCCGCGCGGGAGTCTGATCCCGGACCCTCTTTCATGATTCACACGGAAGTCGACTGGCCCGGCGTGCTTCGGCTCGCCGGGCGTTTCTGCTCTTCGGATCGGGGACGCGAGCGGCTGCTCGCCTCGACCCCCTCGGGCGACCCCGCCGAGGTGCGGCGCCGGGCGGGCGTCACGAGGGACCTCGTCGCCCGGACCGGCCTCCGCCCGCCCGTCCGGATCTTCGGCCTCGACGAGGGGGCGCCGCTCGTCTCGCGCCTCGGCGCCGCTGGACAGGCGCTCCCGCCGGAGGAGCTGCTCGACCTCTTCGCGCTCGTCGAGCGTTCCGAGGAGGCCCGGCGCGCCGTCCCGGTCGAGGGGCTCGAGCTCCCCGACCTGACCGCGCTCCTCGCCCCGCTGGGCGACCTCGAGGACCTCCTCGGCGAGCGCGACTACACGTTCGAGCCCGACGGGAGGATCCGCGACACCGCCTCGGCGCGTCTCGCCTCGATCCGCGCCGCGATCGTGCGCCTCCGGCGCGACGTCGTTCGGCGCCTCGAGGAGCTCGTGCGCGCGCGGCCCGACGCGCTCGCCGACGGCTACGTCACGGAGAAGGGAGGGCGCTACTGCCTCCCCGTCCGCTCCGACCGGCGCGAGAGCGTCGCCGGGATCGTCCACGAGAAGTCGGGCTCGGGGCAGACGCTCTTCGTCGAGCCTCTCGCGGTCGTCGAGGCGAACAACGCGCTCTCCGAGGCGTTCGAGGAGGAGCGCGAGGAGATCCACCGGATCCTCGTCGCGCTCACGGCACGGTTCGCCGCGCGAAAGAGGGAGCTCTCCGCCGCCGTCGAGGTCCTCACGGAGCTGGACGGCTACCAGGCGCGCGCCGAGCTCGCCCGCCGCTCGCAGGGAGTCTTCCCCGAGACGGACGGCCCGCTCGTCCTGAAGAAGGCCCGGCACCCGCTCCTCGACCGGCGCCTCGCGCCGCTGCGCGAGGAGGTCTTCGGCGAGCGGGCCGAGGAGCGCGGCTCCGACGCCGTCCCGCTCGACCTCGTCCTCGACGAGGGGCAGCGCCTCGTCCTCCTCTCGGGCCCGAACGCCGGCGGCAAGACGGTCGCGATGAAGACGGTCGGCCTCTTCGCGCTCCTCGCGCAGTCGGGCTTCGCCGTCCCGGCCGATCCGGGGACGTCGCTCCCCGTCTTCGACAGACTCCTCGTCGTCGCGGGCGATGCACAGGACCTCCTCGGCGACCTCTCCTCGTTCGCCGGCGCGATGACACGCACCGCCGCGGCGCTCGCGGCCGCGACGCCGCGGAGCCTCGTCCTCCTCGACGAGCTCGGGAGCGGCACCGACCCCGACGAGGGAGGGGCCATCGCGATGTCGGTCCTCGAGGAGGACCTTCGCCGCGGCGGGCTGACGGTCGCCACGACGCACCTCGCCGCGGTGAAGGAGTGGGCGCACGACCGCCCCGACGTCCTCTCGGCGGCGATGGAGTTCGACGAGAGCCTCGGCCGCCCGACTTTCCGCGTGCGGCCCGGCGCCACGGGGCGCTCGCGCGCCCTCGCCGTCGCCGAGCGCTCCGGCATCCCGCGGCGGGTCCTCGAGGCGGCGCGCGAGCGGCTCGGCTCGGGGTGGGCCGCGGCCGACGCCGCGCTCGAGCGGCTCGAGTCGGAGACGCGGGCGGCGCGGGCGGAGGCGGAGAAGCTCCGCGCCGAGTCCGCGGCCCTCGCCTCGCGGCGCGACGCCCTCGAGCGGGAGGCGGCCGCGCTCGCGACCGAGAAGCAGCGGCTCCGGGAGCGGGCGAAGACCGAGATCGACCGGGCGATCGAGGCGCTTCGCGAGCGGACGCGCCGCGAGCTCGACCGGATCCGAGAGGAGGCGCGCGCGGGGCGGGCCGTCTCGCGCGGCGCGCTCATGACCGTCGTCGGCGAGGCGCGCAAGGACGCCGAAGCTCTCTTCGAGATGGCGGCGCCCCCCGAGCCGTCCGGTCCCGTCGTCGTCGGGGAACGGGTGAAGGTCGTCCCGTTCGGGACGACGGGGAAGCTCCTCGCGCTCGACGAGGCGAAGGGGCAGGCCGAGGTCGAGGTGGGCGGGAAGCGGATGAAGGTCGGCGCGGCCGACCTTCGGCCGGCCACCGGCGCCGTGGCGTCGGCCGCCGTCTCGAAGTGGGCGCCGATCCCGCGCGCCTCCGTCGGGGAGGCGAAGCTCGCTCCGGCACCGAAGGTCGCCGCGCCCCGCGGCGAGATCGTCCTCGTCGGCCTCCGCGTCGACGCCGCCCTGCCGGAGGTGGAGCGCGCGATCAACGACGCCCTCCTCTCCGGCAAGGGAAGCCTGCGGATCGTCCACGGCTTCGGCTCCGGCCGCCTCGCCGCCGCCGTCCGGGAGTTCCTCGCCGACCATCCGGGCGTCGCCTCGTACCGTCCCGGCGATGACACGGAAGGCGGAGACGCGGCAACCATCGCGGAGTTGAGGGACTGATGAGCGTGGATTGGGATGGGGGGTCCGGGGGGCCGCGCGCGGAGCCCGCGGAATGAAGGCGGGGCCCGATCCGTTCCGGGTCTGAGAGCCGAGTGGACGCCTCCTACGAGATCACCGACGACCTGAAGCACGACGTCCTCGCCGCGACGGACATCGTCGCGCTGATCGGAGCCGTCACGGGCCTGAAGAAGGCCGGCAGCTCCTGGAAGGGGCTCTGCCCGTTCCACGGCGAGAAGACCCCCTCGTTCCACGTCCATCCCGACCGCGGCTTCTACTACTGCTTCGGGTGCGGCGCGAAGGGGGACGCGATCACCTTCGTCCGCGAGACCGAGAAGCTCGAGTTCCACGAGGCGGTGGCCTATCTCGCGCGTCGCGCCGGCATCCCGCTCCCGGTCCGCCGCAGCGGGACGCGGGCCGACCGGGCGAAGGAGAGCCGCGCGGCGGAGGCGCTCGTCGCCGCCGCGCGCTACTTCCGCGAGCAGCTCCCGAAGAGCCGCGCGGCGGTCGCCGTCCTCGAGGGGCGCGGCGTGCCGCGGGAAGAGTGGGAGGCGCTCGGATTCGGGGCGGCGCCGGACGCCTGGGACGGGCTCCTGCGCACCCTCTCGGGGAGCTTCACGGAGGAAGTCCTCCTCGAGGCCGGACTTCTCCAGAAGAACGCCGACACGGGTCGTGTCTACGACCGATTCCGCAACCGCCTGACGCTCGAGATCCGGGACGGGCGCGGGGAGGTCCTGGCGTTCGGAGGCCGCGCGCTCGGCGACGATCCGGCCAAGTACATCAACAGCCCCGAGACGTCGCGCTTCACGAAGGGGCGCGTCCTCTACGGCCTCGACCGGGCGAGGGAGGGGGCTCGGAAGAGCGAGAGGCTCGTCCTCTGCGAGGGCTACTTCGACCGGATCGCGTTCGAGAGGGCCGGCGTCCCGTGGGCCGTCGCCTCGATGGGAACGGCCCTCACCACGACCCAGGCCGACCTCCTGGCCCGGCACGTCCCCGCCGTCGTCGTCGCCTACGACGGCGATGCCGCCGGCCTCGCCGCCGCCTGGAAGGCCTTCCCCCTCCTCGTCGAACGGGGCGTCCGCGTCTTCCACGTCTCCTTCCCCGACGGGCACGACCCGGATTCGTTCCTGCGCGCCCACGGCCCGGACGCCCTCCGGGCGACGGTCGAGTCGGCGAGGCCGATCCTCGACGTCCTCGCCTCGTCGATCCAGCCCGCCTCCGGCGATGCGGCGGAGCGAGCGGCACGGATCAACGAGGCGAAGGCGATCCTCTCCGTCGCCCCCGACCGGGTCCTCCGGCACGAGCTCCTCGCGGCCTTCTCGCGCGCGAGCGGCGTGCCTCTCGACCTGCTCCACGACAGGAGCCGCCGGACGCCGCTCCGCCCGCAGGCCGCGACAAGCCCGTCGGTCGCCCGGCCAGTTCCGGAGGCCGAGGAGCGTGTCCTCGAGTCGCTCCTTTCGACCTGGCCGGCCGGAGCGGAGATCGTCCCCCGCCTCCCGATCGAGCTCTTCTCGCACCCGGACGTCCGGGAGGTCGCCGAGAAGCTCAAGTCACTGGCTCCGGAGGCGGATGCCCTTGATTTTTCCGAACTTCAATCCCATCTTGGAGGCGGCGCGGGAGCGCTGGTGGCCCGACTCCTCCTATCGGACTCCCGGCAAATGGACGCGAACCCCGCAGCCCCCGACCTGGAGAAGCTACGCAAGCCACTCCTCCAGCTGAAGATAAGACGACTCGAGGAGCGAGGAGTCGAACTGCAGCCGTTGATCGCACAGGCCGAGGCCCGGCATGACCGGGACGGCCGGACGGCCCTTCTCGCCGAGAAGCAGAAGCTCTCCGAGGAGGTGCGTCGTATGAAGCAGGAGCTACGCCGCCCGGACGAAGGTCGGGGCTGATTGGGGATGACGTGACGGTCGAAGAAAAGCACCCGGAGCTGCGCGGGCTGATCGCCCTCGGGAAGGAGCGGGGATACCTGCTCTATGACGAGATCTTCCAGGCACTTCCCGAGGAGATCTCGAATACCCCCGACGAGCTGGACGACGTCTACATACGGCTCGGGGACTTCGGGATCGAGATCGTCGACGTCCCCGAGAAGGCGACGCCGAAGAAGGAAGGGGCCGCGCACACCGAGGCGGTCCTCCCGGACCTGACGACCGTCGAGAAGACGAACGACCCCGTCCGGATGTACCTCCGCGAGATGGGGACCGTGAAGCTCCTCGACCGCGAGGGCGAGGTCGAGATCGCCCGGCGGATCGAGAGAGGCGAGGCCCGGATCTACCAGGCCCTCTCCACGAACCGGATCGTCCTCGAGGAGATCCTCCGGATCGTCGAGGCGGCCAAGAAGGACAAGAACGTCGCGCGCGGATTCCTCGAGTTCGCGGCGGCGGCCCTCGAGGACTCCGAGGAGGTCGACCCGCGGACGGCGAAGCGGATCGAGGAGGTCCTCGGCCACTTCAAGAAGATCGCCAAGCTCGACGGCGAGCTCCGGAAGCTCCAGGAGAAGAAGAAGGCCGCGAAGGCCGCGAAGAAGCCGGCGAAGGCATCCGCGAAGAAGGCGGCTGCGGCGAAGCCGCAGCCGGCGGTCGACCCGACCGTCGACCGCCGGATCTCCGAGATCGCCCGGCTGATCCACGCCATCGACTTCACGCCGGCGACGCTCCAGCGGATGATCAACATCCTCCGCGACATCGACCGGCAGTTCGCGATGCCGGAGGCCCAGATCCGGCAGGACCTCGCCAACCTGAAGAAGGAGAAGAACGAGGTCCGGATCGACTTCTACAAGCGCCGCGTCGCCAAGTACCGCGTGCTGCTCAAGGAGCTCGAGGAGAAGTACGGCGTCTCGCACGACGAGATCAAGAAGACGCTCCGGCAGATCCGGGAGGGCGAGGAGGAGGCCGACCGGGCCAAGCAGGAGCTCATCGTCGCGAACCTGCGCCTCGTCGTCTCCATCGCGAAGAAGTACACGAACCGCGGCCTGCAGTTCCTCGACCTGATCCAGGAGGGGAACATCGGCCTCATGAAGGCGGTCGAGAAGTTCGAGTACCGCCGCGGCTATAAGTTCTCCACGTACGCGACGTGGTGGATCCGCCAGGCGATCACCCGCGCGATCGCCGATCAGGCCCGGACGATCCGGATCCCGGTCCACATGATCGAGACGATCAACAAGCTCACGCGGACGCAGCGCTCGCTCGTCCAGGAGCTCGGGCGCGAGCCGACCGCGGAAGAGATCGCCAAGCGGATGGACATGCCGGCGTCCAAGGTCTGCAAGATCATGAAGATCGCACAGGAGCCGATCTCCCTCGAGACCCCGATCGGGGAGGAGGAGGACAGCCACCTCGGCGACTTCATCGAGGACCGCAACGTCGTCTCCCCGATCGACGCCGTCATCGTGGCGAACCTCCGCGACCAGACGCGCCGGACGCTCAAGACGCTCACTCCGCGCGAGGAGCAGGTCCTCCGGATGCGGTTCGGCGTCGGCGACGGGGCCGAGCACACGCTCGAGGAAGTGGGCAAGAGCTTCAACGTCACCCGCGAGCGGATCCGCCAGATCGAGTCGAAGGCGCTCCGGAAGCTCCGGCACCCGTCCCGCGCCAAGAAGCTCCGGCCGTTCATCGACGTGAACGTCTAGTTTTCGGTGGGGGACCCGTTCCGCCGGGTCCCCCACACCCCTCCGCGCGGAGCGGCAGCTCGCTTCGCTCGCGCTGATGGACGGGGGGCCCGTTCCGCCGGGTCCGGCGATCTCTAGTCGGGGGAGGCGCGAACCGCCTCCCCCGCGCCCCCTCGGTCCCCCCCTCCGCGCGGAGCTGAAGCTCGCTGCGCTCGCGCGCGATGAAGGGGGACCCGGACCGCCGCGTCCGGGTAAGCCGTCGACGAACCCCGTCCTTCCCGCCGGAGCCGCCCGGGGGCGTCCCCCGTTCCACGGCGCCGAGATGCGCCGTGTCGTGCTCCGTTTTGGGCGTGCTCCCCGGCGCGCTCTCGCAAGCCGCAGCGGCGTAGAACGCAGAGTGGGGGTCAGAGCCCACTCGCCCGGCCGCGCTGCTGCTGCCGCGGGGGAAGACCGATGGACGCGAGCGATAGAATGGAGAGCGTGACGAGAGAAGACCTCCTCTCCGAAGCCCTGAAGCTCCCGCTCAAGGAGCGCGCCGACCTGGCCGGCGAGCTCCTGAAGAGCCTTGAGGAGCTCACCGAAGCCGAGCACAAGGAGCTGTGGCTCGACGTGGCCGAGCGCCGTCTCCAGGAGATGCGCGACGGCAAGGTGAGGGAGATCCCGGCGGAGGAGGTTTTCGCGCGTGGGCGAGAGCGCCGAGCCTCGTAAAGCCGTCTTCCATCCGGAAGCCGAGGCCGAGTACCTTGAGGCGCTCGAGTACTACGAGCGGGAGGCGCCGGCCGTTGTCGAGGCTTTCCGGGCCGAGGTCATGCGAACCGTGGCCTTCATCGAGCAGTTTCCGGAGGCGGCGCCAGTCGAGCGCGGCAGCGTCCGCTGCAAGCTCCTGAAGCGCTTCGAATACGAGATCTACTACGCGGTGGAGCCGGACCGCTTCCGGATCCTGGCCGTGACTCACCAGAAGCGCCGGCCCGGGTACTGGGTGGACCGCCTGACCCCGTAGCCGCTCCTTTCTCTTAGCCGCTCCCGCCGCAGCCGCCGGGGGCGCCCCCGTTCCACGGCGCCCGCAGGCGCCGTGTCGTGCCCCACTCTCGGCGTGCTTCTCGCGTCGTGGCCGTCGTCGCGTAGAACGTAGAGTAGGGGTCAGACCCCATTCGCCGGAGCGTCAGCGCAGCGGGACTTCAGCCGTTCCGGGGCCGATAACCGCGGTTATCGGCAAGCGCCTCTGACGCCGCGCGGAGCGGAGGCGACCCTTCGCCGCAGCTACGCGCCGCGGCAGGGATGCGAGGCCCGTGACGGGCGGGGAAATTGGGGCCCCGCCCGGCGCGCGCCTCGCAGAGCGTCCGGCTCCACCGCCCCTCCCGCCGCAGCCGCCCGGGGGCGTCCCCCGTTCCACGGCGCCGAAGGCGCCGTGCGGGGCTCGGATCCGGTCGTGCTCTTCGCAGGGGGCGTGACGTGCGCGATGCTCGAGATCAAGCGCCGCCCGGCGCGGCTGATCTGTGTAGAGTGTAAAAAGTAGACCTGACCCCCATCGGTCACTCCGCTCCGGTCGTGCCCTTCGCCGACGAAATACACGATTTCACGCCTGGCACCGACCGGACCCTGACCCCGTCGGTCCCCGGGACAGTCCCAAGCTCCACCAGACTTCTGCGCTCGCGAGACTCTGCGCCACAGCGGATGCCACAAAGGGAAACACCCGCTGATACTCATTCATGAAGAGCGAGACGTGTTCTTCCAGTTGTTCTCGCCTCTCTCGCGCCGGGAACCTCGTTCCGCTATAGAAGAAGACTGAGCCCAACGGCTCGTAGAAGCCTAGGTCTGTGATCTCAAGGTACCCGGAAAGGCATGTTCCAACCGAGTCCTTCTCGAAGACGATCTCCAGCGAATGCCCAGCAATCGACCCGCTGCATCGCCATGTCTTCTTGTCGTATCGGCGCCGCTTCAGATCGAATCCAAACTCGCCCATGACAGGCAGGACTCTCTCATCAAGGAGCTTGCCGACACCCGACAGCCGGACAACAGGAGCCCAGCGATCTCCGGTCTCCCACGCATAGGTCGCTCGCTCGAACTCCGCTATCTCCTTCGCATGCCGGACCCGAAACGCTGGTAGCAGGTCTGCGAAGTCGTGGCGATCGCCCAAGGAGAGCTTTCTGTTGATAGCGAGCTCATCCTCGATCACGCTCTTCGCTTCGGCGTCCCCAGCGATAGCTCGATCGAGAAGGAATCGCTTCACCGGATCAAACACCACCGTGACCCCTGACAGATACTCGAAAGGCGGCAGAAACCGCGCGATGGACTCCGTGAGTTCTACGAAGGGACGGTCCCTATCCGCGACGAATCGCGGCCACTCTTCCGTTCGCTCAAGCCGGCGAAGAGCTTCTGAGAGCCTAGAGCCGGTACTCATCATCGGCAGTGATGATCCTCAGATACATCCTGGGGGCGGGCACGGATCCGGCGGTAGGAAGATCAGCGCCGCGGCTGCTGCGAGCAGTTGCCCCTGGGGAGTCGATTCGACGGTGAACATTGTTCCCGCGACGAGCGCGAGTTTCGTGATACCCAAGGCCGTAGCAGCCGCGCTCCTCTTCTCCTCCTTCTTCTTCCCGTTTACGACTAGGCGATAGAAGATCACCCCTGCAGCGTCGGCGAGTTGGGGCCGTGAGTATGCAGTCATCTTGAAGGAGGTTCCTGGGAGCCCAGGGATGACATCCAATTCGACAATCGGGTTTCCCGGGCTGGGCGCATTCAACCTCACTGAGTCCCCGGGGGCGGCAGGGTGCAGGGCAGAGAGGTACTTTCCTATCTGAATCCGGGCTCTGTCGAGCTTGGCCATCGCCCGCGGCCGATCGACCGCCCCCACTGCGTCTGGATCCCACGTCGTCGGCTTGAGCTCCCAGACGGCGATGGAGTTTGTCAGGCGATCCCAGTGTGCCGCGTCGGGCTTCGTGTCTGGATTCATAGGCAACGGTCTCTTAGTCCTCCCGGCGATCGTCTTGACGGTCTTGTCGTACCAAGCCGTGTCGTCCTCCAGCCCCATGTAGGTGCCGTGCGTTGTCTTCACCCACTTCTGCCACACGTAGTGGGCGAGCGCGCCTGTCTGAAGACTGTAGACTGGCCCGTCGTCGGCTTCGTCAGGCATGAACTCCAGGCCGGTGGGATCTGAGCGTCGGGTCCACTGCCCACCCACGGTCTGGTATCTGTTCGACGAATCTATCGTCCCCGCCGGATCCTCCTGCCCGAATCTCCCGAGTTCCGGCCAGAGGGTGCGCGCGCGGAAGTCGTAGGCGTCGATCAGCCCGAGGTACTCGCGTCCCTGGAAGAGCCGATTCCAGCCGAAGGCGCTGGTGCTGCGGCTCGAGCCTGAGGGATCGAAGATCCGGAACTTCCCGTACCCCTCGTACGAGTACTTCTCGACGACGGCCCCGCTCGCATCCGTGAGGTGGGTAACGTTCCCGAGTTCATCCTGGAGCGGATAGACGGCGGTCGGCGTGCCCGTGGCGTTCGGGTCCAGCTCGGCGAGGACGACCTCGTCGATGCCGCGGCCGTAGACGAAGCGCTGGAGGGGCGTCGTTCCGTCCTTCGGGAAGACCTCGAGGACTCTCTGGCCGCTCTGGACGACGTCCAGCTCGACCGTCGAGCCGCCGGAGGTGCGGACCTCGCGGACCCTCTGGCCGTCGGGGTCGTGGAAGGCCCGGTAGGCGCCGGCTCCCGTCGTCGCCGTCGCGAGACGGTTCTCGACGTCGTAGCGGAGGGTCGTCCCCGAGAAGGCCGTCAGGTTGCCGTTCGGGTCGTAGTTGAGGGTCTCGAAGGACGGTGAAGTCCCCCACTGCGTGTACTGGTTTCGGTTGTTGATGCCCGCGGCCGCCGCTTTCGGCTCGGCGACGATGGTGGCTCCGGCCTGCGTCCTCTCGCGCTTCTCGATGTTCAGGAGAGCGTCGAGGGTGTAAACGTTCCGGATGTCGGGGGTCGCCACGGCCGGGGGCGCCGGAGGCGGCTCGGGAAGTCCGAGGCTCTCGCTCGTGATTCTCCCCGCCGAGTCGTAGGCGTAGGCGTCCTTTGTCCCGCGGTCGGAGCGGACGACGTCGAGCTTGAGGCCGCGGAGGTTGCGGGTGGCGTAGTCGAGGCCGAGGAGCGGCGCGGGGACCGAGGGATTCGACACGGTCAGCGTCTTCAGCCACGCCGCCGGGCCGTACGTCCTCTCCTCGACGAGGTTGTTGCCGAAGGTATTCCGCGTCTGGCGCCTCCCGGTGCCCTCGTAGCGTACGACGGCGAGTCCCTCGGGATCACGGACTTCCCGCAGCCTCCCGAGCGGGTCGGGCTCGAGAACGTACCGGCTCCCCGAGGGGTAGGTCAGCGCCATCTCTTGGCTCGCGAGGTCGTACTCGTGGCCGACCGTGCGGACGGGGCCGGCGCCGAGGCGGAGGGTCTCCCGCGTGAGGCGGTCGAGGGAGTCGAGCACGGCCGTGCCGGCCTGGTCGAAGCCGGACCCCGTGCTGGTCCAAGCAGTCGGCCGGCCGAGCGGGTCGAGAGTCTTCGCCTCATCGGCGGGGCCTTCGACGCCCGTGGCCTTTGCGATCGTCCGTCCGGTCAACCTGCCGGAATCGTCGTAGTCGTAGGTGACGACGGTGCCGTTGGGGTCCCGGACGGTGGAGCGGTTCCCCATGGAGTCGTACGTCGTCTTCCAGGTCGGGAGGGTCGGGCTGTCGCTCGTCTGGACGGGGTCGCCCCTCGTCTCGAAGGTCAGCCTTCCCTCGCTGTCATAGGCATAGGTCGTCTTGTTGCCGTTGGCATCGGTGAGGCGGACGAGGTTGCCGGCAAGGTCGTAGTCCCAGGTGGTGACGGCCCCGACCGGATCGGTCTCCTTCGTCCTGCGGCCCGCCTGGTCGTACTGGGAGCGCGTCTCGCGGAGGAGGGGCGAGGCCGAGGGGCCCTTCTCGACGACTCTCTCGAGGCGCCCCTGCTCGTCGTAGACGCGCTCGGTGACGTACTCGTCGTAGGTGGCGCCGTTCTTCTCCCTGACGGTCGTCTTCCACCCGTTGAGGCCTCCCCCCGGGAAGATTCCGCCGGCTCCGTGCGTTTCGTTACAAGGCCGAAAGGGCTCCGTCCCGATCGGCGTGCTATGCTGGGAATCGCAGGTGGGTCCGTAGCTCAGCGGTCAGAGCCACCGGCTCATAACCGGCGGGTCCTCGGTTCGAATCCGAGCGGACCCATCGGTTCGGGAGAAACGAACGGGCGTGCCACGAGACTTTGACCTTCCCTCCGGCGCACTGACGCGCCGGAGAACCATTCAGTCGACGGAACGGGCGCCGCTGGGCGCCCGTTCACTTTTTCAGGGAGACGTTCTTTGACCGACAAATCGCCGTCCGGCGCTCTCGAGCGCCTCTCTCACCTCCAGGAGCTCCTCCTCGAAGCCCGCACCAAGGCGGAGAGGCGCAACAGGACGCCCGAGCACCTCGTCCACGTCGAGGCGGCCTGGCAGGAATTCCGGCGAAAGAGGCAGGAGCTCGCGTCGCGGCGCGAACGGGCCGAGGCCCGCAAGAAGGAGCTCGACGAGCAGATCGCGGGCTACGCCGAGCAGCTGAAGAAATCCGAGGCCAAACGCAAGGCGGTCAAGGGCCAGCACGAGTACACGGCACTTCTCACCGAGGTGGACCACGCGCAGCGCGAGATCCGGACGCGCGAGGACGAGCTCCTCCAGGTCGAGGAGACCCTGGCCCTGGCGAAGTCCGACGAAGCCGCGCTCGCCGCCACTTCCGGGGAGGAGGAGGCGGGCTACGAGGAGCAGATGAGCGAGTGGCGCGCCGAGCAGGCGAAGCTCGCCGAGGAGATCGCGGCGGCCGAGAAGGCCGCGACGGAGCTCCGCGCCTCGGTGGACAAGCGGCTCCTCGGCGTCTTCGACCGGATCGCGAAGATGCGGCACGGCGTCGCCGTGGCGCGCGTCGCGATGGTCGCGAACCAGACGGCCGCCTGCTCCTCGTGCAACGTGCGGCTCCGACCCCAGCTCCTCTCCGACCTGCGCCTCTCGCGCGAGATCCTCCAGTGCGAGAGCTGCAAGCGGATCCTCTACTGGGACGGCTCCGGCCTGCCGTGACGGCGGGGCGGCTCGTCCTCCACTTCGACGGCGCCTGCCGCGGCAACCCCGGCCCCTCCTCGTGGGGCGTCTGGTCGCCCTCGGGAATCGAGAAGTCGGGTCTCGTCGGGCGGACGACGAACAACGTCGCCGAATGGTCCGGCTTCCTCGCCGCTCTCGACGCCGCGATCGAGTCCGGGGCCGCCGACGTCGAGATCCGGGCCGACAGCGAGCTCGTCGTCAAGCAGTGGAACGGGGTCTACCGGGTGAAGGCGCCGCACCTGGCTCCGTTTGTCGCGAAAGCGAAGGAGAGGGCCGCGCGGATCCCGCGCCTCCGCGTCGTCCACGTGAGGCGCGAGGAGAACAGGGAAGCCGACCGGCTCGCGAACGAGGCGCTCGACGAGGCGAAGGGTTGAGTCGCGTCGCCGAGATCGCCGCGAACGTCGCGGAGGTGAGGGGCCGCGTCGAGGCGGCCGCCCGCAGAGCCGGGCGCGACCCCTCCTCCGTCACGCTTCTCGCGGTCACGAAGACGAAGCCGCTCGAAGACCTCCTCGCGGCCTGGGAGGCGGGAATCCGCCACTTCGGCGAGAACCGGGTCCAGGAGGCGGAGGCCAAGCTCCCGCACCTCCCTGCCGACGTGGTGCGGCACCTGATCGGCCCGATCCAGTCGAACAAGGCGAACAAGGCCGCGCGCCTCGCCGACGTCCTCCATGCGGTCGACTCGGCCGACATCGCCCGCCGGCTCGCTCGTGCCGCGGCG
This sequence comes from Acidobacteriota bacterium, assembly GCA_029567505.1. Classification (GTDB taxonomy): domain Bacteria; phylum Acidobacteriota; class Thermoanaerobaculia; order UBA5066; family UBA5066; genus UBA5066. The sequence continues at coordinate 32,884 of JAKPXO010000208.1, forward strand.
AACGAGGGAAAGCGCCTCGCCGTCTACGTCGAGGTGAACACGGGGGGCGAGGAGTCGAAGGCCGGTGTCTCCCCGGCGGAGGTCCCCGGGCTCGTCGCCGAGGTCCGGGGCCTCCCGGAGCTCGACCTGCGCGGCCTCATGTCGATCCCGCCCCCGGGCGACACGCGCCCTCACTTCGTCGCGCTCCGGCGCCTCGCCGAATCGCTCGGCCTCGCGGGGCTGTCGATGGGGATGAGCGACGACTTCGAGGCGGCGATCGAGGAAGGCGCGACGATCGTGAGGGTCGGCACGGCCCTCTTCGGCTCCCGCTCCTGACCCTGCTACGCTCGCGGCAATGAGCTGGAACACGCCCGCGGGGCGCGTCGTCTGGGCTGGCCCTCCCGGCTGGTCGCGCCTTCCGAACGTCACGCGCGCCCTCCTCGTCCTGACGGCGGCGGGATACCTCGGCGGCGTCCTGCGCCTCGCGCCGATGCGCCTCCTCTCGCTCTTCCCGGAACGGATCTGGCCGGCGCTCGAGCTCTGGAGGCTCGTCACCTATCCGCTCGTCGTCCTCGGGATCTTCAACGTCCTCTTCGGCCTCCTCATCCTCTGGATGTTCGGGTGGGAGCTGGAGGTGACGTTCGGGTCGCGCCCGTTCGCGCTCTTCGTCCTCTCCGCCGTCGTCGTCTCGGCGCTCCTCGGGACGGCGGTCGCGCTCCTCTTCCCGGCGGCGGGGGCGATGGCGGGGGCGGGGCTCTCGGGTCTCCTCACGGCGATGATCGTCGCCTGGGCGCTCCTCGGGCCGCGCCTTCCCGCGAACCTCTTCGGCATCCTGCCGATGACGCGGCGCGGCTTCGCCCTCCTCGCCCTCGTCCTCGTCGTCTTCGGCGAGCTCGAGAGTTCCCGTTCCCTCCCGCAGCTCCTCTTCCTCCTCGGCGGCCTCCCGGTCGCCTGGCTCTTCGTCCGCACCACGCGCCGCGGAGGCGGCGGTTCCGTCCGCCCGTTCCGACGCCGCTGGAACCCCTTCCGCCGCCGCCGCTTCACCGTCGTCGAAGACCGCTCCGGCCGCATTCACTGAAGCGCGTCGCCCTTTCTCCCGCACGTTCCTGTCCCACCCCTCGACCACCTTCAAGAGCAGCCCGCGCCGAAGGCGCGCACCGCCAAGGGTGGTGGGCGGGGGGCGAGGGATGGGTTCATAGGGGTGCAAAGGGCTTAGAATGAATGTGATGAGACCCTCCATCACCCCTCTCGAGATCCGCAAGCGGAGCTTTCCGATCCGGTTCCGGGGCCTCGACCGGAACGAAGTCGCCCAGTACCTCGAGCTCGTCGGCGACGACCTCGAGGAGCTCATGCGGACGCTCGACGACCTGGAGCGCGAGAACTCGCGCCTGAAAGACGAGGTCGCTCACCACCGTCAGACCGAGGCCGTCCTGAAGGAGACGCTCCTCATGGCGCAGCGGAACGCGGAAGCACTCCGTGCGGACTCCGAGCGCGAGGCGGACCGGATCCTCGCGGAGGCGAACCGACAGGGCGAGAAGCTCGTCCAGCAGGCGCTCGAGAAGGCGGCGGAGAAGGAGAAGCGGATCCGCGAGCTCCGCGTGGAGCGGAAGAACTTCCACCTGAAGCTCCAGGGAATGCTCGACATGTTCCAGCAGGTCCTGAACTTCGACAAGGAGGAGGAGGACCTCGACGCGTCGGTCTCCGTCATGCGGCCGAAGCGAAAGGACGGAGAGGCCGTTTGAGCCGCCTCGTCGTCCGGCACCTCTCCCAGCTCGCCACGCCTCTCGGGAAGGCCGCCCGGGCCGGAGCCGCCCAGGGGCGCATCTCGAGGATCGAGGACGCGGCCCTCGTCTGCGAGGGCGGGCGCGTGGCCTGGGTCGGGAGTGACGCGGACTTCGTGACGGCGAACGGCGACGCGCCGCGTCCCGGCGAGGTGGTCCTCGACGGGCGCGGGAAAACGGCCCTCCCGGGCTTCGTCGACCCGCACACGCACATCCCGTGGGCCGGGTACCGCGAGAGCGAGTTCAACGAGCGGCTGAAGGGGAAGACCTACGCCGAGATCGCGGCGGCGGGCGGCGGCATCGTCTCGACCGTCGCGGCGACGCGTGCCGCCTCCGTCGAGGAGCTCGCCGCGGCGACGCGCGCGAGGCTCGACCGGATGCTCCTTCACGGGACGACGTTCTGCGAGGCGAAGACGGGCTACGGCCTCGACCTCCCGACGGAGAAGAAGCAGCTCGCGGCGCTGAAGAGCGCGGCGAAAGAGCACCCGGTCGGCGTCGTCGCGACCGCGCTCCCCGGGCACGAGGTCCCCGTCGAGCGCCGCGGCTCGGAAGCGCAGAAGGCGCGCTACGTCGCCGAGTGCTGCGACGAGATCCTCCCCGCCCTCGCGGCGGACGGCGCCCGCTTCGTCGACGTCTTCTGCGAGCACGGCGTCTTCGACCTGGCGGAGTCGCGAAGGATCCTCGAGGCCGGAAAGGCCGTCGGCCTCCTGCCGCGCCTCCACGCCGACGAGCTGACGCCGCTCGGCGGGGCGCGCCTCGCGGCCGAGGTCGGTGCCCTCTCGGCCGACCACCTCCTCTTCGCCCAGCCCGACGGCATCCACGCGATGGCGAAGGCGGGGGTCGTCGCGACGCTCCTCCCCGGCACGTCGGTCTTCCTCCGGATGAACCGCTACGCCCCGGCGCGCGAGATGGTCTCGGCCGGCGTCGCCGTCGCCCTCGGCACCGACTGCAACCCCGGCTCCTCCTACACCGAGTCGCTTCCGGCCGTCGCGTTCTTCGCGACGATCGGGATGGGGCTGACGGTCGAGGAGGCGCTCACGGCGATGACCCTGAACGCCGCCGCGTCGGTCGGCGAGGCGGAGCGCCGGGGCTCGCTCGAGCCGGGGAAGGCGGCCGACGTCGTCCTCGTCGACGGGCGCAACCTCGAGCACCTCGTCTACCACTACGGCGTCAACCCGGTGACCGACGTCGTCGTGGCCGGGAGCCCCGTCGTCCGCGACGGGCGGCCCGTCCGACCCTGACCGACCGCGTTCCGCCCGCGCGGGGCGCGCCGCACGCTCGAACCGAGCAGGAGGACCTCTTGACCGATCTCGTTTCCCTCGCCGTTCGCGACTTCAGCGCCGCCCTCGCCTCCGACGCTCCCGCCCCCGGCGGCGGCTCGGCCTCGGCCGCGGCGGGCGCGATGGGCGCCGCCCTCCTCGGCATGGTCTGCCGCCTGACTCTCGGCAAGGAGAAGTATCGCGAGTCGTGGGAGGAGCTGGAACGCGTCGCCTCCGCGATGGACGCGAACCGCGACACGCTCCTCGGCCTCGTCGACGAGGACACCCGCGCCTACGACGCGATCCTCGCGGCGCGGAAGCTCCCGAAGGAGACGCCCGAGGAGAAGGCGGCGCGGAAGAAGGCGATCGACGAGGCGACGATCCTCGCGACGACCGTTCCGATGCAGACCGCCTTCTTCTCGATGGAGGCGCTCGCGAAGGCTCCCGTCGTCCTCGAGAAGGGGAACCCGAATTGCGCCTCCGACGCCTGGGTCGCCGCCCTCCTCCTCTCGGCCGCGCTCGAGGGGGCGCTCGCGAACGTGAGGATCAACCTCCCCGGCATCTCCGACGCCGGCCTCGCCGAAGGGTTCCGGAGCGACGCAGAGCAGGCGGCGAAGAAGGCGGCCGAGACGATGGAGAGAGTGCGGACCCTCGCCAAGGCGAAGGAGCTCGCCGGCTGAAGGGGCACCGCCGCCGCCGGCTGGCTTTCCTGCTCCTCTTCCTCGGCGGGTCGGCCCCGGTCCTCGGGGCGCCCGCCGGACAGGCGAAGCCCGGCTTCCGCCTCGAAGGGGTCCGCCTCCTCGCGGCGCCCCTCACCGGGCTCCCGCCCGTCTCCCCCCTCGCGGAACCCGGATCCGCGGTGGGCGCGGCTCCGGGGGCCGCGGTGCCGGTAGCGCCGGCGGAGAAGGTCTTCGACGCCCGGACGGCGCGGGTCTCGGCGGCGGTCCTCGCCGCCGTGCCGCTCGCCGGGTGGATCACCTGGTGGCGAGAGGAGGAAGGGGCGTCCTTCCATTTTCGGGAGGAGGGAGGGCTCGGGCGTCGCAGCTACGCCGGCGGCGCCGACAAGGCGTCCCACTTCGTGATGGCGGCGATCGCGCAGGACGGCGCGGAGTCGATCTACCGCTCCCTCGGCAAGGACGAGCGGACGGCGCGGCTCCTCGGCATCGCCCTCGTCTCGGCCGCGGGCCTCGTCATCGAGATCGGCGACGGCTTCACGCGGTACGGCGCCTCCTGGGAGGACGCCGCGGCGAACGTCCTCGGCGCGGCCGCGGCCGCGGGGGTGAACGGCCTCCGCCTCGAGGACACGATCGGCTTCCGCTTTGGCGTCGTGCGGGCCCGGGTCCCCGACCCGTGCTGCCGGGCGACGGCGTACGGCGGCGACTACTCGCGCTGGGTCCAGTCCGTCGACCTGAAGCTCGACGGTCTCCTGCCGCGTCTCGGCGTCGCGCCCGGCCCGGCGCGCTTCCTTCTCGTCTCGCTCACCTACGGGTCGAAGGGGTACCGCTTCTCGCCCGTCGAGGTGAGGCAGCGAAACGTCGGGATCGACCTCGGCCTGAACGTCGAGCAGGTCCTCCGGGCGGTGGGTGTCCGGGACGAAAGCTGGTGGGGCCGGACGCTCCTCTTCCTCTCCCGCACCTACCGGATTCCCTGGACGGCCTTCGGCTGGCGCTACGACCTGAACGCGGGACGGTGGCACGGGCCCGACACCGGCGACCGCTTCGACCCGGGCGCCGTGATCTACGACTGACGCGAGGCCGGGTGCGAACGGCCGGGCCGGAGGGCGGATTCCCGCGGCCCGGCCGAAGCCCGGCGATCAGTCCGGGATGCGGAGCTTCTGCCCCGGCTTGATCTTGTCGGGGTCCGTCAGGACGTCTTTGTTCGCCTCGAAGATCTTCATGTAGGCGCCGGCCTTGCCGTAGTACTTCTTCGCGATCGCGCCGAGCGTGTCGCCCTTCTCGACGACGTGGACCTTCGCGGCGGCCTCGACTGCGGTCGCCGCCGGGGCCCCGCCGGTCACGACGGCGCCGGCGGCCGGCGTCGGCGCGGCGGCGACGGGCGCCTTCGTGAGCGCGATCTTGTTGATCGTGTTCTCGGTCTCGACGAGCTTGTTGAACTCGGCCATGGCCTTGCCCTTGGCCTCGAGATCGTCCGCCTCGCCGGTGAGCGTGACGGTCTTTCCCTCGACGACCGCATCGAGGCTCTTCAGCCCCTTGATCGAGCCGCGCAGGCTCTTCACCGCCTCGGCGGCTTTTTCGTCGAGCGACTTGCCGAAAAGACCCATCTTTGCCTCCTCTGCCGGAATGCGTGGGAGAGAACGATATCAGGAGCGCCGCGTGCGGGGACGATTCAACCCAGGCGCCTCTCCTCGAGCCACTCCTCGAAGCGCTCCCGCGGCCAGGTGTTGACGACCCGCTCGGCCGGGATCCCGGCGAGCCGTGCGATCGCCAGGGAGACGCGCTGGAAGGGGAGGTGGCGGTGGGCGTGCGCGTCGCTGACGAGGGCGAAGAGGCAGCCGGCGGCGAGCGCGGTCCGGGCGAGCGACGGCGGGAGGTCCTGCCGCTCCGGGCAGCCGTTGATCTCGATCGCGACCCCGCGCTCCGCCGCAGCCGCGAAGACCCGATCCCAGCTCGCCCGCACGCCGGTCCGCATGTTGTAGAGACGCCCCTTCGGGTGGCCCAGGATCGCCACGCCGGGCCGCTCGATCGCACGGACGAGCCGGGCGGTCTGGTCCTTCGGGCCCCTCAGGTCGGTGTGGACCGAGGCGACGACGCCGGCGAGAGAGGGGACGGTCGCCGGCAGGACGTCGATCGTCCCGTCCTCGGCGATGTTCGCCTCCGCGCCGAGGAGCATCCCGAACTCCTCTCCCGTCCTCGCGTTCAGCCGCTCGAGCTCGCGTGCCTGCGCGGCGAAGTCGCCCGCGTGGAGACCCCCGGCGACGGCGCAGTCGCGCGCGTGGTCGGTCAGGAGCGCGTAGCGGTCGCCGCGGGCGGCGAGCGCGCGGTGGAGGTCGGCGAGCGGGATCTGCCCGTCGGATCGGTCGGTGTGGAGGTGGACGTCGGCCCGGAGGTCGACGGGCGAGATCCCCTCCGGCGCGGCGAGGATCCGGTCCACGTCGGCGCGGGAGAGGTACTCGCGCTTGCGCTCGCTCGCCGGGTCGTCGCGGTCGAGGAGCGCCGCGAGCCGGTCGTCGACCGACTCGTCCGAGCCGCACGAGAGGAACGCGGCGATCGCGTCGGCGGCCCGGGGCGTGACGTGCGGGAGGCCGCCGAGGTGGATCCGCCTTCCGTGCAGCTCGTCCGGCAGCTGGCGGAGCGTCGCGGCGGCCGAGCGGTACTCGGAGGCCGGGCGGGCACCCGGCGGCTCGGCGTCGGCCAGGGCGAGGAGGGCGGAGGCGACCCGGGCGTTCGTGACGGGCGGGGCGGGGGGAATCGGGACGGACGACACGGGCGGGCCTCGCCCCATCTTACGGTCCCGCCGGCCCGATAGACTCCGTGAGGCATGCCGGACAAGAAGACGCTGGCGCTCCTCGACGCCTCGGGCTACCTCTACCGCGCCTTCCACGCGATCCGCCCGCTCACCGCCCCCGACGGGCGGCCGACGAACGCGACGTTCGGCTTCGCCACGATGCTCCGGAAGCTCCTCTCCCAGCGGAAGCCCGACGCCGTCGCCGTCTGCTTCGACCGGCCCGAGAAGACGTTCCGGCACGAGATGGACCCGGAGTACAAGGCAACCCGCGCGGCGATGCCCGACGACCTCGTCCCGCAGGTCGCCGACGTGAAGGCGCTCTGCCGCGCGATGGGCCTCGTCGTCGTCGAGGAGCCGGGCTTCGAGGCGGACGACCTGATCGGGACGCTCGCGGAGAAGGGGGCGCGCGCCGGGTTCGCCGTCGAGGTCGTCTCCGCCGACAAGGACCTCTTCCAGCTCGTCCGCGAAGGGGAGGTCGCCGTCTGGCATCCCGTCCACGACAAGCTCCTCGACTCGGAGGGCGTGAGGGAGCTCTTCGGAGCGCCGCCGGAGCGCGTCACCGACGTCCTCGGCCTGATGGGCGACTCGTCCGACAACATCCCGGGCGTCCGCGGGATCGGCGAGAAGGGGGCGAAGGAGCTCGTCGCGACGTTCGGCTCCCTCGAGGAGATCTACGCACGCGTCGGGGAGCTGAAGGGGAAGCGCCGGGAAGCGCTCGAGGCCGGGAAAGCCGAAGCCTTCCGCTCCCGCGAGCTCGCGACCGTCCGGCGCGACGCGCCGACTCCGGGCGGTGACAACGTGGAGAGCCTCCTCGGGACGTTCGCCGTCCCTCCGGCGTCGCCGGAAGGAACGGCCGCGCTCGCGGCCTTCTTCGGCGAGCTCGGCTTCTCGCGCCTCCGAAAGGAGCTGCTCGAGGCGGCGGCCGCGACCGCGCCGCCACCGGCAAAGGCGCCGAAGTCCGCGGGGAGCGGGTCGCTTTTCGACACGGCCGGAGAGGTCGCCGCCGCGCCCGTGAGCGGGGCGGGCGAAGGAACCGGCGAGCGCGATGCTGAAGAAGCCGGCGGCCCGGCCGTCACGGCCGGCTCCGCCTCCGGCGACCTTCCCGCGTGGGAGAGCACCCCCGCCGCGCTCGACGCCTTCCTCGCGCGGTCGGAGGTCGCGGGCCGCATCGGCCTTCACGTCGAGTGCGCGCCGGGGCGTCCCTTCCCGCCCGAGCCGATCGCCCTCGCCGTCGCGATCCCCGGCGGCGGCGCGCTGACCGCGCCGCTTCGGGGCGAAGGCTCCGAGGCGGGGCGCGCCCTTCTCGCGCGGCTCCTCGCGCACGAAGGCGTGGAGCTCGTCGCCCACGAGTCGAAAAGGCTCCACCTCGCCGCGGCCGCGCTTTCGCTCCCGGCCCCGCGCCGCGTCTTCGACGCGATGCTCGCGGCCTACGTCGACTCTCCGGGGCTCCACGCCCACGACCTCGCTTCCGACGCGCGCGCCCTCCTCGGTCGCCCGCCGGAGACGGTCCCGTCGCCGAAGGACGTCGCCGGGAGCGACGCCTTCGAGACCGCGGCCGAGCTCGCCACCGAGGCGGGCCGCGCCTACCTCGGCCCGCGCGCGCGCCTGCCGCTCGAGCTCGCCGACGCCCTCTTCCCGCGCCTGAGTGCGCGTCCCGCCTCGCTCCGGGTCTACGAGGAGCTCGAGCTCCCGCTCGTCCCGGTCCTCGCGCGGATGGAGCGGGCCGGGATCCTCGTCGACCCCGACGCCCTCTCGACCCTCTCCGTCGACCTCGGCGCCCGCCTCGCGCGGCTCGAGGCGGAGATCCACGCCGCCGCGGGGGAGCCGTTCAACGTCGGCTCCCCGCCGCAGCTCGGGCGGATCCTCTTCGAGAAGCTGGGCTACCCGGTCCTGAAGAAGACCGCGAAGACGAAGAGCTACGCGACCGGCTCGGAGGTCCTCGAGGAGCTCTCGCTGAAGGGCTTCGGACCGCTCCCCGGTCTCGTTCTGGAGTGGCGCGAGCTCTCGAAGCTGAAGGGGACCTACGTCGACGCGCTGCCGCGGCACCTCGCCGCGGACGGGCGGATCCACACCCGGTTCGACCAGGCGGTCGCGGCGACGGGGCGCCTCTCCTCGAACGACCCGAACCTCCAGAACATCCCGGTGAGGACGGAGGCCGGACGGTCGATCCGGAAGGCCTTCGTCGCGCCGCAGGGGCGCCTCCTCGTCTCGGCCGACTACTCGCAGGTCGAGCTCCGCCTCCTCGCCCACCTCTCGGGCGACGCGGCGCTCATCGAGACGTTCCGCCGCGGCGACGACATCCATCGCGCAACCGCGGCGAGGATCTTCGGCATCCACCCCGACCTCGTCTCGCCCGACCAGCGGCGCGGCGCCAAGACGATCAACTTCGGGATCCTCTACGGCATGGGGCCGTTCGCCCTCGCGGGGCAGCTCGGCGTGACGCAGGGGGAGGCGAAGGCGTTCATCGCGGCCTACTTCCAGCAGTTCCCCTCGATCCGCGCCTGCCTCGACCGGATCCTCGCGCAGGCCCGCGAGACCGGGTCGACGGAGACGATCTTCGGCCGGCTCCGGCCGATCCCCGGCATCGCCGACCGGAACCACGCCGTTCGCGCGAACGCGGAGCGGATGGCGATGAACGCCCCGTTCCAGGGCTCGGCGGCCGACCTGATCAAGAAGGCGATGATCGATCTCGAGGTCCGCCTCACGGCGGAGTTCCCGTCGGCGCGGATGCTCCTCCAGGTCCACGACGAGCTCGTCCTGGAGTGCGACGAGGGCGACGCCGGGCCGGTCGCCGCCCTCGCGAAGGAGACGATGGAAGACGTCGCGTCGCTCGCCGTTCCGCTGACGGTGGAGACCGCTCGCGGCGCCGACTGGGCGGCCGCGAAGTAGCGGGCGCTACAATCCGAAAGATGGCCTTCGTCGGCCGCCGGGCTGCCCGGCCGCTCCTTCCCTGTCTCCCGGCCCTCCTCCTCGCGCCGGTCCTTTGCGCGCAGGCGCCGCTCGAGACGATTCCCGACCCGGCTCGCCTCGCGCCGGCCGAGGTCCCGTTCGTCAACCCGCTCTGGCAGGCGCTCGACGCTCCGGCGGCCCCGAAAGGGCCTCCGCCGAGGCTCCGGGACCTGGAGACGACCGGTCCCCTCATCGTCGGCGTGAAGCTGGACGCCGCGGGGGCCGTCTCGGAGACGGTCGTCCCCGAGCCCCCGCTCCGCGCGCTCGCCGCCGCCGTCCAGGCCCAGGCGCCGCGCTGGACGTTCCAGCCGGCGACGAAGGACGGAGTGGCGGTCCGCTGCTGGGGGACCTACGGTGTCGACGTCGAGGTGGAGCTCGAGGACGCGACGTGGCACGCGTTCGCGCTCGTCCCGGTCGGAAAGGAAGACCCGCTTCCCGAGCTGCCGAAGGAGATGCCGGGAGAGACGTGGATGAGCCGGTACCCGGCCGCGGTCTCCCCCGCGGAGCCGGGCGTCCTCTCGGTCGAGGAGGTCGACTTCCTGCCGATGCCGGTGAAGGTCCCGCTCAAGCTCGAGGGAACGCGCCTGAAGTCGCGTCTCCTCGCTCTCGTCGAGGTCTCGGGTCTCGGCACGGTCAAGCGCGTCGTGCCGGTCGGGACGTACGAGCCGATGATCCTCCGCTGGGTCCGGGAGAGCGCGAAGGAGTGGGCGCTCACCGCCGCGAGGACGGGAGGCTCGCCGGTCACCTCCTGGCTCGCGCTCGACACGACGATCGAGTACTCCCTCGGCTCGGTGAAGGAACGCGGGAAGCGCTCCGTCAAGAAGAACGTCCGCGGCGAGCCGGTGCCGTGAAGCTGACGACCGCGGACGCCGCCGACCTCCTCGACGTCGACGAGTCGACGATCTACCGCTGGATCGAGGAGCGGGACCTCCCCGCCGAGCGGATCGCCGAGCGGACGCTCCTGAACCGCGCGGCCCTCCTGGAATGGGCGACCGAGCACCGCGTCGCCGTCTCGCCCCGGGTCTTCCTCCCCGCCGAGGCCGGCGGCGAGCGGCTCCCCTCCTTCGCCGCGGCGCTCGCGGCGGGCGGGGTCCACCACGCCCTGCCCGGCGGGACCCGGCAGGAGGTCCTCCGCGAGGCGGTCTCGCGCCTTCCGCTCCCCGAGGGGATCGAGGCCGGGGAGCTCCTCGCCTTCCTCCTCGCGCGCGAGACCGCCGGCTCCTCGGCGATCGGCGACGGGATCGCGATCCCGCACGTGCGGGCCCCGATCGTCCTCGACGTCGACGAGGCGCTGGTCAGCCTCTCCTTCCTCGCCGCGCCGGTCGACTTCGGCGCCTCAGACGGCCGTCCGGTGACGGTCCTCGTCACGATGGTGACGCCGACCGTCCACGGTCACCTCCACCTCCTCGCTGCCCTTGCCTGCCTCCTCCGCGACGAGGCCTTCCGAGCGGCCGTGAGGGCCGCCGCGCCGGCCGACGAGCTCCTCGCGCTCGCGCGGCAGATCGAGGCGCGCGGCGGCGGACGGCGGGCGGAGGCCGGGGCGGTCTGATGGAGGCTGCGAGTCCCGACGGCCTGCTCCTCGCCGGCGCGATTGCTCTCGTCGCGCTGAGCGGGCTCCCCGGGCTCCTCGCCCGGAAGGGAGGGTCGGGGGGAGAGCGGCTCTCCGCGCTCCTCGTCGGAGCCGGAGCGCTCCTCGGGCTCGCCGCGTCGGCGCGCGTCCTCTTCCTCGGCGGCGGCTTCCGCGTCGAGCTCCCGAGCCCGCTCCCGGGTGGCCCGCTCCTCCTCTCGGCCGACGCCCTCTCGGCCCTCTTCCTCGTCCCGGTCTTCCTCGTCCCGGCGCTCGGGGCCGTCTACGGCCTCGGCTACTGGCCCGAGGCGGAGCACAGGCGCGACGCCCGCAAGCTCCGCTTCTTCTACGGTCTCCTCGCCGCCGCGATGGCGGTCGTCCTCCTCGCCCGGAGCGGCGTCCTCTTCCTCGTCGCCTGGGAGGTGATGGCGCTCGCCGCCTTCTTCGCCGCGACGACCGAGGACAGGCAGCCCTCGGTGCGGGAGGCGGGGTGGATCTACCTCGTCGCGACGCACGCCGGGACGCTCGGCCTCTTCGGGATGACGGCGCTCCTCGCGCGGACGACGGGCGGTTTCGCCTGGGAGGCGCCGGACGGCGGCCTCGCCGTGACGGCCTCCTCGAGCGTCGTCTTCCTCCTCGCCGTCGTCGGCTTCGGCGGGAAGGCGGGTCTCTTCCCGTTCCACTTCTGGCTCCCCGGCGCGCACGGCGGCGCGCCGAGCCACGTCTCGGCGGTGATGTCGGGCGTCATGCTGAAGGTCGGCCTCTACGGCCTCCTCCGCGTCGTCTCGCTCTACGGAGCGCCGCCCGCCTGGTGGGGCGGCCTGCTCCTCCTCCTCGGCGCCGGCTCGGCCCTCTTCGGGGCGGCGCTCGCCGCGGGGCAGGGAGACCTCAAGCGCCTCCTCGCCTACTCCTCCGTCGAGAACGTCGGCATCGTGACGACGGGGATCGGCCTCGCCCTCCTCGGGCGCTCGGAGGGCCGGCCGGAGTGGGTCGCGCTCGGCCTCGGCGGGGCGCTCCTCCACGTCCTCTACCACTCCCTCTTCAAGACGCTCCTCTTCCTCGGCGCGGGGGCGGTGATCCACGCGGCCGGGACGCGCGAGGTCGACCGGCTGGGCGGGCTCCTCCGGAAGATGCCGCGGACCGGGGCCGCGTTCGCCGCCGGCTGCGCGGCGGCGCTCGCCTTCCCGCCCCTCGCCGGGTTCTTCTCGGAGCTCGTCGTCTACGTCGGCCTCTTCCGAGCCTTCGCCGGGCCCGACTCCTCGCTCCTCGCCGCGTTTGCCGCGCCGGCGCTCGCGGTCGCGGGGGCGGTCGCGCTCGCGGCCTTCACGAAGCTCTTCGGCGTCGTCTTCCTCGGGAGCCCCCGCTCCGAAGAGGCCGCGCACGCGCACGAGCCGGGGCGGGCGATGCTCGGTCCGATCCTCGTCCTCGGCGCGCTCGTCGCCGTCGCCGGCCTCCTCTCGCCGCTCCTGGCGCCGGGCGTCGACGCGGCGATCCGCGCGTGGGTCGCTCCGGCCGTGCCGCCCGGCTCCGTCGGGGAGCTCGCCCATCCCGTGCCGCCGCTCGCCGCGATCGTCCCACTCGGGACGATCGCGCTCCTCGGCGTCGCGTTCCTCGGCCTCCTCGCCCTCGTCGCGGGTCTCCTCGCGCTCCGCCTCCGCCGCGCCTCCTTCGATCGCGGCGCGACCTGGGACTGTGGCTACGCCCGCCCGACCGGGCGGATGCAGTACACGGGGAGCTCCTTCGGCGACTGGATCGCCGGCCGGCTGACGCCGTCCGCCGCAGCGCCGGTCCTCGAGGTCCGCCCCCCCGTCGGGAGCTTCCCGCGGGGTGCCGCCGTCTCGGCGCCGGCACCCGCGCGCGACCCGCTCCTCCTCCGGCTCCTCGAGCCGTTCGCGTCGCGCTGGGCGCGCCGTTTCCACGACCTCCACGCCCTCCAGGAAGGGCGCCTGACGATCTACCTCGTCTACGTCCTCGGCACGCTCGTCGCGCTCCTGGCCTGGAGCGCGCTCCGCGGGTGGGTCCTGCCGAGGTGAGCCTCCTCCTCGTCCTCGGCGGCGCTCTCCTCTGCGCGGCCGGCGGCGTGCCGGGGCTCCTCCTGCGGCGAGCGGAGACGGGACGCCGGCTCGCCCTCGCCGGCTCCCTCGCCGGCTCCCTCCTCGGCCTCGCGGGCGCGGCGCTCGCGGCCGTCACGGGGACGGTCGAGACGATTCAGCGCTCCTGGCCGCTCCCGGGCGCGGCCTTCCACGTCTCGCTCGACGCCCTCTCGGCCCTCTTCCTCGCTCCGCTCTTCCTCGCCTCCGCGGCCGCGGCCGTGAGCGGCGCTCGCTCCTTCGGCGACGAGGCGCACCCGGACGACGCGCCGCGGACCCGTTTCTTCTTCGGCCTGTCGACCGGGGCGATCGCGCTCGTCCTCGTGGCGCGCAACCTCCTCCTCTTCCTCGCGGCGTGGGAAGTGATGGCCCTCGCGGCCTTCTTCCTCGTCACGGCCGACCGGGAGTCGCGCGAGGCGCGCGACGCTGGGCGTCTCTACCTCTTCGCGACGCACGTCTCGACGCTCGTCCTCTTCGGTTTCTTCGCCCTCTTCCGATCCGCCTCCGGATCGACGGAGCTCGTGCCCCTCCCGGCGGGCGTCGCGGGGAGCGACGCGGGGACGGCCCTCTTCGTCCTCTGCCTCCTCGGCTTCGGCCTGAAGGCGGGCCTCCTGCCGCTCCACATCTGGCTCCCGCCGGCGCACGCGGCGGCGCCGGCGCACGTCTCGGCCCTCATGTCGGGCGTCCTGATCAAGACGGGGATCTACGGGATCGTCCGGTTCACCTCGCTCGTCCCCGACCCGCCCGCTTCCTGGGGCGACGCGCTCTTCCTCCTCGGCGCCGCCTCGGCGGTCCTGGGCGTCGCCTTCGCGCTCGGCCAGCACGACCTGAAGCGCCTCCTCGCCTGGCACAGCGTCGAGAACATCGGGATCATCGTCCTCGGCCTCGGGGTCGGCCTCGGCGGGCGGGCGGCGGGGCGCCCCGAGTGGGCGCTCCTCGGCTTCGCGGGGGGCCTCTTCCACGTCGTGAACCACGGCCTCTTCAAGCCGCTCCTCTTCCTCGGGGCGGGGGAGGCGGCCCACGTCGCCGGGACGCGCGACATGGACCGGATGGGGGGCCTCGCGAGGGTCCTCCCGAAGACGGCGCTCCTCTTCGTCGCGGGGGCCGTCGCGATCTCCGGTCTCCCGCCGCTGAACGGCTTCGCGAGCGAGTGGCTCGTCTACCTCGGCCTCTTCGACCGGGCCCGCGCGACCGGGGCCGACGCCCTCCGCGCGGCGTTCGGGGTCCCGGCGCTCGCCCTGACCGGCGCGCTGGCGCTCGCCTGCTTCGTGAAGGCGCACGGCGCCGTCTTCCTCGGGAACGCGCGCGGCGAGGCGCCGCAGCCCCACGGCCAGCCGGCGTCGCACGGTGAGCCGCCGGCCCACGTGGGCCCGATGGCGCTCCTCGCCGCGGCGTGCGCCCTCCTCGGCCTCCTCCCGGCGGTGGTCGCTCCCGCCCTCGCCCGCGCCGCGGCGGTCGCCGCGCCCGGCCCCGTCCCGGCGAAGCCGCTCGCCGAGCTCGCCTCGCTCGGGACGGTCGGCGTCGCGGCCCTCGCGGTCGTCCTCCTCGTCGCCGCGGTCGCGCTCCTCCTCCGCCGCCGGCTCGCGGCGGAGACGACGGCCGGCCCGACGTGGGACTGCGGCTACGCGAGCCCGACCGCGCGGATGCAGTACACGGCGTCGTCGTTCGCCCGCGGGCCGGTCGGGTGGTTCGGGTGGGCCCTTCGGCCGCGCCTGAAGGGGGCGCCCGTCGCGAAGCTCTTCCCCGCCTCCGCGCGATTCGAGAGCCACGTCCTCGACACCGTCCTCGACCGCGCCGTCGTCCCCGTCTTCCGCGCCGGAGCGTGGCTCGCCCGGCAGGGGCGCGTCCTCCAGCACGGGAAGATGCAGCTCTACCTCCTCTACGTCGTCGCGACGCTCGTCGCGCTCCTGTTCCAGGTCTGACCCCGGGAGATCCGATGATCGACACGCTCGTCCACCTCGCCCTCGTCCTCGCGCTCCCGCCCCTCCTGACGGGCGTCATCGCGAAGACCAAGGCCGCCTTCGCCGGCCGGAACGGCCCGCCGCTCCTGCAGGGCTACTACGATCTGGCGAAGCTCCTCCGAAAGGGGAGCATCCTCCCCGCGGGGTCGACCTGGGTCTTTCTGGCCGGGCCGGTCGCGGGCGTCGCGGCGCCGCTCCTCGCCTCCCTCCTCCTGCCGTTCGGGGGGCACGAGGCGCCGCTCTCCTTCGCGGGCGACATGATCCTCTTCGCCTACCTCTTCGCCCTCGCCCGCTTCTTCACCGCCTCCGCGGCGCTCGACACCGGGTCGGCCTTCGAGGGGATGGGGGCCGCGCGAGAGGTCGCGTTCTCCGCCCTCGCCGAGCCGGCCCTCTTCTTCGGCTTCGTCGCCCTCGCGCGGATCTCCGGCTCCCTCTCCCTCTCCGGGATGCTCGGCTCGGGTCCCGGCTGGGTGACGGCCGGCGCCCCGCTCGTCCTCGTCGCGGCGAGCTGGGCCGTCGTCCTCCTCGCGGAGAACTGCCGGATCCCGTTCGACGACCCGAACACCCACCTCGCGCTGACGATGATCCACGAGGTGATGGTCCTCGACCACGGCGGGCCGGCGTTCGGCCTCGTCCTCTACGGCGCGGCGGTGAAGCTCTTCGTCCTCTCGGCGCTCTTCCTCCGCGTCGTCTTCCCCTTCAACGCGACCGACCCGAACCTCGACTGGCTCGCCTTCGTCGCCGGGGTCCTCCTCGTGGCGATCGGCATCGGCGTCGTCGAGTCGGTCATGGCGCGCCTGAAGCTCGTGAAGGTGCCGCAGCTCCTCGTCGGGGCCTGCCTCCTCTCGGCCTTCGGCATGCTGCTGCTGGCGAGGTGAACGGATGACGCACCCGGTCGACATCCTCCTCGTCCTCGTCATCCTCCTGAACTTCCTCGTCCTCGGGACGCCGTCGCTCCGGATGACGATCCGCGGCGCGGCGCTCCAGGGGGTCCTCCTCGCTCTCCTCCCGCTCCTCGTCCACCGCGGCTTCGGCTGGCGAGTCGGGGCGATCGCCGTCGCGACGATGGCGCTGAAGGGGCTCCTCATCCCCGGCCTCCTCGAGAAGGCGATGCGCGACGTCCACATCCGCAGGGAGGTCGAGCCGTACGTCGGCTTCGTCCCGTCGCTCTTCCTCTGCGCCGTCGGGACGGCCCTCGCGATCCTCTTCTCGGGGAACCTCCCGCTCGCCCCCGAGCACGCCGGGACGCTCCTCGTCCCCGCCTCCCTCGCGACGCTCCTCTCCGGCTTCCTCGTCCTGACGACTCGGAAGAAGGCGATCTCGCAGGTCGTCGGCTACCTCATCCTCGAGAACGGCATCTTCGTCTTCGGCCAGCTCCTCATCGAGGCGATGCCGTTCCTCGTCGAGGCGGGCGTCCTCCTCGACCTCTTCGTCGGCATCTTCATCATGGGGATCGTCATCAACCACATCCGGCAGGAGTTCTCGTCGCTCGACACCGAGCTCCTCTCGGAGCTGAAGGACTGAGGCGGAGGCGCGCATGGAAGTCGGCCTCGTCCTCCTCCCGCTCCTCGGCGCCGTCGTCGCGGCGCTTGTCCGCTCGCCCGAGCGGCGGGCCTGGGTCGTCCCGGCCGCCGGAGTCCTCCACCTCCTGCTCCTGATCGGTCTCGTCCTCGGGAACGTCCGCGCCGGGCGCGGCTTCTGGCTCCGCCTCGACCCGCTCGCGACGGTCATCCTCGGAACGATCTCGGTCCTCTTCGTCGTCGCGGCCTTCTATGCGCCGGGCTACCTCGCCCTCCGGCGCGACCGCGACAACCGGGTCTTCTGCTCGGGCCTCCTCGTCTTTCTCGCGATGACCTCGCTCCTCGCCCTCGCGCAGCACCTCGGCCTCCTCTGGGTCGCGATGGAGGCGACGACGCTCGCGACGGCGCCGCTCCTCTACTTCAACCGAACGGCCCGCTCGCTCGAGGCGACCTGGAAGTACCTGATGATCGGGTCGGTCGGCATCGCGATCGCGCTCCTCGGCTCGCTCTTTCTCGCCTACTCGGCCCACGTCGGCGGCGCCGAGCCGTCGCTCCTCTTCGACGACCTCCTCGCGGGCGCGGGCTCCTTCTCGCGCCCGTGGCTCCGGGCCGCGTTCGTCCTCCTCCTCGTCGGCTACGGGACGAAGATGGGCCTCGCGCCGCTCCACACCTGGAAGCCCGACGCCTACGGCGAGGCCTCCGGCATCGTCGGGGCGCTGCTCGCGGGCGGAATGACGAACGCCGCTTTCCTCGCCCTCCTCCGCGTCTACCGCGTCGTGAACGCGGCGGGGGAGGGGGCCTTCGCCCGGGAGCTCCTCGTCTTCATGGGGCTCGTCTCGATCGCGCTCGCCGCCGTCTTCGTCGTGAGGCAGCGCGACCTGAAGCGGATGCTCGCCTACTCGAGCGTCGAGCACGTCGGCATCCTCGTCCTCGGCATCGGCCTCGGCGGGATCGGCGTCTTCGGGTCGCTGCTGCACGCGATCAACAACGGCCTGACGAAGGGGGTCCTCTTCCTCTCCGTCGGGAACATCCACCGCGCCTTCGGGAGCAAGCACCTCGACGAGGTCTCGGGCGCCATCTCCCGCCTCCCGGTCTCGGGAAGCCTCTTCCTCGTCGGCTTCTTTGCGATCACCGGCTCCCCGCCCTTCGGGCCGTTCGTCTCGGAGTTCACGATCGTCAACGCCGCGATCGGCGGAGGGCACGCGGTCGCCGGGACGCTCCTCCTCGTCCTCCTCGGCATCGTCTTCATCGGCATGGGCTCGACGGTCCTCTCGGCCGTTCAGGGGCGGCCCGGCACCGCCTCGGCCGGGACGCCCTACAAGGACGACCTCGCGCGGACGGCCCCGATCCTCGTCGCCGCCGCGCTCGTCCTCCTCCTCGGGCTCTGGCTCCCCGAGCCGCTCGTCTCCCTCCTCGAAAGGGCCGCCGAGGGGCTGGAGGCGCGGCCGTGAGCGGCGCCTTCGTCCGCATTCGCAACGGGGGCGCTCTCCCGCTCGCGAAGCTCCCCGAGGCCGGCTTCGACGCCTTTCGCGGCGAGCTCCTCGGCGAGCTGGCGGCGGGCAGGCGCCTCGTCGCGTTCTTCGCCGCTCCCGTCGACGGCGCGGCCGCCGAGCTCTGGGCCGTCGTCGCCGCCGACGGCCCCGGGACGCTCTCGATCGCGCGAACGCGTCTTCCGGACGACCGCTTCCCCTCGCTCACCCCGGCGGCGCCGCAGGCGCACCTCTTCGAGCGGGAGATGGCCGAGCAGCTCGGCCTGAAGCCGCAGGGGCACCCGTGGCTGAAGCCGGTGAGATACCGCACCTCGTGGCGGCCGGGGCACGACGCCTGGGGGCGGACGGAGGGCGACCCGATCCTCCCCGCGGTCGGCGACTTCTTCCGCGTCGAGGGGACCGAGGTCCACGAGGTCGCCGTCGGCCCGGTCCACGCCGGCGTCATCGAGCCGGGGCACTTCCGCTTCCAGTGCCACGGCGAAAAGGTGTTTCACCTCGAGATCGCCCTCGGATTCCAGCACCGAGGAGTCGAGGAGTCGCTCCTCGGCGGGCCCCACCGGACGACTGCCGCCCGGATGGAGACGCTCGCGGGCGACACGACCGTCGGGCATTCGACCGCCTTCGCCCAGGCGCTCGAAGCGCTCTCGGGGACCGCCGTCCCGCCGCGCGCGCAGGCGCTGCGCGGCATCGCCCTCGAGCTCGAGCGGCTCGCGAACCACACGGGCGACCTCGGCGCCCTCGCGGGAGACGTCGGCTTCCTCCCGACGGCCTCGTTCTGCGGCCGCCTCCGCGGCGACTTCCTGAACATGACGGCCGTCCTCTGCGGCAACCGGTTCGGCCGCGGCCTCGTCCGCTCCGGCGGGACGCTCGTCGACGCCGACGAGGCGCTCGTCGCGGACCTCTCGCGCCGGCTCGAGGAGACGGTGAAGGACCTGCGCGGTGCCGCGGAGCTTCTCTTCGCGACGGCCACGGTGACGGCCCGGTTCGAGGGGACGGGGCGCGTCGACCCGGCGACGGCCGAGGCGCTCGGCCTCGTCGGGCCGGCCGCGCGCGCCTGCGGCGTCGACCAGGACGTGCGGCGCGATCACCCCTCCGGCGTCTTCCGCTTCGTCCACGTCCCCGTCATGACCGCGCACGACGGCGACGTGAACGCGCGCGCCTACGTTCGCTGGCTCGAGGCGCAGCGCTCGTACGACTTCGTCCGGGCGCAGCTCGCCGCGCTCCCCGAAGGGAGCGTGCGGAACGCACCGAAGCCGCTTCGGCCCGAGCACGTCGCCGTCTCCCTCGTCGAAGGGTGGCGCGGCGAGGTCGCCCACGTCGCCGTGACGGACGCCGGCGGCCGCTTCTCGCGCTACAAGGTCGTCGACCCCTCGTTCCACAACTGGACGGGCCTCGCGATGGCCCTCCGGAACGAGGAGATCTCCGACTTCCCGCTCTGCAACAAGAGCTTCAACCTCTCCTACTGCGGGCACGACCTGTGAGGAGGCGGAGATGATCAGGGCCCTCCTCGAGCGGATCTCCCAGAAGCACCGGACGATGGCCTGGCCCGACGGCCCGCCGCCGGCGCTCCCGTCCCGCTACCGCGGCCTCCCCGCGATCGACGCGTCCCGCTGCCCCGAAGGCTGCCGCGCCTGCGCCGACGTCTGCCCCACGGAGGCGATCGCGATCGCCGGCGGGAAGCCGTCGCTCGACCTCGGCCGCTGCCTCTTCTGCCCCGAGTGCGAGGCCGCCTGCCCCGAGAAGGCGATCTCCTTCACCTCCGACTACCGCCTCGCCGTCCGCACCCGCGAGGACCTCACGCTCGACGGCGCGGCGCTCCCGCTCGCGCGGGCGCTCGAGGGGAGACTCCTCTCGCTCTTCGGACGGTCGCTGAAGCTCCGGGTCGTGAGCGCTGGCGGCTGCAACGCCTGCGAGGCCGACGTGAACGTCCTCGGGACGATCACGTCGGCCTCGCAGGCGT
>JAKPXO010000210.1 GCA_029567505.1 Acidobacteriota bacterium
GCTTGCCCTGCTTGACCTGCTCGAGCTCTACCAGCCGCTCCCGCTCCTTGCCGCTCAACGCCACAACCTGCTCCATTCCGGTCCCCCAGCCCGGACATTTCTATCGAGCTGGCACCGTGACATTTCCATGGAGCCTCGACATTTTCTCCGGGTCACGCTTGACAGGCCGGAGGCCGCGTCGTATGTTTCCCGGCCCTGCGCGAGGGCGACCGCGCGCAAGGTGCGTCCTCCCCCGGGAGCCGGTCTTTCTCAGTGTCCCGGCCGGGTCCTGAATACCAAGAGACGAGAAGCGTGGCTCGTTGCGCGCTTCGCCGAACCCCGACCGGAGAGCTGAGCTTCCGTGAGTTCCCGAACGCCTCTCCCCAAGATGAACGAGCTCCCGCGGCGCTGGATCGTCGTCGATGCCGACGGCAAGGTCCTGGGCCGCCTCGCAACGGTCGTCGCGATGCACCTGACGGGCAAGTCGAAGCCGACCTACACGCCGTTCCTGGACACCGGCGACTTCGTCGTCGTGGTCAACGCCGAGAAGGTCGCGCTCACGGGCGTCAAGGAGACCGCCAAGCTTTACCGGTACCACACCGGGTACCCGGGCGGACTCAAGACGACGAGCGCCGACAAGCTCCGCGCGACCCGTCCCGAGAAGATCGTCGAGGAGGCCGTCCGGGGGATGCTTCCGAAGACGAAGCTCGGAAAGAAGATGTTCAAGAAGCTGAAGGTCTACGCCGGCCCGAGCCACCCGCACGTGGCCCAGGTCTCGAAGCCGGTTTCGGCGTGAGTCGCGAGGAGAGATCGTGAGCAACCTGCAGTACCACGCGATCGGCCGGCGGAAGGAAGCGGTCGCCCGCGTCTACCTTCGTCCGGGGAGCGGGGCGTTCGTCGTCAACGATCGCCCGTTCGAGAAGTACTTCCCGAACGACGTCCTCAAGATGGTCATCCGCCAGCCCCTCCAGCTGACGGAGTCGACCGAGAAGTTCGACATCGTCGCCCGCGTCGCGGGCGGCGGGAGCGCGGGCCAGGCGGGCGCGATCCGCCACGGCCTCGCGCGCGCCCTCTGCCTCTTCAACCTCGAGCTTCGGCCGAGCCTGAAGAAGGCGGGCCTCCTCGTGCGCGACTCGCGGATGAAGGAGCGGAAGAAGTACGGCCAGCGCGGCGCCCGCGCCCGGTTCCAGTTCTCGAAGAGGTAGCCATGAGCCAGATCACGATGAAGGAGCTCCTCGAGGCGGGCGTCCACTTCGGGCACCAGACCAAGCGCTGGAACCCGAAGATGAAGAAGTACATCTTCGGGAAGCGCAACGGCATCTACATCATCGACCTGCAGAAGACGCTGAAGTGCTTCCGCGAGGCAGCGGCCTTCGTCACCGAGGCGGCCTCCCAGGGGAAGAACATCCTCTTCGTCGGGACGAAGCGCCAGGCCCAGGACGCCATCTACGAGGAAGCGAACCGCTGCGGCATGTTCTTCGTGAACAACCGCTGGCTCGGCGGGACCCTCACGAACTTCGTGACGATCCGCAAGTCGATCATGCGCCTCAAGGAGATCGAGGGGATGCTCGCCGAGAACTCGGAGGCGATCCTCACGAAGAAGGAGCGCATCCGGCTCGAGCGCGAGCGGACGAAGCTCGCGAAGAACCTCTCCGGCATCACCGAGATGGAGGAGCTCCCGGACCTCCTGTTCGTGATCGACCCGAAGAAGGAGGCGATCGCGGTGCAGGAGGCGAACAAGCTCGGCATCCCGATCGTCGGCATCGTCGACACGAACTGCGACCCCGACCCGATCACGCACGTCATCCCCGGCAACGACGACGCGATCCGGGCGATCAAGCTCTTCACCGGCAAGATCGCCGACGCCGTCCTCGAGGGCCTGCACGCCCAGGAGGAGCGGTTCGTCGGGAAGGCCGCGGAGGGGGACGACGAGCCGATGCCCGCGAACTTCGTCGTGACGGAGGGCGCGGCCGCCGTCGAGGCGATCGCCTCGAAGGACACCGCGCCGACGCAGGCCTGATCCTCGACCGATCCTGATCGAGCCGGGCCGGCGGGAGCAGCGGATGGCGCGCTCCCGCCGGCCCTCTTCACGTCCGGCAGCCCCGGGCGCACGAAACGAAAGAAACCGCGCGGGAGAGCCCGCGCGCGACGGGAGAGCCCGATGGAAATCACCACCGCGATGATCAAGGAGCTCCGGGAGAAGACCGGAGCCGGAATCCTCGACTGCAAGTCGGCCCTCGCCGAGGCGAACGGCTCGATCGAGGAGGCCGAGAAGTCGCTCCGCAAGAAGGGGCTCGCCGCCGCCGCCAAGAAGGCCGGCCGCGTCGCCGCCGAAGGGCTCGTCGGCTACGCCTGCGACGGCTCGATCGCCGCGCTCGTCGAGCTGAACTGCGAGACCGACTTCGTCGCGAAGACCGACGACTTCAAGGCCGCCCGGGCGGCCCTCGCGGCGTTCGTCGCCGCCGAGGTCTCCTTCGGCGACGCCCCCGAGGGGAACGCCGAGGCGCTCAAGGCGATGCCGTGCCCGCCGGCCGTCCCCGGGGCGACCGGGACGATCGCCGACTGGCTCCAGGCCGCCACGGCGAAGACGGGCGAGAACACCCAGGTCCGCCGGTTCGCCCGCGTCGTCGCCGGTGCGGGGAACGCGCTGCACCTCTATGCCCACCCCGGCGACAAGACCGTCGTCGTCGTCGAGACGACCGGTTGCGACGCGGAGCTCGGCCGCGACCTCGCCATGCAGGTCGCCGCGCTGACGCCCTCCTGGGCCGTCCGCGAGCAGGTCCCCGAGAAGGTCCTCGCCGACGAGCGCGAGATCGCCCGGGCCCAGGCCGTCGCCTCGGGCAAGCCGGAGAACGTCGTCGAGAAGATGGTCGAGGGACGGATCGGGAAGTTCTTCGGCGAGGCGGTCCTCGTCGACCAGCCGTTCGTCAAGGACGACTCGAAGAAGGTAGCCCAGGTCGTTGCCGAGCGCGGGGGCAAGGACGCGAAGGTCGTCCGCTTCGTCCGCTACAAGGTGGGCGAGGGCGTCGAGAAGAAGCAGACCGACCTCGCCGCGGAGGTCGCGGCGCTGACGAAGTAGAACGGGACGCCGATGGGCAGCGAGACGGGCCGGCCGGTCTACCGCCGGGTCCTCCTCAAGCTCTCCGGGGAGGCCCTCCTCGGAGGGCAGCCCTTCGGCATCGAGCCGGCGATGGTCGCGCGCCTCGCCGACGAGGTGACCGGCGTCGCCCGGATGGGCGTGCAGGTCGCCGTCGTCATCGGCGGCGGGAACATCATCCGCGGCGTCTCGGCCGCGACGCAGGGGATCGACCGGGTGACCGGCGACAACATGGGGATGCTCGCCACGGTCATCAACGCGCTCGCGCTCCAGGACGCCGCGGAGCGGCGGGGCGTGCCGACTCGGGTGATGACGGCCTTCGAGGTCCGCTCCGTCGCCGAGCCGTTCATCCGGCGACGGGCGGAGCGGCACCTCGACAAGGGGCGCGTCATCATCCTCGCGGGCGGAACGGGCAACCCCTTCTTCACGACCGACTCGGCCGCGGCGCTCCGGGCGAGCGAGCTGCGGGCCGACGCGATCCTGAAGGGGACGAAGGTCGACGGCATCTACAGCGCCGACCCGAAGACCGATCCTGCGGCCGTCCTCCTCCCGCACGTCACCTACCAGGAGGCCCTCGAGAAGCGGCTCGGTGTCATGGACGCCGCCTCGATCGCCCTCTGCCGGGAGAGCCGAATCCCGATCCGGGTCTTCAACCTCCTCGTCCCCGGGAACATCCAGCGCGTCGTGACGGGCGAGCCGATCGGCTCGACGGTCGACGCGGGCGAACCCGCCAACTGAATCGAGACCAGAGAGGAGACAGCCGATGCCCCTCGCCGAGATCCGCAAGGAAACCGAGCGCCGGATGACGACGTCGATCGACGCCCTGAAGGCCGAGCTGAAGCACCTCCGGACGGGACGGGCTTCCGTTTCGCTGCTCGAAGGGGTCCACGTCGAGTACTACGGGACGCCGACGCCGCTGAACCAGGTGGCGAACCTCTCCACGCCGGACGCGACGCTGATCCTCATCCAGCCCTGGGAGGCGCAGCTCTGCCCGCTCATCGAGAAGGCGATCCGCAACAGCGACCTCGGCCTGAACCCGAGCTCCGACGGGCGGGTCGTCCGCGTTCCGGTCCCCTCTCCGACCGAGGAGCGGCGCAAGGAGATCGTCAAGAAGGCCCACACCCTCGGCGAGCAGACGAAGGTCGAGATCCGCCACCACCGCCACGAAGCCAACGACAAGATCAAGAAGGAAGGGAAGGCGAGCGCGGTCTCGGCCGACGAGGAGAAGAAGGGCCTCGACGACATCCAGAAGCTGACCGACCGGTACGTGGCCGAGGTCGACGCGGTCGTCAAGGCGAAGGAAGCGGACATCCTCGCGCGGTGACCGGGACGTGGCCGTCGTCGCGCTGATCCCGGCGGCGGGCCTCGGCACGCGCTTCCACGACGCGGGGCCGAAGGCGCTCGTGCGGCTCGCGGGGAGGCCGTTCCTCCTCCACGCCCTCGAGCGCCTCGCCGCCTCGAGACGCGTCGACCGCGCGGTCGTCGCCGTCTCGCCGGGCCACGAGGCGGCCTTCGCGGCGGCTCTCGAGGGCTTCCGGGCGATGCCGGTCGCGACGACGCCCGGCGGGGAGACGCGGCGCGACTCCGTCGTCGCCGCGTGGCGCGCCTCGGGGGCGGCCGACGACGACCTCCTCTGCGTCCACGACGCGGCGCGCCCGCTCGTCGACCCGGCCGACGTCGCGGCCGTCGTCGACGCGGCGGCCGAGCACGGGGCCGCCCTCGCCGGGAGCCCCGTGACCGACACGGTGAAGCGGCTCCGCGACGGCTTCGTCGCCGGGACGGTTCCGCGGTACGACCTCTTCGCCGCGGCCACGCCGCAGGTCATGAGGGCCGGCCTCCTCCGCGAGGCGGTCGAGGCCGGGCTCGCCGACGCGACCGACGACGTCGAGCTCCTCGAGCGGCGAGGTGTTCCCGTCCGCGCGGTCGTCACGTCCCGCTGGAACGTGAAGATCACGTTTCCCGAGGACCTCCGACGAGCCGAAGCGTGGCTCGCCGCGGAGGGGCGTCGGTGAGCCTGCGGATCGGGCAGGGCCTCGACGCGCACCCGCTCGTCGCGGGGCGGCGCTGCGTCCTGGGCGGAGTCGAGATCCCGTCGGACGCCGGCCCCGAGGGTCACTCGGACGGCGACGTCGTCCTCCACGCCCTCGCGGACGCGCTCCTCGGCGCGGCGGCCGCAGGAGACCTCGGGAGCGTCTTCGGGACGACCGACCCGCGATTCCGCGACGCCCCGTCGTCCGTCTTCGTGACCGAGGCGTTAGCCCGCGCGGGGAGTCCGAAGGTCGTGAACGTGGACGTCACGCTGATCGCCGAGCGGCCTCGGGTCGGGACTCACCGGGACGCGATGCGAGCCGTCATCGCCGCGCTCCTCGGGATCCCCGTCGAGCGCGTCTCCGTGAAGGCCTCGAGCGGCAACGGGATGACGGGCTTCGGGCGCGGCGAGGGGGTCTTCGCCTCCGCCGTCGTCCTCGTCGAGGTCCCGTGATCGTCTCCGGGTTCCACCCCGTGGCCGCGGCGCTCGCCGAGCGGCCGGAGGCGGTCGAGGCGCTCCTGCTCCAGGACGGACGGCGCGACGCGCGGGCGCGCGAGCTGGAGCGGACGGCGCGGGAGAGAGGAATCCCGGTGAGGTTCGTCCCGCGCGAGGAGCTCGACCGGACGGCGGGGAAGGCCCACAACGGCGTCGCCGCGCGCGTCGCGACGCGGGACTACGACCCTCTCGAGGAGGCGCTCGCCGGCGAGCCCGGGACGCGCCTCGTCCTCTTCCTCGACGAGGTGACCGACCCGGGGAACCTGGGCTCGATCCTCCGCTCCGCCGCGGCGGCCGGCGCCTCCGTCGTCCTGCCGGAGAGGCACTCCGTCGGCCTTTCCGAGTCGGTCTCGAAGACGAGCGCCGGGGCGCTCGAGCGGGTGAAGGTGGCGCGCGTGGGGAACGCGGCCCGCTTCCTCGAGGACGTCAAGAAGGACCGCTTCTGGGTCTTCGGCGCCTCGCCGGAGGGCGAGCCGATGTGGGACGTCGACCTCACGGGCGACGTCGTCCTCTGCCTCGGCGCCGAGGGGCCGGGTCTCCGGCGGCTGACGCGCGAGACGTGCGACCGTCTCGTGGCGATCCCGATGGCGCCGGGCGCCGGCTCGATCAACGTCGCGGTCTCCGCCGCAGTCCTCCTCTTCGAGGCGCTCCGGCAACGCCGGCCGCCGCCCGGCCGCTGAGAGACGCTGCAGGGGCGGCGTCCTCACCGGACGCGGAAGACGTGGACGACGGGGCGCGCCCCGTCCGCGAAGAGCTCGAGCAGGTAGAGGAGGCCGCTGGCGCGGTCGAACGTCACGTCGCCGAGGCGGAAGCGCTGCTGGACGCCCGGCCCGATGTCGGCGAGGTCGACGCCGGACGGGTTCAGGTAAAGGAGCGGATCGACGTCGAGGTGGGCGTAGGGCTGCGGCTCCCACGGCTCCGCCTCCCCGGAGGCGACCCGCGCGAGGTCGTCCGGGTCGTAGAGGAGGAGCCGCGAGGCGAAGCGGCTGCTCCACCATCCGCGGCTCGAGGTGTGCCCCGCGCACTCGACCATCTCCGATGCGGCGCACGGCGTCCCGTCCGCGAGGCGGCAGGTCGTGTACTCGTTCACGAAGTCGCCCGCCACGCAGGGGAGGTCCGGGCCCGCGGGGTTGAGGAAGCCGTACCAGAAGCGGGCACCCACCCCCTTCGTCCCCGCGAAGAGGACGGCTGACCTCCCGGAGGCCGTCGTGAGCCAGGCGGCCCCCTCCCAGGTGTCGCCGTGCTGGGTCCCGACGAGTCCCCGCTCGACCCGCTCGGTCTCGAGCGTCGAGGCGTAGCGAAGCAGGGGCGTGACCGGGAGGGTCGCGCCGGATGCGGGAGGCGTCCCGGCGGCGTCGAGCCAGGGCCTGTAGGCGAAGAGCGCCGGCCCCATTCCGGCCATGCCGCCGTCGCGGTAGCGGCCCGTGCCGAGGACACGGCCCGAGACGTGGGCGTTCGCCCACGCGTCGGGGATCTCGAGCATGTAGCCGTTCCCCTCCCACGGCGAGAGCCCGTCCAGGAACCAGGCTCCCCTTGGCCGCGGGGCGGAGAGGTCGGGCTCGAACCAGGCGTGCGTGGCGCGGGCCGGCGGCGGCGGGAGGTGCTCTCCCCAGGCGAGGTGGATTCGCGGTCCGGTCTCGGGCCGGTCGAGGTACTGCATCCCGAGCCGCGGGATCTCGTCGATCCCGGCGAAGAGCCCGCCGGTAACCTCGGTCAGCGGCTGGAGGAACGCCGCCACGGGGAGCGTCTCGACGTCGCGCGAGACGACGGGCGCGGGGATCGAGACCTCCGCGACACGGCTCCCGTCGGGAAGCTCGCCGTACGGCATCCGGTCGTGGCCCGAGACGAAGAGCGAGCCGGGGAAGCCGTCTCCGGCTCCACCCGGGTCGCCCCCCGGCCGGAAGGTCATCGCGTTCCCCCCGTATTCGAACGTCAAGGGACGCTCTCCTCCGGCCGGGAGGCGGAAGGCGCCGAGGTAGGAGAAGTCGTCGGGGGCGATCCGGGCGGCCGACGTGGAAGCGCTCGCGACGGCCGGGACGTACGCGCCGTCGCCCGTACGGAGGCCGGGTCCGGCGCCGTCGTTGAGGACCCCGTAGGCGAGCCACGGCGCCGTTCCCGCGATCCGGGTGACCCGGACCCATCCCGACGCCACCCCGAGCGGGCGGAGCGGGTCGGCGAGCTGGTGACACTCGCCCTCCGCGAGGGCGACACGCGCGGGGGCTCCGGCAGGCGCCCCTCCGGCGAGGCCGTCGAAGACGCGGAACTCGAGCTCGACGGCGCCCGAGCCGGGCGGGCCGGCGTGGACGAAGGCGACGTTCGACCGGACCTCCCCGTCCGACCGAAGGCCGGCAATCCAGGCTCCGGCCCCGGAAGCCGGGTCGGGCCGAACGCCGGGCAGGAAGACGCCGTACGCGCCGCCGCCGGGAGAGGGGGAAGCGACTCGCGCGGCCGCCCAGAGCCCGGTCGCGCCCGGCGGCCCCGTCACCCGGAGCCGGCCGGCGAGCGGCGCCGGGCCGGCCGGCCCGACGGCGACGCCGAGGCCGCGCAGCCAGGCGAAGGCGTCGGAGATGATCCGCTGCTCGCGCGGCGCGAGCGTCACCGTCGCGCGTCCGCCCTCTCCTTCGGAACGCGACAGCGACTCCCGGTAATCGACCTCGAGGGGCGCGGCCGTCGTGCCGCGGTTCGCGAGGATCAGCTCGGTCCGGAAGCCCGGCGTCTCGACCAGGACGGGGACGACGATCGCCCCGGGGGCCGCCGCGTCGGGCGCCGCTTCCACGAACGAGCCGTCGTTCGTCCCCCCGTCGTTCACGACGCCGTAGGCGGAGAAGGCCCCGCCCGCGACCCGCTCGACGATCGCCCAGCCCTGCGGAAGGCCGGCCTTCGCCAGGATGCCGTCGACCTGCTTCCAGTCTCCCGGCCCGAGGCTCCAGCCCTCGGTCACGACCACCTCCCGGCCGTCTCCGGTCCCGCTCGTCACGGTGATCCGGACGGTCACGGGGGAGCCGCCGGAGTTCCAGACGGCGAGGTTCGACCTCTCGGTCATTCCGGCTCTGAGCCCGTGGACGACGGCCCGGCCGGTGAAGGCGACGTCCGTCCTGGAGGCCGGATACGCGAGCCCGGCGGCGCCTTCCGGGTGGGGTGCGGAGGTGGGCGTGGTCGTCCGCGCGACGGCCGCGAGGGTCGCGGCCTGCTCGTCGGGACAGGTGATGCGGAGCGTCCCGGCGTGGGGCACGCCGTCCCGAAGGCCCGGGAAGACGACCCCGTGCCCTTCCAGCCACGCGATCACGTCGGGGATCGTCCACTGCGTGCCGGCCCCGATGCCCGCCGAGACGCTCCCGGCGGCATCTCCGAGCGAGCCCCGGTACGCGAAGCCGAGGAGGACGGGGAGGGCGGCCCCGTTCGTCAACGTCAGCTCCGTGCGATAGTGCGCGGCCCCGCTCCGGACGTCGAGGACCACAGGAACGACGAGCTCGACGGCGTGGAGTCGAAACGACAACAGGACGACGACCCCGACCGGGACGAGGAGAAAGCGACGCATCGGAACCTCCGACAGGGCCCGATCGAATATGGCCTCGGGCGAAGCAGACCGCCAGGAAGCCCGTTCCGGGTGGTCGCGGCACGGGACTCGCTTGACGAGAAGGCCGAGCATTGATATAAGCCACGGTTCGCGCCTTCCGGCTTCGGCCGGGTGTCCGGCCGGAGGCCCCGGGGCGCGACGGGCTGGCGTAGCTCAACTGGCAGAGCAGCCGATTTGTAATCGGCAGGTTGCGGGTTCAAGTCCCATCGCCAGCTCCACGGGCGCTCCCGGAAGGGGTTCCGGGCCGCTCCGTGGGAAGGAGAGAGGAAGAGACGGACGTAAAGGCGGGTAGGTGGCCGAGTGGTTAATGGCAGCAGACTGTAAATCTGCCGCGCTTAGGCGCTACGGGGGTTCAAATCCCTCCCTGCCCACCAGCACTTCCGACATCGGCTCCGGCTCCGAGGAGGGGTTCGGAGCGGCCAGTCCAGGGGACGGGCCCACGTAGCTCAGGCGGTAGAGCACGTCCTTGGTAAGGACGGGGTCAGCAGTTCAATTCTGCTCGTGGGCTCCAGACTCCTCTCTCGGGCGATCGGCCCCACCGGAGAGAGGGCGGAACGACGGGGACGAACGCTACGGGCGGGAGTAACTCAGGGGTAGAGTCACAGCCTTCCAAGCTGTTGGTCGCGGGTTCGAATCCCGTCTCCCGCTCCACCCCCTTCCCGGGGCGGGGACGGACGGAGAGCCGGGACGAGCCGCGGGGGCGGCGAGGAAGCGGAGAAAGCGATGCCGAGAGACCTGATCAGCCTGGCGTGCGGCGAGTGCAAGCGCCGGAACTACACGACGACGAAGAACAAGAAGACCCACCAGGAGAAGCTGGAGGTCTCGAAGTACTGCCGTTTCTGCCGCAAGCACACGGCGCACAAGGAAGGCAAGGTCTAGGGACGGACGGGCACAGGGGTGTAGCTCAATTGGCAGAGCAACGGTCTCCAAAACCGTAGGTTCGGAGTTCGAGTCTCCGCACCCCTGCCACATCCCCCGCCTCGCCAGGGCGGGCCGAACGCCCCGGAGCGGGCGGCACGGCGCCCGAGGGCGCCAGGAAGACGGATCGAATGAACCTCACCGAGCGGTGGAAGACCTTCAGGGAGTTTCTCGTCGACGTCCGGAAAGAGACCGGCAAGGTCAGCTGGCCTGCGAAGGACGAGGTCGTCGGAACGACGACCGTCGTGATCCTCTATACCGTCGTCGTCGGCGTGTTCCTCTTCGCGGTCGACGCGACGATCACGCCGGCCATCAACTGGTTCTTCGCCGCCTTCGGGCAGTGATCCCGGGAGGCGCCCCGCGATGATCGAGAACGACGGCTCCCCGACCCTTTCCGAAGCGTCCTCCCCGGCGCCGGCGATGGACTGGTACATCGTCCACACGTACTCGGGCTTCGAGGACCGGGTCGTCCAGGAGCTGACGAACCGGATCAAGGCCCAGGGGATGGAGTCGCAGTTCGGCGAGATCCGGGTGCCGAAGGAGACCGTCGTCGAGATGAAGGCGGGGAAGCGCCGGAACGTCGAGCGCAAGTTCTTCCCCGGCTACGTCCTCGTCCAGATGGAGATGGCCGACGAGACGTGGCACCTCGTGAGGAACACGCCGAAGGTCACCGGCTTCGTCGGGGGCTCCTCGAAGAGCCCCGTTCCGCTCATGCCGGAGGAGGTCGAAGCGATCCTCCACCACACGGCCGAGTCGAAGGAGAAGCCGAAGCCGAAGTACACGTACGAGCGCGGCGAGAAGGTGAAGATCGTCGACGGCCCCTTCAAGGAGTTCACGGGGGACGTCGAGGAGATCAACATCGAGCGTTCGACGCTCCGCGTCCTCGTCACGATCTTCGGCCGGCCGACGCCCGTCGAGCTCGAGTTCGTCCAGGTCCAGAAGCTGTAATCCGCGGGAGCCGGCTCGCCGGCCGCCCGAAGAACGCGGGGCTCGCCCCGTCACCACTCGAAGGAACCCACAATGGCCAAGAAAGTCGTCGGGCAGGTCAAGCTCCAGATCGAAGCCGGAAAAGCGACTCCCGCGCCGCCCGTCGGCACCGCCCTCGGCCCGCAGGGCGTGAACATCATGGACTTCTGCAAGGCCTTCAACGCGAAGACGCAGAAGGACGCGGGGCTGATCATCCCGGTCGTCGTGACGGTCTATTCCGACCGGTCCTACTCCTTCATCCTGAAGACCCCTCCGGCCTCCGTCCTCCTCAAGAAGGCCGCGAAGGTGGAGAAGGGCTCGGGCGTCCCGAACAAGAACCGGATCGGGAAGGTCACGATGCAGCAGGTCGAGGAGATCGCCAAGCTGAAGCTCGTGGACCTCAACGCCGCCGACCTCGAGGCCGCCAAGAAAACGGTCGCGGGGACGGCTCGCTCCATGGGGATCGAGGTCATCGGCTGAGAAGAACGAAATCGTCGCGTGACGATTTCTCATTGAGACGGCGAACGGGCCGGCGCCGCCCCTCTCACGGCGCGCGGCTCCGCGATGCCCGGGCTGCCTCCCGGGGCTTCTCATCGCGGGGACGCAGGACGGTCGCCGCACTCGGAAGAGCGGAAGAGAAATGACGGAAGGCAAGAAGTACACCGCCGCGGCAGCCAAGATCGACCGGACGAAGCTCTACGACGTCCAGCAGGCCGTCGCGCTCGTCCGTTCGGCGGCGTACGCGAAGTTCAACGAAACGCTCGAGGTGGCCCTGCGCCTCGGCGTCGACCCGAAGCACGCGGACCAGATGGTCCGCGGCACGGTCGTCCTCCCGCACGGGACGGGCCAGACGATCCGCGTGGCCGTCGTCGCCTCCGGCGAGAAGGTCCGCGAGGCGGAGGACGCCGGCGCCGACGTCGTCGGAGGGGACGACCTCGTCGCGAAGATCCAGGGCGGGTACCTCGACTTCGAGGCCCTCGTCGCCACGCCGGACATGATGAAATCGCTCGGACGGCTCGGTAAGGTCCTCGGCCCCCGCGGCCTCATGCCGAACCCGAAGGCCGGCACGGTCACCTTCGACGTCGGCAAGGCGGTCAAGGAGCTGAAGGCCGGCAAGATCGAGTTCCGCGTCGACAAGACCGCGATCATCCACTGCCCGGTCGGCAAGCTCTCGTTCGCGGACGCGGCCCTGGTGGAGAACACCGAGGCGCTGATCGCGGCGGTCCAGAAGGCGAAGCCGTCCGCCGCCAAGGGGAAGTACGTGAAGTCGATCTTCCTCGGCTCGACGATGGGGCCGAGCGTGCCGGTCGACCCCGCGGTCGCCGACAAGGTCGCCGGGAGGGCCGCGTGAACCGCACCGAGAAGACCGACGCCATCGCGCAGATGACGGAAGCCCTGGGGAGCGCTCCCCATGCCTTCCTCATCGACTTCCAGGGGATCTCCGTCCCCGACGTCACCGAGCTGCGCCGTCAGATCCGCGCGACCGGCTCGGAGTACGTCGTCGTCAAGAACACGCTCGCCCTGCGCGCCATCAAGGACGCCCCGATCGGCGCGCTCTCCGAGCACTTCACCGGCATGACGGCGGTCGCCTGGTCGAAGACCGACATCGTCCAGCTCGCGAAGGTCCTCCACCAGTTCGGGAAGACGAACCCGAAGATCAAGGTGAAGGCCGCCCTCGTCGAGGGACGCCCGGTCCCGGCCGCGGCCCTCGAGTCGCTCGCCAGCCTCCCGACGCGCCCCGAGCTCGTGGCGAGGCTCCTCGGCCTCATGCAGTCCCCGGTGCGCCGCCTCGTCACCGTCCTCTCGTCGCCGCAGCGGAAGCTCGCGATGACGATCTCGGCCGTGGCCGAGAAGAAGAGCGCCGCGGCCTGAGGCCGGACGCACACGAAACGAATCTGGATACGCGCCCGCGCGAAGAGACAAGGAAAGCAAGGAGAACGAAATGGCCCTTTCCGTCGAGCAGTTCGTCAGCGAAGTCGAGGGGATGTCCGTCCTCGAGCTCAACAACCTGGTCAAGGCCCTCGAGGAGAAGTTCGGCGTCTCCGCGGCCATGATGGCCGCCCCGGCCGCCGCGGCCGCCCCGGCCGCCGCCGCCGCCCCCGCCGAGGAGCAGACCGAGTTCACCGTCTCCCTCAAGGAGGCCGGCGGCAACAAGAT
The DNA here is from genome assembly GCA_029567505.1 of Acidobacteriota bacterium. GTDB lineage: Bacteria > Acidobacteriota > Thermoanaerobaculia > UBA5066 > UBA5066 > UBA5066. The sequence continues at coordinate 13,219 of JAKPXO010000210.1, forward strand.
CAACGTCATCAAGGCGGTCCGCGAGGTCAACTCCTCCCTCGGCCTGAAGGAGGCCAAGGACCTCGTCGAGAACCTGGGTGTTCTCAAGGAGTCCGTCTCGAAGGACGAGGCGGCGGCCATCAAGAAGAAGTTCGAGGAGATCGGCGCGAAGGTCGAGATCAAGTAGTCCGGCGTGTCCCGCAACGGGAGGACCGTCCGGTGACGGAGGTCGATTCCCCGGGGGGCCGGCTCGTCCGGCCCCGCGGGGATCGCGCCGTCTCGCCGGACGGTATTTCCCTCTTTCCGCGTCACCCTCTTCCCGGATGAAGGGAGCCCGCTCGAATGGCTGACCGCATGCTCGCCCCGAGGCAGACCGCCCGGCACGATTTCGGCAAGATCAAGACGTTCCTGCCCCTGCCGAACCTGATCGACGTCCAGAGGCGGTCCTACGAGGACTTCCTCCAGATGGACCTCCTCCCGCACGAGCGGGACGACGTCGGTCTGGAGGCCGTCTTCCGCGGGGTCTTCCCGTTCTCCGACTTCCGGGAGACGTGCGCGCTCGAGTACGTCTCGTTCCGGATCGGCGACTGGGCCTCCCGGAGCGGGCGGCTCGAGGGGATCCAGCACCTCCGGTTCACCTGCGAGCACTGCGGCGAGACGGTCCGGGTGAAGGACCCGCGGGCGAACACGGTCGGGTGCCAGGCCTGCGGCCATCCGAACCCGAACAAGGTGACGATCGACGAGGTCTGCGGCACGCCGGTCGAGCTCCGCCTGCCGTTCACGGTCGCGGAGTGCCAGGAGCGGGGCCTCACGTACGCGGTCCCCCTGAAGGTCACTTTCCGGCTGAAGGTCTTCGACAAGGACAACGCCCCGACGGGGAAGAGCGCCCCGAAGGAGTGGCCGATCAGGGACATCAAGGAGGAGGAGGTCTACTTCGGAGACATCCCCCTCATGACGGACAACGGGACCTTCATCATCAACGGCACGGAGCGCGTCATCGTCTCGCAGCTCCACCGCTCTCCGGGCGTCTTCTTCACGCGCGAGGGGGCCCACACCCTCATCGGGAAGATCATCCCGTACCGCGGCTCCTGGGTGGAGTTCGAGATCGACTCCAAGGGTCTCTTCGGCGTCCGGATCGACCGGAAGCGGAAGTTCCCCGGGACGGTCTTCCTCCGCGCGCTCGGCCTCGAGAGCGACGAGCAGATCCTCAAGAAGTTCTACTCCGCCGTCGGGCTCACGTTCGACAAGGGGAAGGCGCACCTCGTCCTCCCGCCGGACGTCCTCGCGAAGGAGGAGATCCGCCAGAAGCACGTCCGCGGCGTCCGGAAGGACGGGCGGATCCTCGCCGACGTCAAGCTCACCGCCGAGCAGCGGGAGCAGCTGGCCTCCGGCCAGAGCGTCACGGTCACGGCCGACCCGGCCAAGCTCGGCCGGATCCTCTTCGCCGTCGACGTCGTCGACCTTTCCTCGGGCGAGGTCCTCTACGAGGCGGGTACCGAGGTCCCGGACGACCTCGCGACCGTCATGACGGAGAAGCAGGCGACGCCGGTCGAGGTCCTCTTCCCCGACTGGGAGCCGATCGGCGAGACGCTCATCGCGACCCTCCGGAAGGACTCGGTCAAGACGAAGCGCGAGGCGCTCCTCGAGATCTACAAGCGGATGCGCCCCGGCGACCCGCCGACGGACGAGAGCGCGAAGAACCTCTTCGTCGGGATGTTCTTCGACCCGCGCAAGTACGACTTCTCGCGCGTCGGCCGCTACAAGTTCAACATCCGGATGGGCCTCTCGACCTCGCTCGAGCAGAAGACGCTCTCGTCCGACGACTTCTACGTCGTCATCGACGCGCTCCTGAAGCTCCGGAAGGACATCGGCAAGACCGACGACATCGACAACCTCGGCAACCGCCGGGTCCGCTGCGTCGGAGAGCTCCTCGAGAACCAGTTCCGGATCGGCCTCGTGAGGATGGAGAGGGCCATCAAGGAGAAGATGTCCGTCCACCAGGACATCGACTCCGCGATGCCCCACGACCTGATCAACTCCAAGCCGGTCATCGCGGCGATCAAGGAGTTCTTCGGGTCGTCGCAGCTCTCGCAGTT
>JAKPXO010000147.1 GCA_029567505.1 Acidobacteriota bacterium
CGGAGAGCCTCGAGGCCTACCGCGAGGCCGTCGTCGACTCGTCGCTCGAACGTGTCGGCCGCGCCCCCGCCGAGGAGGCTGGCCCTACTCCTCCCGCGCCCCCCGCGGCGAGACGGCGTGGACGCTCGCTTCGGCCTCCACGCCGAGCGCGAGGAAGGCCCTCTCGGCCGCCTTCGCGATCTTCGTCGGCGCGCTCCCCTCCTCCGAGAGGGCGAGGATCGTCGGGCCCGCGCCGGCGAGCGTCCAGCCGAGGGCGCCGGCCTTCTTCATCGCGGCCGTCACCTCGTCCCATCCCGGCACGAGGGCCCACCTCCGGGGGACGGCGATCCGGTCGGACCGCATCCAGGCTCCGGCCGAGGCGAGGTCGCCGCGGTGGAGAGCGTCGACGAGCGCGCCGAGGGCCGCGGCCTGGCGGGTCGCCTCGGAGAGCGGGAGCTCGCGCGGGAGGACCCGGCGCGCGTCCTTCGTCTCCAGCTCGGCGTCGGGGTGGACGAGGACGAAGCGGAGCCCGGGCGGGACCGGAAGGGAGACCGGCGGGACGTAGTCGGCCGGGTCGGAAGAGGGGACGAGGACGAGGCCGCCGAGGATCGCGGCGAAGCCGTTGTCTCCGTGCCAGGACCCGTCGGCGGCGTGTTCGCCGCGGAGGACCGCCTCGAGCAGGACGCGTGAGCGCCGCTCGCCGAGGAGGAGGGCCGCGGCCTTCGCCCCGGCGGCCGCGGACGCGGCGGAGGAGCCGAGGCCGCTCGCGAGAGGGAGCCCCTTGGCGAGCGCGAGCTCGACCCCCGTGCGCGGCGTCGCGCGGCCGGCGGCGACCGCGGCCTCGAGGACGAACGCCGCCGCGACGGAGGCCGTGTTCCGCTCCGGGTCGAGGGGGAGGCGCCCCCGGTCGCCGGAGACCTCCACGAGCCGCACGCCCGGCTTCTTCGAGCGCCAGGCGGTGACCGTGTCTCCGGGGCCGTCGAGCGCCGCCGCGAGGACGTCGAACCCCGGCCCGAGGTTCGCGACGGTCGCGGGGGCGAACGCGCGGACGCGCGCGCTCACGGCGCCACCGCCTCGTGGAGCGCGCGCACGGCGGCCACGCGGTCCTTCTCGTCGACGGCGAAGGAGATGTTGCACTCCGAGGAGCCCTGGGCGATCGATTCCACGTTCACTCCCGCGCGCGCGACGGCGGCGAAGACCTTCGCCGCGATGCCGACGGTGCCGCGCATCCCGTCCCCGACGGCGGAGACGACGGCGATCGGCGACCGCGCCGCCACACCGTCGATCGCGCCGACGAGCTTCTCGTATCGGAATTCCTGCACGAGAGCCGCCGCGGTCCGTGCGCGGTCGGCCTCGGGCAGGACGATGGCGATGTTCTGCTCGGACGACGCCTGGGAGAACATGACGACGGAGACGCCGAGCCGGGCCGTCGTCTGGAAGACGCGCGCCGCGATCCCCGGCACGCCCGTCATCCCCTTCCCGTCGAGCGAGAGGAGACAGAGGCCGGAGACGGCCGTGACGGCGCGGATGCCGGGGCGCGGGTCCCCCTTCGCCGAGATCGTCGTCCCCGGCCCCTCCGGCGCGAAGGAGCTCCGGATGACGAGCGGGATCTTCGCCGCGACGGCCGGGAGAACGGCCGGGAAGTGGAGCACCTTCGCGCCGAAGTAGGTCATCTCCGCCGCCTCGCGGTAGGAGAGGCGCGGCAGGAGACGGGCCTCGGGGACGATCCGGGGGTCGGCCGTCATCACGCCGTCGACGTCGGTCCAGATGACGACCTCGCGCGCCGCGAGAGCCGCGCCGAGGAGGGCGGCCGTCGTGTCGGAGCCGGAGCGGCCGAGCGTCGTCGTCTCGCCCGAAGGCGACCGCCCGACGAAGCCGGTGACGACCGGGACGATTCCCCCGGAGAGGAGGCGGCCGAGGAGGCGCCGCGCCCGCGGGTCGGTCTTCCGGCGATCGCATGACGCGGCGCCGTGCGCCGCGTCGGTCACGAGGAACGTCCGGGCGTCGACGGCGCGGGCGGGGACGCCCGTCGCCTCGAGGGCGGCGGCGAGCAGCGGCACCGAGAGGCGCTCGCCGAAGGAGGCGACGAGGTCGGTGACGCGCGGCGTCCGCTCGCGCAGGAGCGCGATCCCCGAGAGGGCCGTCTCGAGCTCGGCGAAGGGGGCGAGGTCGAGGCCGACGGCCGCGCCGGTCGCCGCGGAGATCCCGGCGGCGGCGGCCTCGTGCCGGGCCCTCAGCTCGGCGACGCTCCGGAGCGCCGGACCGAGCCGCCCCCGTTCCGCCTCGTGCGCGGCGCGGAGGAGGAGGTCGGTGGCGCCTCCCATCGCGGAGGCGACGGCGACGACACGGCGGCGGCGGGACGCCGCGGCGAGGAGGCGCGCGGCCCGGACGATCCGCTCCGCGTCGCCGAGCGACGTGCCGCCGAACTTGTGGACGGAGAGGAGGCGTTCACTCATTCTCGGCGAGGAGCCTCTTCTCCATCTCCTCGAGCATCGGCCGGAGCGCCCTCCAGCGCCCCGTCCGGACGTCGCCGAGGACGTTGCTGACCCGCGCGGGAAGGACGCCGAAGGCTTCTCCCACCTCGCGCCCGGAGAGGCCCGTGAGGCGGCGCGAGAGCCAGATCGCGGCCACCTTCGCCTCGTGCGCGCCGGCCCGGACGAGCGCCGGCTCGGGGACGCCGAACCGCGAGGCGACGGCGGCCCTCACGCGTGAGAGCTCGACGGCGCCGGGACGCGGCCGATCGGACGACGGGAGCGGCGCGGCGAGGCGGAGCCGGACCTCGCGCGCGAACTCGGCGCTCCCGACGACGACCCGCGAGACGGCGCGCTCGCGAAGCGGCCGGATGTTCCGCGTGTCGGAGACGAGCCGCCGGTAGCGCTCGCGGGCGCGCGGCCGGGCCGGGGAAAGACGACGAAGCGTGGCGTCGACGGTGAGCCATGCCGGGCGCTCGGCGAGGCCGGCCGTGGAGGGCGCGCTCGACCAGCGCCAGTCGAGCGCCGCCCGCGCGAGGCGGGCCCTCACGGGGGCGAGGGCGACGACGCGGACGGCGTCGAGGAAGGCGGTGCCGGGGTCGATCAGGAGCGAGCGGAAGCGGCCGTCGAAGAGCGGCCCGCCCCGGCCGTGGCGCCGGTTGAAGGCCTGCGCGTAGCGGCCGCCGAGGGCACGCATCCCGGGCGAGAGGTTCGGCGCCGGCGTCTCCACGAGGACCTCGACGGAGCTCCCGAGGAGCGCGTAGGCGTGGACGATCCAGCCCCGCTCCGCCGCGGTCCGCCCGAGGTCGGCGAGGAAGCGCTCCCGGTCGACGTCGTCCCGGAAGAGCGGGCTCCGCTCGAGCGCCCGCCAGGAGACGTGGTGCAGGGCTCCCGGGAGCTCGATGCGGGGCGGACGCGACATGTGCCTCGATTGTAGAGGCGGGCGGCCCCACCTCCGCGGCGCAGGCGCATCGGCGGCGGTACGATGCCGCCTCCGGGAGAGAGGCCGATGGCGAATGAGCGCGCGAGCGAGCTGCGGTGCGAGGCGCCGCGCGGGTGGGCGGAGACGCCGGCGCGTCGCGCGACGCCCGAGCCGCTCGGCCGCCGGCTGGCGGAGGGCGGGCGCCTCGACCTCCTCCGGACGCTTCGGCTGGCGCCCCGGCCGGGAGCCCCGGACGGGGCGGCGCGGGTCTCCCTGCCGGCGCGCCGGGGCGAGGACCTCCTCGTCGTCCTCCGGCAGCCGTCCGGAGCCCTCTCGATCCATCGTCCCGTCGCCTCCACCGCGCGTCGCGGCGCGGCCGAGGTCGTCTTCGAGCTGCCCCTCCGACGGCCGCCCGGGCGGAGGGGTCCGGCCGGCGACGCGGTCGTCCTCGTTCTCCGCGCGGCGGCGCGCGTCGAGGCGCGGGCCGCCGCGACGTTCGCGAGGAGCTTCGAGGAGGCGGCCTTCCGTCGCGCGGGGCTGGCCGAGGGCCTCGTCCACGTGACGCCGGAAGCGCTTCGGAGCGGCCCTCTCGCGCCCGCCTCTCCGGCGCTCCTCGCCCCGCCGCCGGCCCGGAACCTCCTCCTCCTCCATGGCACGTTCTCGAGCACGGCGTCGGCCTACTCCGACCTCGCCCGCAGCGGGTTCTTCGCCGCGCTCGAGCCGATCTACGGAGGGCGCGTCGTCGGCTTCGACCACTACACGCTCAGCCGGACGCCGGCCGAGAACGCGCGGGCGCTCGCGGAGGCGCTGCCCGGGGAGGAGCCGTTCCTCTTCGACGTCGTGGCCCACTCCCGCGGCGGCCTCGTCTTGCGGACGCTGCTCGAACGGCCCGAGGAGGTCGGTCCCGTCGCCAGCCGGATCGCGACGGGGCGGACGGTCCTCGCGGGCGTGCCGAACCTCGGGACGCCGCTGGCTTCGCCCGGGCGCTGGGAGCTCGCCCTCTCGGGCTGGCTGAACCTCCTCGACCTCCTGCCGAAGGCGCCCGCGCCTCTCCTCGCGGCCTTCGTCGTCGAGGCGCTCCTCTGGCTCGCGCGGCGCGTGACGACGCTCCTTCCGGGCCTCTCGGCGATGGACCCGGCGGGCGAGACGGTCGCCGCCCTCGGGAAGCGCGCGCTGCCAGGAGCCTACTCGGCCCTCGCCGCGCGGCACGAGGCGACGGGGGCGCTCGCGCGCCGCCTCCTCGACGCGGGGGCAGACCGGTTCTTCGGCGAGCCGAACGACCTCGTCGTCCCGACCGAGGGGTGCATCGTCCTCGACCGGGCGAGCGGCGCCCGCGTCCCGGCGAAGAGCGTCGCGCTCCTCGGGTCGGGCGGGTCCGCGCGGCCCGTGCCCGCGCACCACTTCGACCTCTTCTCTCGCGACGAGGCGATCGCGTTCCTCGCCGCGACGCTCGGGGGCGAGCCGGCAGCCCATGTCGGAGCGGAGGAGAGCCGCCGCGGCCGGGCTCCCGCGATCGCGTCCACCCGCGCTGCCGACGCGGGGGCGAAGCCCTCCCGGCCGGCACGCCGGGCCGCGGCTCCCCGGATCGGCGAGGCGCGGCGCGAGGCGCTCGAGCTGACGCTCCTGCCGGGCGACCGGCGCGACCTCACGGCGCTTCTGTTCGCTCGGTATGGCACGGCCCGGGTCGTCGTCGAGGTGCCGCGAAAGGGAGAGGCCTGGCGGGAGATCATCCGCGGCCACGAGCGCCTCCGCGCCCACTTCGACGGCGACGGGCGCCCGCTCCCGTCGGAGGCCGCGCTCGAGCGATGGGGCGCGGTCCTCTTCGAGACGCTCTTCCCGGGGGACGTGCGGAGACTCTGGGACGCGGCGCGCGGGGCCGCCTCGGGCGGGGCGACGGACGTCGTCTTCACGTCGCTCCTCGACTGGATGGCCGACAAGCCGTGGGAGCTGGCGTTCGACCCGCACCGCCGGGCGTTCCTCGCCGCGACCGAGGCCTGCCTCGTGCGGAACGTCGTCACGGCCGTCCCCTGCGAGGCACGACGGCGGAGGAGGGGCCGCCTCTCGGTCGTCGTCGCCGCGGCGCAGCCGGCGAGCCTCTCGTCCCTGTCGTGGGAGGAGGAGGCGGAGGCGGTTCGCGCCGGCCTCGCGCCGCTCGTCTCGGCCGGGCTCGCGCGGGTCCGGGTGGAGCGGGCCGTCACCGCCGAGGCGCTCCACCGGCTCGTGGCCGACGGTCCGTGCGACGTCCTCCACTTCGTCGGCCACGGGACGTGGGACGCCGGGCGCCGGGTCGGCGCGCTCGTCCTCGAGTCGGAGAGCGGAGGGGTCGCGCCCGTCGAAGCGCCCGCCCTCAGGACGCTCCTGGCCGGCCGGGGGCTCGCCCTCGTCGTCCTGAACGCCTGCCAGAGCGCGCGGGGGAGCCGGGGCGACCTGGCCCGCGGCGTCGCCCCGGCGCTCGTGGCCGCCGGAGTCCCCGCCGTCGTCGCGAACCAGTTCAGCGTCCTCGACACCGCGGCCGTCGTCTTCGCGCGCGAGCTCTACCGCTCCCTCGCGCTCGGTCGCGCCCTGGGCGACGCGGCGCGCGAGGCCCGCCTGGCCGTCCGGTGCGACGCCGCGTGCGGCCCTCTCGACTGGGCCGTCCCGGTCGTCTACGCGCGCGATCCGGGCTCGACGCTCTGAAAGGCCGGGAGGCGGTGCAAGATGGAGAAGGAGGTCGCGCCATGACGATCGAGCTCCGACCGCTTCGCGAGAGCGAGCTGCGCGAGGCCGACGGGATCTACCGGCGAGCCTTCGGGACGCTCCGGGGCCTGGCTGACCCTCTCACCTTCGATGGCGACGCCGAACGCGTGCGGTGCCGTTGGGCCGCCGACCCGGACGCCGCGATCGCCCTCCTCGAGGACGGTGTGCTCGCCGGGACGAACTTCGTCTCCCGCTGGGGGAGCGTCGGCCTCTTCGGCCCCCTCGCGGTCGACCCGCCGCGCCAGGGGCGCGGCCTCGCGCACCCGCTCGTCGAGGAGGCGCTCCGGCTCCTCGACCGGCCGCAGGTCGCGCTCCGGGGTCTCTACACGTCGGTCACGGACCCGAGGACGGTCGGCCTCTACCAGCGCCACGGCTACTGGCCGATGAGCCTGGCCGTCCTGATGCAGAAGACGCCCGTGGCCGGAGGGGAGGCGACCGCGGGCTTCGAGGCCCTCTCGCACCTTTCTCCCGACGCGCAGGCGGAGGCGCTCTCGGCCTGCCGGGAGCTCGCCGACCAGGTCTTCGACGGGCTCGACGTGACGGGCGAGATCCTCTCCGTCGGCGAGCAGGAGACGGGCGACACGGTCCTTCTCCGGGAAGGCTCGCGCCTCGAAGGCTTCGCCGTCTGTCACGCCGGCAAGGGAAGCGAGGCGGGGTCGGGGCGCGCGGCGGTGCGCTTCGGCGTGGTCCCTTCCGGCGAAGGGGGCGAGGAGCGCCTTCGTCTCCTCCTCGAGGCGGTCGAAGCCTGGGCGGCCGCGGCCGGCGCGACGGTGGTCACCGCGGGGACGGGCTCGGGGCGGGTCGGGGCGTGGCAGACGCTCCGGGCGGCCGGGTGGCTCCCGTTCCTGCAGGGCGTGGCGATGCACCACGCCCGGCACCCGGGGTACGACATCGAGGACGTCTTCATCCTCGACGACTGGCGCTGAGCGACGGCCCTTCTACCCGCCGAGCGAGCCCCGGAGCGCGGCGAGCTCGGCCTCGAGCGCGCCGACTCGCTCCTCCAGGGCGAGGAACCGCTCCTCCATCGGCGAGAGGCGTGGCGGTACGGCGGCGCGTGGGGACGACGCCTCGGCGGGCGGCGCTCCCGAGACGAGGTGGGTCCAGCGCGTCTCCTTCTGCCCCGGCCGGCGCGGAAGCTCGGCGACGAGCGGCTCGGCGTGCGCGGCCATCGCTCCGAGGAGCGCCTCAGCGGCCTCGACGGAGGCGAGCTCGTGCATCCTCTCGGCGCGCGCGCGGAGCTCGGCGGCGGTCTGCGCGCCGCGGAGGAGGAGGAGGGCGAGGATCGCCTTCTCCGGCTTCCCGGCCTGCCACTTCGCCTCGAGGTTGTGCTCCCACTTCTCGGCTCGCCCGCCCGTCACCTTCCAGACGAGGACGAGCTCCCGGAGCCGGTCGAGGGCGGCGGTCGTCTCCGCGGCGGAGAGCTCGGTCACCGGCTCCCGCGAGGTCTTCTGGTTGCAGGCCGCGAGCAGCCCCGGGAGCGTCATCGGGTAGACGTCGGGGGTCAGGAGCTCCTTCTCGAGGAGCGCCCCGAGGACGCGGACCTCCACGGTGTCGAGCGGGCGGGGGAGACGCACGTCAGCCCTTCCGCGCCGTCACGGCCGAGGCGAAGAAGCTCGGGTAGCTCCGCGCGAGCTCCTCGGCGTCCGGGAGGAACGTCACGTCCACGAAGCCGGCCCGCCGGAGCGACTCGCGCCAGGCGGCCGGCGTCAGGAAGCCGTGCGTCGGGCGGGCGAAGGGGTCGAGCGTGACGCGGGTGAAACTCTCGAGGAGGTCGAAGACGAGCTCCACGTAGATCGGCTGGTCGTTCCCGAGCGGGCGGACGCACTCGGAGACGACGAGTGCTCCGCCGGGGGCGAGCGCCTCCCGCGCCTCGGCGAGGACGGCCGAGAGGTCGGGGGCGACGTGGAAGCAGTTGACGGAGTAGACGGCGTCGAACGCTCCGGGGGCCGCTCCCTGCGCCGCCCACGGCTTCGTCATGTCGAGCTTCGCCGCCTCGACGGCGACTCCCGGCGCAGCCGCGGCGCGCGCGGCCCGCTCGCCCCTCCGCGCGAACGTCGGGACGACCTCGGTGAAGAGATAGCGGGAGACGCGTCCGCCGAGGTGAGCGAGAGCGGCCTCCGCGGCGCTCCCCGCGCCGCCGCCGATCTCGAGGACGCGGGCGCCCGAGGCCGGGAGGACGCGCGAGAGCGCGAGGGCGCCGAGGGAGTTGTTGACGCCGTAGAGGAGGTTGCGGTTCGAGAAGTAGCGGAACCAGAGCGGGAGCCGGTCGGGGCGGAAGAGGATCTCCTCTCCCGTCTTCTCGCCGGAGAGGAAGCTCCCCGCCTCCTCGACGAGGATCCTCACCGCCTCGCCCGCGACGGCCGAGTCCGCGTCGATCGCGGCGAGCTCGTCCTCGAGCGCCGCGAGGTCGCCCGGCTGGGTGCCGGAGGGCGCGTACCCGCCCCCGGAAGCGACGAGGTGGCCCGCGGCGGCGAGCTTGCGGTGGACGAAGGCGACGAGCGGCAGGCTCCGAGGCGCCCAGCCTCGGGCGGCGACGAGCGCCGCCGGCTCGGTCCCGGGGGCGACCGGCCAGGCGCCGGCCCGCCGGAGGACCTCGGCCGAGGCGGAGTCGACGAGCTCGTCGAAGACCTCGCTCGCGCGGAGGAACGGCCAGGTGAAGTGGGCGCGCGCCTCGGCGTCCGGAATCCGGGCGGAAAGCGCCGGGAACTGCTCCTCGGTGGTCCTCGACATCGGCGGGCATGATACGGATTCGTAGAATCGCGCGGATGAAGATCTTCCTCGTCCGTCACGGCGAGAGCGAAGGGAACCTCGGCGGGACGCTCCAGGGGTGTCGCCTCGACACCCCGCTCACGCGGCGCGGCCGCCGCCAGGCGGAGGCGCTCTCGGTCCGCCTCGCCGAGGCGGAGATCGACGACGTCGTCGCGAGCCCGATGGCCCGCGCGCGGGAGACCGCCGCGATCTGCGCGGCGCCGCACGGCCTCGCGGTGAGGCTGGACCTCGAGCTCGTGGAGTTCGACTGGGGCGTCTGGACCGGCCTGCCGCTCGACGACGAGATGGACCGGAGCGTCGCCGAGCTCCGCGCGAAGTGGCGCTCGGGGGACGTCGACGCCGCGCCGCCGCGCGGCGAGAGCCCGATCGTCGCGGGTGCGCGTGCGGCGCGCGTCCTTGCGCGCCTGCGAGCCGCCGGGCCGGCCGCGCCGCTCGTCGTCGCCCACGGGCGCTTCAACCGGATCTTCGCGGCGACGCTCCTCGGGCGCGAACTCGCCCGGATGGACGAGGTGCGTCAGCGGAACGGCTCGCTCTCCGTCTTCGAGTGGGACGGGGAGGGGGCCGCGCGACCACTCCTGCTGGACGACGTCTCCCACCTCGGCGGGGACGTCTCGACGCCGACGGGGAAGGTCGACTGGGTGAGGGCCTGACGCCGCCTCGACCGAGGGGAGGGGCCGGAGGCGCCGCGGGGAGGCTCGTGGCGAGCCTCCCCGATCCACTTAGGATTCCCCGATCGAGGGGAGGCGCCGGAGGCGCCGCGGGGAGGCTCGTGGCGAGCCTCCCCGATCCACTCAGGCCGACAGGCGCGGGTTGAGCGCGATCGCCTTGTTCAGGGCCTCGACGGCTGCCTCGAACTTCTTCAGCCCCTCGTAGGTCGTCTTCATCGCGTACCACGCCTCGGCGTAGTCGGGCTTCAGGCCGACGGACTTCTTCAGGTGCCCGAGCGCGGTGTCGAACGCGAAGTCGCGGTTGGCGGCGAGCCCCAGGCCGTAGTGCGCCTCCGGACGGGAGGCGTCGCACTCGAGGGCGGTCCGGAACGACTCCGCGGCCTCCGGCAGCTTCCCCTCGTCGAGGAGGGCCATCCCGTGAGCGACGTGGACGTCGGCGCTCTTCGGGTCGATCTCGACGGCTTTCTCGAACGTCTTCTGCGCGTCCCGGAACTTCTTCATCCGGCCGTACGCGAGGATGGCGCAGGAGGGGAGGAGCGGGTCCTTCGGGAACTTCCGGCCGGCGGCCTGGGCGACCTCGACGGTCCCCTGGAAGTCGCCCGACTCGAGGAGCGCCCGCGCCGTCCTCAGGTGGAGGTCCGGGTCCTCCCGGTGCAGCTCGAGGGCGGTCTTCAGCGGCTTGACGGCCGCGCCGAAGTCCTTCGCGTCGTACAGCGCGAGCCCGAGCTTGCGGTGGACCGGGGAGGTCTCCGGGGCGGTCTTCGCGGCGATCTTGTAGTTCTCGAGCGCGGTACGGAGCTTCCCGGAGATCCGGTAGAGGTCGCCCAGGTTCTCGAAGAGGAGGGCGTCGGACGAGGTCCGCGCCGCCTTGCGCAGGCGGAGCCGTGCGCGCTCGACGTCGCCGCGGGAGTAGTCGACGAGGGCGAGGGTGTGGAGGATCGTGGCGTCTTCGACGCCCCCCTGCTCGGCCCACGACTCGACGTCCTTGAGGATCTTCCGGGCCTCCTCGGTGAGCGTCTTCGGGTTGTCGCCGGCCAGCTCCTCCAGTCGCTCCGGGAAGCCGTCGGCCGCGAGGCGCTGGCGGAACGTCTCGAACGCCTCCCGCGCCTTCCGGCCGAAGAAGAAGCGCTGGGTCGTCTGCTCCCGCTTCGCCTTGTCGGCGAGCGAGTCGCGCTCGGCCTTCGTGGTGTCCAGCTCGGCCTCCACGGCCGCGAGGCGGGTGCCGAGCTCCGCGGACTTCTCGGCGAGGGCGTCCCGTTCCTCGATCGCCGCGGCCAGCTGCCCGGCGAGCCGCTCCTTCTCCTGCTCGAGCTGGCCGGCTTTCTCCTCGAGCTGAGCGCTCTGCTCTGCGGAGGCGGTCTTGAGGGCGGACAGGGAGCGGAAGAGGACGACGGCGGCGATCACGGCAACGGCCGCGACGGCGAGGGCGACGAGCATTCCGGTCGACAAGGGACTCCTCCGCGCAACGGGAACGGCGCGACCCCGAATTCTACCTCCGCCCGAGGGCCGGGGGCGGATCGCGACCGCGTGATTAGAATGCCGCGTGCCGCACCTTCGGATGCCCCCCCGACCCGCTGCCGGTCTCGTCCTCCCGGCCGCCCTCCTCGCCGTCCTCGCCGCCACGGCTCCGGCCGCTCCGGCGGAGGAGGTGAAGGGCCGGGTCGTCGTCCTCGGGTTCGACGGCGCCGACCATCGGCTCGTCTCCCAGATGATCGCCGAAGGGAAGCTCCCGAACCTGGCGAAGCTCGCCCGGGAGGGGAGCTTCTCCCCCCTCCGGCCGACGATCCCGGCCCAGACTCCCGTCTCCTGGTCGACCTTCTCGACCGGCCTCTCCCCGGGCCGGACGCTGATCTTCGACTTCCTGAAGCGCGATCCGAAGACCTACCGGCCCGAGTTCGCGATCGTCTCCGAGGGGAAGAAGGGCTTCCTCCTCGGCCGCGGGAACCGGGCCGGTGCGGCGGCGGCCGGAGCGCTCCTGGCGTTCCTCCTCGTCTTCCTCATCGGCCGGCTCGTCCTGAAGCGGACGAAGCCCGCGGCGCTGGTCGCTCTCGGCCTCGCCCTTCCGGCCGCCTTCTTCTCGTACCGCTTCGGCGGCCTGCTGCCGGAGTCGCTCCAGACGGTCGTCAACCACCGCCAGGGGACGCCGTTCTGGGAGGTGGCGGGGAAGAACGGGATCCGGTCCGTCGTCCTCCACGTCCCGGTGACGTTCCCCGCCGTCGACTACGACGAGGGGCGCCTCCTGTCGGGTCTCGGAGTCCCGGACCTGCGCGGGCGGATCGGGACGCCGAGCTACTACACCTCCGACCCGTTCTTCGCGCCGAAGAACAAGAACGAGTTCTCCGTCGAGCTGATCCGCCTCGAGTCGAACGTCGGGACGATCCGGACGGAGGTCTTCGGGCCGTACAACAAGCTCTTCCCCGAGCCGCCCGTCATCAAGACGCCGATGACGCTGACCGTCCTCCCCGACGGGGGCCGCCTGCGGATCGAGCCCGAGGGGAGCGACCCGGTGACGATCAAGCCGGGGGAGTGGTCCCCCTGGGTCACGTTCACGTTCGCGTTCAACCCCGTCGTCAAGCTCACCGGTATCGGCCGGTTCCACCTCGCGCGGATCGCTCCCGAGATCGAGCTCTACCTCTCGCCGATCCACTTCAACCCGGTGGACCTCCCGCCGAACGTGAAGATCACCGCCCCGCGGGGGCTCGCGAAGAGCCTGGCCAAGCGGTTCGGCCTCTACAAGACGGCCGGCTGGTCGATCGACACCTGGTCGATGAGCGAGGAGACGATCGACGAGCCGACGTTCCTCGACGACGTGACCCACACCGTCCAGCAGTACCGGAAGATGATGGACGGGCTCCTCGCCGAGAAAGACGTGCGCCTCTACATCCAGGTCTACGAGTTCACCGACCGGGTCGGGCACGTGATGTGGCGCTTCCTCGACCCGACCCACCCGATGTACGACGCGGAGAAGGCGGCGAAGTTCGGCCCCTCCGTCGAACGGAACTACAGGCAGATGGACGAGATCGTCGGCGACGCGCAGAAGGAGCTCGGCCCCGACGACCTCCTCCTCGTGTGCTCCGACCACGGCTTTGCGAGCTGGCGCCGCTCCATCAACTACAACACCTGGCTCGCCCGGAACGGCTACCTCGGGATGAAGGGGGGCGAGGAGAAGCTGGCCGACCTCGAGCAGCTCTTCAGCCAGGGGGAGTTCTGGCCGAACGTCGACTGGTCCCGGACGAAGGCCTACTCCATGGGTCTCGGCGAGATCTACGTCAACCTGCGGGGGCGCGAGGCGCAGGGCACGGTCGAGCCGGGGGCGGAATACGACGCGGTCCGGAGCGAGATCAAGGCGGGGCTGATGGCCCTGGTCGACGAGGCGACGGGACGCCGCCCGGTCGAGAGGGTCTACTTCCGCGAGGAGGCCTATCCCTCCTTCGACGCGAACGTCATCCCCGACATCTTCGTGACGAACAGCGACGGGTACCGCGTCGGCTGGCAGGCGACGCTCGGCGTCGTGACGCCCGAGCTCTACGAGGAGAACAGGCAGGTCTGGTCGGGGGACCACTGCTCGGTCGACCCGGACGTCGTCCCGGGGATCCTCTTCTCGAGCCGCCCGCTCCGGACGACGCCGCGACCCGGAATGGCCGACGTGCCGGCGACGATCTACAAGGCTCTCGGCCTCACGCCGCCGGAGCCGCTCGACGGAGCGCCGCTGTTCTGACCCGGTTCGGCGAGCCGTGCCCCGGGGGCGGGAACCGCCGCAGGCGCGGCTCGCGGCTCCGCCTTCTTCCCCTTCTCGCGCTGCTGGCTTCTTCCGTCGCCCACGGGCAGGAGCGAGAGCCGGCCGTCGTGACGCGGGACGCGGCCGGGACGGACCGTCGCCGGGAGCTGGAGGCGCTCCGCCGCCGGCTCGCGGGGCTGAAGACCCGCTACGAGGAGACCCGGCAACGGGCCGTCGACGTGCGGCAGCAGCTCGAGGCGGCCGAGGCGAACCTCGAGCTGCGGACCACCGAGCGGAGGATCCTGGAGCTGCGCGCCGCGGAGACCGAACGCGCCGCCGCCGAGGCGCAGGCCGAGCGGGACCATGCGCGACGGCAGAGCGTCGCCCTCCGGGACGACCTCTCCCGGAGGCTCGACGCCCTCTACCGGATGGGTCGTCTCGGCTATCTTCAGACGCTCGCCTCCGCCGATTCCGGCGAGTCGTTTCTCAGGGGGCTCCAGCTCCTCTCGTTCCTGGCCTCGCGGGACGCCCGCCTCCTCAGGGACTACGAGGGCTCTCTCGTCGAACTCGCCGTGAAGGAGCGGAACCTCACGACCCTCCGTACGGCGATCGCCGGCGTCGCGGCCGAGACCCGCGAGGCCGAGAGAGCTCTGCAACGTGCGCGCGCCGAGAAGGCCACCCTCCTCGCGCGCCTCGAGAGGACGGCCGAGGAGCAGCGGTCGAACGTCGCCGCGCTCGAGGACAAGACGGCCCGTCTCGAGGCGCTCCTCGAGCTCCTCGAGACGCGGGGCCGGGCCCTCCCGGCCGGTTCGGTCTCCATTCGGAGGTACAAGGGGGCTCTCGACTGGCCGACGCGCGGAAAGGTGGTCGTCCCCTTCGGGCGGATCGCGAACCCCCGCTTCCCGCGGACCTTCCTCCGCTCGAGCGGGTGGACGATCGACGCGCCGACCGGCACGCCGGTGCGCGCCGTCTTCGCGGGCGACGTCGTCTACGCCCAGTGGCTCAAGGGATACGGGAACCTCGTCGTCCTCGACCACGGTGACGGCGTCTTCACGCTCTACGGCCACCTGATGACGGGAACGGTGCCCCGCGGCACGAGGGTGGCGCTCGGCGAGGTCCTCGGGAGGGTCGCGGACCCTCCCGAGGAGGAGGCCGCCGGCGTCTACTTCGAGATCCGCGAAAGCCGCGCCTCGGTCGACCCCCGCGGCTGGCTCCGGTAGAACGCCGCCAACCCGGGCCGGCGAAGGCGGCCTGGCGTGGACGGTCCCGAAACCGCCCGAACGCGATCCCGTATCATCGAGCGGTGACGAAGTCCCGGCTCGCCTCGTTCCTCGGCTCGCTCGCCCTCCTCGGCACGCTCTTCGTCGTCCTCCCCGGTCTGGGCGCCGACGAGAAGAAGGGGAAGGGCGCGAAAGACGGTCTCTATCAGCCTCTCGGCCTCTTCACGGAGGTCCTTTCGCTCGTGCGGGGGAACTACGTCGAGAAGGTCGAGGTCCGGCCTCTCCTGGCGGGGGCCTTTTCGGGGATGACCGAAGCGATGGACCCGTTCTCGGAGTACGTCGCGCCCGAGAAGATGGCCGCCTTCGAGGCGGCTCGCGCGGCCCGCGAGAAGACCGACCACGTCGAGTCGGGGCTCGTGCTGGCGCGTCGCTCCGGCTACCCGGTCGTCGTCACCGCCGTTCCCGGGAGCCCCGCCGCGGCCGCCGGAATCAGGACCGACGACCTGATCGAGAAGGTGGGCGACGTCTCGGCCCGAAGCCTGGCTCTCTGGGAGGTCGAGGCCGCCCTCTCCGGCAAGCCCGGGGGCAAGGGGACGGTCCTCGTCGTCCGGGAGGAGAAGCCCCGGCGGCGCACGCTCGAGATCGTGCGCGCGTCCTGGACCCCGAGCCTTCCCTCGGCCGAGCGCGTTTCCGGGGAGCTCGTCGTGAAGGTGCCGGCGTTCGGGCCCGGGACGGCCGACGCCCTCGCGAAGATCCTCGAGCCGCTCGACCGGACGAAGTCGCTCGTCCTCGACCTGCGCGGAAACGCCTGGGGGACCTGGGAGGAAGCGGCCCGG
The DNA here is from genome assembly GCA_029567505.1 of Acidobacteriota bacterium. Taxonomy (GTDB): domain Bacteria; phylum Acidobacteriota; class Thermoanaerobaculia; order UBA5066; family UBA5066; genus UBA5066. The sequence goes on from JAKPXO010000147.1 coordinate 15,320, forward strand.
ACCGCCGCGCTACTCGGCCCGCCCGGGCCGATCGGCGAGCTGAAGGGACGGAAGATCCAGACCCGGACCTTCACCGTCGAAGCGGGCCGGCGCCTGCACGACGGGGGGCTCGTCCTCCTCGTCGACAGCGGGACGGGCGGACCCGCCGAGCTCTTCGCCGCCGCGCTCCGCGAGGGCGCGGCCCGGGAGCTCGGTGTCGACGTCGGCGCGGCAGCGCGCCGGGAAGAGAAGTCGGCCGACGCGTTCGCGCCGGATGATCCGGGGGCGGCGGTGGCCGTTCCCGACAAGGCAAAGCTCCGGATCCGCGTCGTCGGGGAGCCGACCTTCGGCATGGGTCTGACCCAGGAGGTCGTCCGTCTCGCGAGCGGCGGCGCGCTCCGGATCACCGTCGGGAAAGTCCGGACCCCCGCCGGCCGGACGCTCTCGCCGAGAGGTCTCGCGCCCGACGACCGCGTCTTCCACGTCCTCCCCGAGGAAGGGGAGGAGGGGAAGCTTCCGGACCCGTTCCTCGAGCGGGCTCTGAAGGTGGTCGCCGAGCTCCCCGCTCCCCGCGCGCGCGCCTCGTGACGGCGGCCCGGCGGCGGGGCGGCTGCGGGCGGGCGCTGGCGCTCCTCGCGGGCCTCGCGTTCCTCTTTGCCCTCGCGTTCCTCTGGCTCCGCTACGGACGGACGCCAGAGGCGCCGCCGACGCCGACCCCGACGCCGGTCCCGACGATCGCCGCCCCGACCCCGGTCCCGGCCCCGACGGCGGTTCCCCGGCCGACGAGCGTCCCGCCCGACTTCGAGCCGGCGGCCGGCACGGGCCGCGGCGCGATCGCCGTCGTCATCGACGACGTCGGGAACGCCGACGGGTCGCTCGCCCGCCTCGAGCGGCTCTCCGGGCCGCTCGCGATCGCCGTTCTTCCCGATGCGCCACTGGCGCGGGAGGCGGCGGCCCTCGCGAAGCGAAAGGGATGGGACCTCCTCGTCCATCTCCCCATGGCGGGCTCGCGGGGCCCCTACGAGCCGGGGACGATCTCCTCGGACGACGACGACGCCACGGTCGCCCGGCGCGTGGAAGAGGCGATCGCCGCCGTCCCGGGGGCGATCGGCCTGAACAACCACCAGGGCTCCGTCGCCACGGCCGACCGGAGGGTCGTCCGCGCCGTCCTCTCCGTCGTCCGGACGAAGGGGCTCTTCTTCCTCGACTCGAAGACCTCGGCGGCGAGCGTCGCGACGGAAGAGGCCCGGGCGCTCGGGCTCGCGACGATCCCGCGCGACGTCTTCCTGGACGACGCACGGGCCGAGGCGGCGGCGATCGGCGGGGCTCCGGAGGCGCTCGGGACGGCCTTCGCGCGCGCCCTCTCGACGGCGGCGACGAAGGGGCACGCGGTCGTCATCGGACACCCCCACGCCGCGACCGTCGACTTCCTCGAGGTCCGATTCCGCTTACTCGAGAAGAGCGGCGTCCTGCGGGTCCGGGTCTCCGAGCTCGTCGACTGAGCGGGCCGGCCGGCGGCGGCGCGGCGCCCCTTTCGGGCCCGACCCGGAGCGGTATCATCGCCGCCGCCACTCGGCAGAACGAGAACGACGGGGGGCCCGACGATGCGCCTTTTCCAGGACGTGGAGCTCAACGACGCGCAGGCGAACGCGGTCGGCCGGGCGATGCTCGCCGTAGCCCGCGCGGACGGCGCGGCCGACCCGCGCGAGGTCGCCCTCATCGAGGAGCTCGCGCCCGTCGACACCACGGCCTCCGACCCGTCCCCGGCGGAGCTCGCTGAGACGCTCCCCGAGCCGAAGGGCCGGGAGCTCCTGCTGCAATCCGCCCTCCTCGTCGCCCTCGTCGACGGGAACTACTCGGCGGCGGAGCGGGCCGTCATCGGCCGGTTCGCCGAGGCCTTCGGCGTCGGCGAACCGAGGCTCGAGGAGCTGGCGAGCGAGGTCAAGGCGTTCCTGATGGCCCCTCTCCTCCCGCTCGCGAACACCCCGGCCGTCCTCGACGTCTCGCGCAGGCTGAAGGTCTGAACGCCGCGCGCGGCGCGTAGACTTTCGGGTCATGCGCGCCCTCCGCCTCCGCTCCGCGCTCGCCGCCGCGTTCGTCCTCTCTCTCGCGCTCCCGGTCGCCGCCGCTCCCCCGAGCCCGGCGGAGCACCTGAGACTCCCCGTCGGCGCCGACCGGACTCTGGCCGACTGGGGCCAGATCGTGTCGTACTTCCGCGCGCTCGACGCCGCGTCGGACCGCGTCGAGGTGACGACGATCGGGACCTCGACGCGCGGCGAGGAGATGATCCTCGCGGCGATCTCCTCGCCGGAGAACCTCGCGAACCAGCGAAGGCTCCGCGAGGTCGCCCGCCGTCTCGCCGACCCGCGCGGCCTCTCCGAGGCGGAGGCGACCGCGCTCGTCGGCGAGGGGAAGGCGGTCCTCCTCGTCACCTGCGGCATCCACGCGAGCGAGATCGGCGCCTCGCAGATGGCGATGGAGTGGGCGCACGCGCTCGCAACGGCCGAGGACGCCGAGACGAAGCGCCGCCTCTCGGAGGTCGTCCTCCTCCTCGTCCCGTCGCTCAACCCCGACGGTCACCGGATGGAGGTCGACTGGTACCGGAAGAACCTCGGCACGCGGTGGGAGGGAAGCCGGATGCCGTGGCTCTACCACCACTACGTCGGGCACGACAACAACCGCGACTTCGCGCAGCTGACGCAGGCCGAGACGAAGGCGATCAGCCGCGTCCTCTACCACGACTGGTTCCCGCAGGTCTTCCTCGACGAGCACCAGATGGGTACGAGCGGGCCGCGGATGTTCGTGCCGCCGTACGCCGACCCGCTCGACCCCGACATCGACCCCCTCGTGATCCGGGAGGTCAACATGATCGGGTCGCTGATGTCGATGCGGCTCGAGCAGGCCGGAAAGAGCGGCGTCATCTCCGCCTGGGCGTTCGACGTCTCCTGGCCGGGGGGCTCGAAGAACACGGCGTGGTGGAAGAACGTGACGGGCGTCCTGACCGAGGTCGCCTCGGTCCGCCTCGCGACGCCGATCGAGGTCCCGCCGACCGAGCTGCGCGGAGGCGGCAAGGGCCTCGTCGAGTACGGACCCCAGGTCAACTTCCCGAACCCCTGGCGGGGCGGGACGTGGCGCCTGCGCGACGTCATGGACTACGAGCGCGTCGCCTCCGACGCGATCCACGAGTACTGCGCCACGCACCGCGAGGACGTCCTCCGGAACATGCTCGCGAAGGCGCGCGCCTCGATCGCGGCCGCCGCGCCCGGCGAGGGGTACCGCATCCCGATGGCCCAGCGCGACCCGGCGACGGCGCGCGCGCTGGCCGCCCTCCTCGTCGAGCACGGCGTCGAGGTGAAGGCCGATTCGACCGGCGATGCGTGGGTGCCGCTCGCGCAGCCGTACGGCCGCTTCGTCCGCGAGATGCTCGAGGTGCAGCGCTTCCCCGAGGTGAAGCTCGTGCCGGGGAAGGAGATCGTGGCGCCGTACGACGTCACCGCCTGGAGCCTGCCGCTCTCGATGGGGGTGACGGTGGAGAAGGGGCGGCTCCCGGAGTCCCTGCGGCCTCTCGGCGCGACGGGGCCGGTGCCCTCTCTCCCCTCCGGCACGACGGCGGTGGCTCTCGGCCCCGAGAGCCCGGAGCGCTGGAAGGTCGTCGCGGCCGCGCGGAAGGGGGGCGCGGTGTCGATCCTCCCGGCGGCCGACGGGGCGTTCGCCGCCGGCACGATCGTCCTCGACGCGGCCGCCGCCGAAGCGGCCTCGCGCGCCGCCGCGGACCTCGGCCTGCAGCTCGCGCCGCTCGCGGCCGCGCCGGCCGGCGCGAAGCCGTTCCGGGCTCCGCGCGTCGGCCTCTACAAGCCCTGGAGCGCCTCGATGGACGAGGGGTGGACGCGCTTCCTCCTCGAGCGCTACGGCTTCGCGCCGCTGACGCTCGACAACGCGGCGCTCCGCGCCGGGAAGCTCGGCGCGCGCCTCGACGTGATCGTCCTCCCCGACGTCGACAAGGAGGTGATCGCGGACGGCAAGCCGAAGCGGGAGGAGGGGGCGATGCGCTACTTCCCGGACCCGCGGCCCGAGTACGCGGGCGGCCTCGGGAAGGAAGGCGCGGCGGCGCTCCGCGCGTTCGTGGAGGGGGGCGGGACGCTCGTCGCGCTCGGCTCCTCCACGGAGTACCTCGTCGAGGAGCTCGGGCTCCCGGTGCGCAACGCGCTCGCGCGCGTGAAGGGCGACGAGTTCCTCTGCCCCGGCGGGCTCGTCCGACTCGACGTGAGCCCGACGCACCCGGTCACGTGGGGGCTTCCCACGTCCGTTCCCGGGTTCCTGGACGGGCCGCTCGCCTTCCAGACGACGATCCCGGGGGCGGAGATGACGCGCGAGGTGCTCGCGGCCTACCCGGCCGACGGGCGCGACGTCCTCGTCGCCGGCTGGATCCGCGGCGAGGAGAAGCTGGCCCGGAACGCCGCCGCGGTCGCGCTGACGCTCGGGAAGGGGAAGGTCGTCCTCCTCGGGTTCCGCCCGCAGCACCGCGCGCAGACGAACGCGACGTTCCCGTTCCTCTTCAACTCCCTCGCCTGGTCGGTGTTGTAGCGCCGTCCCCGCGCAGCTCGTCGCGGCGCGCGCGCGCCTCGGCCTCGTTCACCCGGAGGAGGAGGACGAGGCCGGCGACGAAGAGGACGGCGACCGAGAGGATCGCGAGGCGCGAGGTCCCGGTCGCCTGCCGCACCGTCGCGAAGAGAAAGGTCCCGAGGACGCCGGCGAGCTTGTTGAAGACGGAGAAGAAGCCGAAGAGCTCGGCCGACGACTCGCGCGGGATCATCGCGGCGAAGAGCGAGCGGGAGAGCGCCTGGACCGCCCCGAGGACGAGGCCCGCGAGCGCCGCGAGGACGACGAAGCCTGCGGGCGTCGTCAGGAGGTACGCCCAGCCGACCGCGACGAGCCAGAGCGCGACGGCGAGGACGAGCGCGCGCTTGGTCCCCCAGGCGGCCGCGAGGCGCGCGAAGAGGAGAGCCCCGACCATCGCGATGAGCTGGATGCCGAGGAGCGTCCCCATCATCAGCGGAAGCCCGACCCCGACCTCCTCGGTGCCGTAGAGCGAGGCCATCTTGATGACGGTCTGGACGCCGTCGTTGTAGAGGACGAACGCGAGGAGGAAGAGGAGGACCGGCTTCACCCGCACGACGCGGCGCGTCGTCGCGAGGGTGTCGACGATGCCCTCGCGTACCGCGCGGAGGAGGCCCGGCCTCTCGCCCTCCCGCGGCGGCTCCCTCAGGCCGAGGAACGTGATCGCCCCGAAGCCGGCCCACCAGAGGCCGGCTGAGCCGAGGGCGATCCGTGCGGCGGCCTCCGCGGTCAGGCCCCAGCGCGCGTGCGTCGCCATCAGGACGAGCGCGAGGACGAAGTGGAGCGAGCCGCCGACGTACCCGACGGCGAAGCCGCGCGCCGAGAGGCGGTCGAGCTCCTCGTCCTTCGCCAGGTGCGGCAGGAAGGAGTCGTAGAACACGTTCGCGGAGACGAAGGCGATCTGCGAGAGGGCGTAGATGACGAGCGTCGTCGCGACGTCGCCCGGGCCGCACGCCGCGAGGAGCATCGTGAGGAGGCCCCCGGCGAGACCGAACGCGGTGAGGAGCTTGCGGCGCGCGCCGAGCCGGTCGGCGATCGCGCCGAGGATCGGCGCCGTAAGGAAGACCGCGAGCGTCGACGCGCTGTTCACGTAGCCCCAGAGGACCGTCGCGTCGATTCGGAAGCCGAGGAGCTCGACGCCCCCCTTCGGCACGACCGTCCCCGCGAAGTAGACCGGCAGCACGGCCACCGCGACCGTCATCGCCCACGCGGAGTTCGCCCAGTCGTAAGCGAGCCACGCCCGCACCTCGCTCTTCTTTCCCGGCATGGCGCGGGAGTCTCTCACGGGGACGGGGGAGAGAAGAGGAGAGACGGAGAGACGGAGAGACGGAGAGACCCCGCAGGCCATCTCGCAGGGGCGCACGAGTCGCGGCCGGGAGGAACGTCCCACGGCGAGCTCTGCGCGCGCGCGACCCGCATCGGCTCCGCTGCGCGGGCCGCCGGCGAGCGCGCAAGCTCCTCGCTCCGCTCGTCGAATCCGTGCGCGCTCGTCCCCCGGCGGCCTGCTCGCGGAGCCGTGCGGGTACCCCGCGCGTGCTCGAACGCTCGCTCGCGGGACGCCCCTCCCGTCCGCTCGACGACCGTGTCGGAGCGAGCGGTCCGCGAGATCGGGAATCGCGATGTGCGGGCTTCGGGCCAGCCGCCTGCGGGAGCGACCGCGCAGCGGGCGGACCGGCTAGAAACGAAGCGAGAGGCAGCTCAGGCCGCCGTCGAGCTTGCGGAACTCCGACATGTCGAGGGTGAGGACGGGGAGGCCGAGCGCGCTCACGGCGGCCGCGAATCGCGGGTAGCCCGTGGCGACGAGGACGTGGCCGTTCACGAGGACGGCGTTCGCGGCGTACTCCTCGCCGGCCGGGACGTCGAGGACGTCCCAGCCCGCGAACTCGGGGCGGCCGGCGAAGGGGCGCGCGAGCGCGAGGGTCCGCTCGCCGAGCCACGCGATTCCGCTCTTGAGGTGGAGGAGTCCCGGGATCCCGCGAACGTCGACGAGGGTCGTTCCGAGGCCGCGGGTCGCGAGGTGGGCGGCGAGCTGGCGGGCGCCTGTCTCGTTCGTCCTCTCCGAGATGCCGACGAAGACGTGGTCGCCGGCCTCGCAGACGTCTCCGCCGTCGACCGTCCCGGGCGCCTCGATGGCGACGGCAGAGGGGAAGAACGACTCGAGGGCGGTGCGGATCGCCTCGACCTCGCCGGCCCGGCTCGGCGCGCCCGGCCGGCAGAGGACGGCGAGGCCGCGGGCGAGGACGGCCGTGTCCTCGACGAACGTCGAGTCCGGGAAGCGGTCGTCGGCAGGGAGCCGCGTGACGGAGAGCCCGCACGCTTCGAGGGCACGGACGTAGGCCTCGTGCTGGGCGAGGGCGAGCGGCAGGTCGGGAGATCCGAGGCCGGCGGTCGTCAGGCCGTCGGCGAAGGTCGAGGCCGGAGGTCTCACGAGGGCGTGCGTGAACGTCATGGTCAGATCTTCAGCTCGAAGCCTTCCTTCTTCGCGACGTAGACGGCGCAGCTCGCGTCGCCGACGACGTTCGGGACGGTGCGGGCCATGTCGAGGAGGCGGTCGACTCCGATGATGACGGCGATCCCCTCGGCGGGGACTCCGACGGAGGTGAGGACGAGAACGAGGAGCGGGATGGAGCCTCCCGGCACACCCGCGACGCCGATCGCCGTGAGGACGGCGAGGACGATGACGAAGAGCTGCTGGCCGAGCGAGAGGTGGACTCCGAAGACCTGGGCGAGGAAGACGCAGGTGATCCCCTCGAAGAGCGCCGTCCCGTTCATGTTCATCGTCGCGCCGAGCGGCAGGACGAAGCCGGCGATCTGCGGCGGGACGCCGAGCTCGCGCTCCGACACCTCGATCGTCGTCGGGAGCGTCGCGCTCGAGGAGCTCGTCGAGAAAGCCGTGATCATGACCGGCCGCATCTTCCGGAGGAAGGCGATCGGCGAGACGCCCGCACGGAGCTTCAAGTAGAGCGGGTAGACGCCGAAGATCAGGAGCGAGAGCCCCAGGAGGACGGTGACGACGAAGAAGAGGAGCTGGCGGAGGATGTCGAAGCCGAAGCGCGACGTCACGGAGAAGATCAGGCCGAAGACGCCGAACGGCGCGAGCTTCAGCGCCATTCCGATGATCACGACGGTGACGTCGGCCAGCCCCTCGAGGAGCTTCATCCACAGGGCGTTCTTCTCGGCCGACAGCTTCGTGACGCCGATGCCGAAGAGGAGGGCGAAGAAGATCACCGGGAGCATGTCGCCCTTCGCCGCCGCGGCGACGGGGTTGCGCGGGACGATGTTCACGAGGAGCGACGGCCCGAAGTCGGCCTTCTCCGCGCTCTCCATGCGGGACGCCGCCTCGCCGCGGTAGGTCTCGAGGAGCTTCTCGCGGGTCTCCGCCGGGAGCCCCTCTCCGGGCCGGAGGACATTCACGAGGACGAGCCCGATCGCGACGGAGAACGCGGTGACGGAGAGGAAGTAGAGCATCGTCCGGCCGCCGACGCGGCCGAGCCGCTTCAGGTCGCCGAGGCTCGCCACCCCGAGCGCGAGCGAGGCGAAGACGAGCGGGATGACGACCATGAAGAGCATCCGGAGGAAGACCTGTCCGACCGGGACAAAGAGCCACCGGTTCGCGGCCTCCACGGCGTCCGGGAAGCGCGGGACGAGGAGGAGGTTCGCGCCGACGCCGCAGATCGCCCCGAGCAGGAGCCCGAGCAGGATCCGGTTCGAGAGCGAGCCCTCGGACGAGGCGGAAGGCGTTGCGCCGTCGGGAGATGTCATGGCCCGGAAGGATGCCACCCCGAGGGGGATGGCGGTGCGGGGCGTTTCTGATATCCTCCGCCGTCCGAATGAGCGCGGTGAGAGTAGCTCAGTCGGTAGAGCGCCGGATTGTGGTTCCGGTGGTCGCGGGTTCGACCCCCGTCTCTCACCCCATCATCACCGCTCTTTCGAAATTCGCGCCCGTAGCTCAGCCCGGATAGAGCGTTAGACTCCGGATCTAAAGGTCCCGCGTTCGAATCGCGGCGGGCGCACCACTTTT